>CAWASY010000095.1:0-25719 GCA_963784505.1 uncultured beta proteobacterium | reverse complement strand
CTGTGGCATTTAACAACGAACTGGCTACCTGATACAGCGCTTCGGCACTCAGACAGACGCCTTTGGGGTGCCCGGTGGTGCCTGATGTGTAGGTGATCTTGACCGTGCCGTCCGGTAAGGTTTTGGTAGGGATGTTACCCAGGCGGATTTCGGTGATTTCGCAGCCACTTAACAGATGTGTATAGGTTGCCGTCGTTTCGATGTTGCCATTGCCTAAAATTTTAAGGTACAGATCAGGCTGGTCGGTGAGTATGCAACGGATGCCCGCATCCAGTATGCTGTGCGCAATTTGTTCCGCAGAGAAGAAGAAAGGCAACGGAATGATGACTTTGCCGGCAGACAGTCCTGCCAGATCAATGACTGCCCATAAGGGTGAATTATCCAGTGCAAGTCCGATCGTGCGAGCCGGGAAGGTGTGCAGTAACGCGCCGAGTTGCGAGATGGCATTTCCCAGTTCCTGATAACTGAGTGTATGCCGGTCGCCAGTTAGCGCGTGGGCATCAGCTTGTTTTGTGCACTGTCGTTTGATGGCTGAAATGAGGGAAGACTGCAAGATAGGCTCCTTATCTGTTCTTTGGCTGTTTCCATGCGCCTGACTGCCATGACCTGGGGGTTTTGCTGGTAATAGCTGCCCCATTCTGATTGTGCTTCGGGTGGCAGATGGCTAATCTCGGCATTGCACAGGCTAATCGGAAATATATTCTGTTTAATCAATGAGTTTCGCAGCAGCTGGATAGTTGTAAACACTGCCCATTGTTTTGAAGTGGCGTGCAGTTGATCGAAGATTGCACTAATCAGCGCCCTTGCCAGGCCGGTTTCGGCGACTGAGAAGTTGCCAATCTCCACGATATCGGTACGCATGACTGGCGATCCTATCCGTTCGGAAAGCACCTGCTCAACCGGCTTGTCCATATAATTTTCCAGAAACAGTGGCGTCTGATCCGCATTACGGATGCCGCATGCGGCCAGCAACTGCCCTTGCGGGCTACGCAGGCTGATCAGGGTGGGTAGAAAGAATTTGACTTTTGCACCACACGCCCGATAAAAAATCTCCTGTATAAACTGTTCAATCTCGCCCCTGTCTGCCGCATTTTGTTCGGACAGGCGTATGTCATACGGGGCTTTGCGCCTGTCGTAAGGTACGTTGCTCCAGTAGGTTCCCGCATTGGCAGTTATTTTTTTTATCATTGATCAATTTGTGCTGTTGTTGGTTTTATACCGATCAGGCAAGCAGGAAGATTGATTCTACCTGTCTATAAACAGCTATGCCATGTGTGTTGCTTAAGTCAGGCTATGTAGCGCCTGGAAAGTTCACGGATTTTTGTAACAGCATTGTTACACTTTTGTGATGAACCTTTTGTAATATTGCGCACTCATAGGGTCGCTTTACTTATTTTTCAATCTTTGAGGGTTACAAAATGAAGAAAATCGCTGCTGTTGTTCTCTTGTCTGCTGTCGTTGCTGCACCGGCTTTTGCTGCGGACGAAGGATTCTATGCTGGTGTCACGCTGGGTAACGGCAAGCCAAATGTTACGCCATCGGCTGTTGCGTTGAGCAAGAAGGCTGATTTTATTTATGGTGGTTTACTGGGTTACCAGTACAACAAAAACCTGGCAGTTGAAGCGCAATTCACTGGCGTGGGCAAGGCAACTGATGCTGCCGGCAATACCATCAAGGGTGACGCTTTTGGCCTGACAGCCGTGGGTATTTTGCCATTGAATGAGAGTTTCTCACTGCTAGGTAAACTGGGCGTGGCCAGTGCCAAGACCACTTCGTCTGGTGCAGCGACCAACCTGGGCGCATCGCGTACCGCTGCAACCTATGGCCTGGGCGCACAATACAACGTGAGCCAGAATCTCGGTCTGCGTTTGAACTGGGATCGTTATGGCGTGGCTACTGCCGATTCGGTAACCGGCGTTAAGAGCAACGGCAATGCCAATGTTATCACTGTAGGTGCTGTGTACAAGTTCTAATCGAACAGCATCCGTACAAGAAAGCCGGCGCAAGCCGGCTTTTTTACGTCTCACGCCTTAGTGAGTGGGGGCAGATACTTGCGCTGTTGCGGGTATTTTTTCATTTAACCTTCCCGCTTCGGCTGCTTCTCGCTGTTACGTTTGACAAACAGGCGTTTGAAAATTACATTGCCGGTATTCAAGCAAATCCTGATACATGATGAAATCCAGCCACCTGCTCATTTTACTTTCCGTCGCGCTCATCGCCTGCAGCAAGCAAGCTGCGCCCCCTGTGGTGACTGAACGGCCTGTCATCACCGTGGTAATAGGCACGTTGTCCGGTTCGGCAGGCAATTTTTATAGCGGCGAAATTCGCGCACGTCACGAGTTGGTGCTGGGATTTCGTACGGGCGGCAAACTGCTTGAGCGTCTGGTGGACGTGGGTAGTCAGGTCAAGGCAGGGCAAGTGCTGGCCCGTCTTGATCCGGCAGATGCGGGCTTGAGCGCAGGTGCGGCGCAGTCGCAATATCAGTTGGCCGAAGCGGAGGCAAAACGCTACCAGGAATTGCACCGTCGCGGCTTTGTCAGCGCTTCTTCTCTGGACGCCAAGGAAACTGCGTTGAAACTGGCAAAGGCGCAAGCGGCTTTGAACCATAATCAATCGGAATATACAACGTTGCGTGCCGATCATGACGGTGTGATTACTGCAACGCTGGCCGATGTAGGGCAGGTGGTCGGCGCAGCGCAGCCGGTGTTGCGTCTGGCCCAGTCGAGTGAGCTGGAAGTGGCGATCGAAATCCCTGAAGATCAATTTTCGGCACGACATGTCGGCGATATGGCCGATATCGAAGTGTTGTCGGCTAACAGTGAGCCGCTGTCCGGACGTTTGCGTGAATTGTCCCCTGCAGCCGATCCGGCAACGCGCACCTACGCTGCACGCGTGTCATTCAAAGCGAAGCAGGTGCAATCAGATTTAGTGCCGTCAGGCATTGCGCTGGGTATGAGTGCCAGGGTACGTTTCAATGGTTCAAAAGGCGCTGATTCTGCCTTGCTGATTCCGCTAACGGCGATCTATCAGCAGGGAAAACAGAGCGCGGTGTGGGTGGTGGGTGCAGATCATGTGGTCAGCTTGCGTAAAGTCACGGTGTCAGCTTACAAGGAAGAGGGGGCGGTGATCGCAGACGGATTGAAAGCCGGTGAGCGCATCGTCAGCCGAGGCGTACACAGGCTGTCGGCAGGTGAAAAAATTCAGCTGATAGAGGCTGTTAACGGCAGTGCGCAATGAAGGGGCCAAATCTTTCTGCATGGGCGTTGAACCATCAGCAAATGGTGCTGTATCTGATGGTCGTGCTGACCCTGGCCGGTGTGATTTCCTATTTCAGTCTCGGCCGTGCCGAAGATCCGGATTTTACCTTCAAGGTGATGGCAGTACGTACACTCTGGCCGGGTGCGACGGCACTGGAGGTCGAGCAGGAACTCACCGAGCGGATTGAAAAGAAATTGCAGGAAACGCCCTGGGTGGATGTGTTGCGCTCGGCTTCCAAACCCGGCGAATCGATGGTTTTCGTGGTACTCAAGGATTACACCCCAAAACCCGAAGTCCCTGAAGCGTGGCGTCAGGTACGCAAGAAACTCGATGATATACGCCATACTCTGCCCACCGGTGTGCAGGGCCCGTTTCCCAATGACGAGTTTGGCGATGTGGATATCAATATCTTCGCGCTGACCGGCGATGGATTTGATTTGGCAGAACTGCGGCGTTATGCGGATCAGATCGCGCTGCAATTGAAACGGGTGCCGGATGTCAAGCGCGTGGAGCTGATCGGCGTGCAGGATGAAAAAATTTATCTGGATGCCGACCCCGTGCGTCTGGCGAGCATGGGCGTGACCCCCGCGCTGATTGCACAAGCCCTGCAACAGCAAAATGCGGTGTCCCCCTCCGGCTTTATCGATACCAGCAGCGAGCGTATCTGGTTGCGAACCAGTGGCGCACTCGATAGTGTAGATAAAATTCGCAATACCGATTTGCTGGTGAATGGACGGCACTTGCGTCTGGGCGATATTGTTACCGTGTCGCGCGGACTGAATGATCCGCCTCGCCCGGCCATGCGTGTAGGGGGGCAGCCTGCCATCGGGGTTGGCGTCATCATGGACAAGGGGGGCAATGTCATCCATCTGGGCGAAAACCTCAAGGCGGCGATGAAGAGTATTTCGGCCGAATTGCCCGCAGGTATTGAGGTGCATGTGGTCGCTGATCAGCCAGCGGTTGCAGCGGGTTCGATCTCGCTGTTTCAGGAGTCGCTGATGGAAGCGATTCTGATTGTGCTGGCGGTCTCCTTCCTGAGTCTGGGATGGCGCACCGGCACAGTGGTGGCGCTCTCCATCCCGCTGGTGCTGGCGATCACGTTTTTTGCAATGAAGATTTTCGGCATTGATCTGCAGCGTATTTCGCTGGGCGCGCTGGTGATCGCACTGGGGTTGCTGGTGGATGACGCTATCATTGCCGTTGAAATGATGGTGGTCAAGATGGAGCAGGGCTGGGATAAATTTAAGGCCGCTACCTTTGCCTACACTTCAACCGCTTTCCCGATGCTGACCGGTACGCTGGTGACCGCTGCGGCTTTTACGCCGGTAGGATTCTCCAAATCGGCCGCCAGCGAGTATACCTTCTCGATTTTCGCCGTGGTCACCATTGCGCTGCTGGTATCCTGGCTGGTTGCGGTGGTGTTTACCCCTTATCTGGGCTTTAAGTTGCTCGATCCTGCCAAGCTGATCGCAAACGCCCAGAAGCATGGTGAAGACATTTATGACACGCCTTTTTACCGGCGTTTTCGTCAGTTGCTGGTGTGGTGTTTGCGCAATCGCTGGAAGGTGATTGGTGCAACCTTGCTGCTGTTTGTGCTATCCATTGCAGCCTTTACCAAGGGCGTGCAAAAGCAGTTCTTCCCTTCTTCGAGTCGGCTTGAATTGATGGTGGATGTGTGGCTGCCGCAGGGCGCCTCACTGGTGGCGACAAAACATGAGGTTGAGCGTATCGAGCAATTGGTCAGTAAGGATACCAGGGTTACTTCCTATACCTGTTATGTCGGCAACAGTGCGCCGCGTTTCTTTTTGTCACTGGATGTCAAATTGTTCAGTGACAATTACGCGCAGTGTGTGATCCTGACCCGCGACATCGAGGCGCGTGAAGCGCTCAAGCACAGGCTGGAGCAAATATTCACCTCTGCAACGGGTGGTTTTAGCCATCTTCATCCGCATGTAGTACGTCTGGAAAATGGCCCGCCGGTCGGTTATCCGGTACAGTTCCGTGTCAGTGGCCCGGATGTCGAACAGGTGCGCCAGATCGCCGATCAGGTGTCTGCCTTGATGCGTGCTAACCCGCATCTGCAGGATGTCAGTTTTGACTGGAACGAGAAGGTAAAAAGTGTGCGGCTGGTTGTCGATCAGGAAAAGGCGCGCGCATTGGGTACGTCCAGTCACGACATTGCACTGGCGATGCAGGGCTGGCTGAACGGCATTGCGCTCACCCAGTATCGCGAACATGACCAGATGATTGATGTAGTCTGGCGTGGCGGTGTAACGGCGCGCTCGCTCGATCGACTGTCCGGTCTCGATATTCCACTGGCAGGTGGTCGTCATGTGCCGCTCTCGCAGCTGGCCAAACTGGTGCCTGTGCAGGAGGAAGCGGTCATCTGGCGGCGTCATCGTCTGCCGACCATGACGGTGTTGGCCGATATGAACGATGCGATGCAGCCTGCAACGGCTTCCACACAACTCAATGCCCAACTGGACGGACTGCGCGCCAAACTGCCGGGTGGTTATCACATCGAAATGGGCGGCAGCATCGAGGAGTCCGCCAAGGGAGAGACGGCAATCAAGGCAGTGATGCCGCTGATGCTGATCGGTGTGATTACACTATTGATGATGCAGTTGCAGAATATCAGTCGTACCATCATCGTGCTGCTAACCGCGCCGCTGGGCATGATCGGCGTGACGGCAGCCCTGCTACTGTTTCAGGTGCCGTTCGGTTTTGTTGCCAATCTCGGATTTATTGCATTGGCCGGGATGATTATGCGCAATTCGGTGATACTGGTCGATCAGATCCGTCAGGACGAGGAGGAAGGCAAGTCCGTCTGGGAGGCCATCATCGGCTCCACGGTTCGCCGCTTCAGGCCGATTATGCTGACTGCATCGGCAGCGATACTGGCGATGATCCCGCTCACCCGTCAGGTGTTCTGGGGGCCGATGGCGGTCACCATCATGGGGGGGCTGGTCGTTGCGACCTTACTCACCTGTTTGTTTTTACCGGCGCTGTATGCGGCCTGGTTCAGGGTGCGGGAAAATCCGGCAGCAGGGCGTGGTCAGTAGGCGCGTATTTCACCCTTACCTTGCGCTCTGAGCTTCTACCCCCTTGGTTTTTGTCTTCCAAGGGGGTGAATTTCATGTTGCCAGTTTTGCTTCCTCTTTACGTTTTGAGGTAACAATTTTCACAGGCGCATTCGCCAATAAATCCTAAAATATTCAGATATTTATTGGTCTAATCCATAATTTAAACCTGTTATTTACTAACCTCTGCAAACCGATAGGTCGCATGGCAGGCAATGCAGTTGTTCATCGCTTCACTTAATTGGGTGATCGTATGTTTGCTATCCTTCAATTTTTCAGCATCGGCAGCGATGGCATCAAATTTGCTGCGCGTATCAAAACCGAGTGCTTTCATCTCTACAGGCAGCTTTCTAAACAATGAACCGGGTGTGTCTGCTTCAGCGCCCATGCCTGATGCTTTGGCTGACTTGATGACCGTATCGAAATCATTAGCGGCTGCCGCAGCCAGAACACCTTGTGAACTCTGTAACCATGTACGCATTTCCAGCAGCAGCGCATTTCGCTCATCCTTGCTTAACATGACGGCCAGACGGCCATCCTCGGAAGGTTGCACTTCGCCCTTGGTGAATTTGTAGGAAAAAATAGCAACCACTACCAACAATACACCGACCAGAACCCAACTTAACTTGCAACTTTTCATGTTATCTCCTTTGTAATATTTCAAACCTGTGTATTTCACCCATGCTGCATAACGGGAATAGCATTTCTTTATGGATCGACATCTATTCATATAATCGCCGATCTGTAGTCAATAACTCGTTATTTCGACTGAGCATTGTTTGCTGTCTGTTTGCCGTAAAAATGCGCTACAAAAGGGGTCCGGAAAGTTTGGTGACAGGCCAGACAGGAAGATTGCACTTTTTCAAATGCGGCGATCACCTTTTGCCCATCTTTCTCCTGTGCCGCGTGCAGTAGATCGTGCGCTGCCTCGTGGGTCTGCTCGTCGAAACCCTTGAACTTGCCCATGCTGCTACCCATAAAACTCATGATGCGCATTTTTTCGGTGATCGGTGGCTGCGGGTGCTCGGCGATAGAGGGTGCGGTTTTTTCGACCAGCGCCCAATCTTCGCGAGAAATTCCGTCAGTAATGGTTTGCATGTGTTTGCCCAAATCTTTCATAACTTGTTGCAGGGCAAGTGGTTCGGTGGCCTGAGCAGCAGTTGCAGCGACGAACAGCCCGAAAGCGGATACGGCAAGTGAGTAGTGTTTGTTCATGGTATTTCCTTTTGGTTGAGGTCGAATATTAAACAGCGGTGGAATTTTTCTTGATGCCATGAAGGTAAATCGGGAATGTCTTTTCGGCCTGTTGCAGCAACGAGCGTTTGCCTCCAAAAATAGACGACTGCATGACCAGCCCCTGAATCATGCCGATGTAGAGTACGGCAGCGCTTTGCGTGTCGAGCTCTTCCGGTACGAGCGTTTGTGCTTTTCCGGCTTCAAGCAACCCGGCAATCCTGGCTTCATAGCCAGAGATAATTTCTTGTATCAGATGGCGCAGTTTGCTGTTTTTCTTGTGCAGTAGTTCAGAAAATAGCAGACGAGGTATCGCGGGGTGCTTGCTGATGAAAGCGATGTGTGCGAGAAACATGCGTTCAATGGCGTTGATGGGGTCGGTCGCTCCGGCAGCCGCATTATTCAATACACTCATCAACCGCTCGCGTATCCAATGAATAACGGCCTCCCAGATGTCATCCTTGGTAGCGAAGTGGCGGAAGATGGCGCCTTGGGTCAGATGCATCGCATCTGCCATATCTTGCGTTGTGACGCTATCCACCCCTTTTTCTGCGGCCAAGTCAACGGCGACACGAATAATCTCGCTCTGTCGCTCCTCGGTGGATAAGCGCTTTTTAATTACGTTCTGATTCATTTTTTGCCTCTTTTACTATTGTTCATTCAAACAACCCGTCCTTCACCCGCTTCTTCATAAGTACGTCCATCGCGAATATGATAGATGCGCTTAAAGGTCGGAATGATCTTTTCGTCGTGCGTCACCACAATAATCGCCGTCTGATATTGCGCCGCCATTTGATTCAGGATGCGCACGACGTTCAATGCACGTTCACTGTCGAGCGGCGCAGTCGGCTCATCGGCAAGTATCACCGGCGGATGGTTAGCCAAGGCACGTGCGATGGAAACACGTTGCTGCTCACCGCCGGAAAGTTGGGATACCTGTGCATGGGCGCGATGCCCCACGTCGAGTGCCTGCAATAATTCCTGTGCACGACTGCGTGCGCTGACATTGGAGTTGCCCGCCAGCATCGGCAACAAAGCGACGTTGTCGGTCACATCCAGAAACGGGATCAGGTACGGTGCCTGGAATATAAAACCGATACGGTCGCGTCTGAGGGTGCGCAGATCGGCAATCTTCCACTCATCTTCAAAAATGACCTGATTGCCCAGCGTCATCTTTCCGGCGGTAGGTTCGATCACTGCGCCCAGACATTTAAGCAAAGTGCTTTTACCGGAACCGCTCGGGCCGACCAAGCCGACCACCTCGCCGGGCCAGATGGTCATGTCCACGCCTTTAAGCGCATCGACTGCCGTCTCGCCTTCGCCGTAACGTTTTCTAAGTCCTTCGATATGGATAGCTGGAGCAGTCATGTTCAGCCACCTATCGCTGTGGCAGGATCAATGCGCAAGGCGGCGCGGATCGCGAACGTGCTGGCGATGGCGCACATCAGCATGACCAGAATGAATCCGCGCAGGGCATCATCAGGGATAAGCAGCACGTATTTTGGAAACAAGGGCGCCCACAAGGTGGCCGATAGTTTGCCCACCAAAAATCCAATCAGTCCCAGCCCCAATGCCTGCTGCAAAATCATGCCGCTGATGGTGCGATCGGTCGCACCGATCAATTTGAGCACGGCAATTTCGCGAATCTTGTTCATGGTCATGGTGAAGATAATGAAGGCCACTATCGCGGCACTGACGACAGCCAGAATGACGAGGAACATGAATATCTGTTTGGACGAGGTTGCAATCAATTTGGCCACCAGAATTTCTTCCATCTGCGCCTTGGTATAAGCCTGCAAATGTTTCCAGCGCCGAATCTCTTCAGCTATCTCTTGTGCATCGGCATCCGGCGTGGTGCGCACCAGTACCGCATTCACCATATGGCTCGTAGTCTGGCTGGCCAAAATCGCATCGAGCAATCCCGGCACGTTGGGACGATTGAACGCCGGATTGCTGGCGGTTCGTGCGCGTTCGTTCAACAACGCATCGTTGTCTTTGAGGAACTGCACTTCTTGGGCATCTTTGAGCGGAATGAATAGCATCGGATCGCCGCTCGATGACACCATGCGTCGGGTCAATCCGACGACGGTGTAGGCATGACGACGAATCTGTATCTGTTCGCCCACATTGAAGCCGGTCTTGATGTCGGCCAATGCCTCGTAGTGTGAACGTGTAATGGGTCGCCCAGCCACTAAATAATCGGGCTCACCCGGTTTTTCCGGTTCAAAGCCCACCAACATGACGCGACTTTCTTTGCCATCCTGTTGTACCTGCATCGTCAGGTAGGTGACATTGCCGGTGGCTATGATGCCACTCTGCCCGAGCAGATCGCGTGCTACATCGTCATGTATGCTGGACGGCTCGGCATAGGGGCCGAGGGTATTCTGCTGCACCACCCACAAGTCGGCACCCGCGTTGGCGATCATCACTTCGGCATCGTCCACCATGCCGCGATACACGCCTGCCATGGTCAGTGTGACTCCAATCAGCAAGCCCAAGCCCATCCCGGTAAAGACGAATTTTCCCCAGCCGTGCAGAATATCGCGACTTGCGAGATTGATCACGGCTTACCTCGAACGATTTCAGTCACCACTTTAACTTTTGCGTCGGCGCGCAATTGCTGCTGGCTATAAACTATGACTTCGTCGCCCTTAGCCAAGCCTGACAAGAGTTGTGTGCGTCCATTCAGTGTTGAGATGCCCGTCTTAACCGATGTGAATTGCACATGCCCCTCATGCAAGCGCCACACGCCCTCGTTGTGATTGCTATATTTGACTGCGGCAGACGGGATCGAGAGAACATTGTCCATATCTGGAAGGTTGACCGTCACTTCGGCAAGTTCACCCAATGTTGCGCCTGTCTGTGGTTTTGTAAATGTCACATTGACGATACGTTCTTCGGTCACGGCATCTCCAATCAGGTCGATACGATCGATGACGCCAGCGAGTGCCGTGTTAGGCTGCGAACGCAGCTGTATTTGAGCGGGCAGGCCCACCTGAATTGGCCCGACTTGCTTCTGATCAATGCGGGTTTTTATCCATAAACTGCCCGGGTCAATCACCTGAATGATGGTTTGTCCGGCCACAACCGTCGTTCCGGGCTCGGCCAATCTACTGGTTACTACCCCATCAACCGGACTGATTAAGCGGATTTGTGCGCGCAGTTTGTTGATGCCGCTGGCATCGGCATGTACCTTGTTCAGTTCTAGTCGTGCCGATGCCAAAGTGGCGGTGGCGGCATCTTCTGCGGCAGCTGCGGCATTTCTTTCATGAAGTTTGCCGTCCAGCATTTCCTGACTGACAAAGCCGCGCGAGCGCAATTCGAGATAGCGTTCATAGCTTGCATTTGCAGTTTTGGCGCGACTCTTCGCTTCATTTAATTGCGCCTCAGTCACCTGAATGCCGTATCTGGCGCGTTCTGCAGCCTGCTGACTGCTGGTAACCCGATCATTCAGATCAACTGCATCCATTTCAGCCAGCAGTTGACCGGCTTTGACCCTATCGCCCTGATCGACCAGTACTTTGTTGATACGGCTGGTCGTGGTGGGCGCAAGGCTGTAACTGCGCCTGGCTTCTACCACGCCGACACCAAACACCTCGTTACTGAGCTTTCCAAGCTGAACTTTATTTATCGTAACTTTGATCGGCGCCAGCGGTCCTTGGGTTATCACGACCCACAGGAATGCTGCAATTACTGCCAACCCCAATACAACTAGCCCTAGTTTTTGTTTTAACATGACAGATCGAAGTGTCTCTTTAATAAGTAATCAGATACTAACTTAGCGACGTATGTTAAGTCTACAGTGTGAAGATGTCTGTGACAAAAGTCACAGGAGCGCGTTAAATTGTGTTGGTGGAATAGGTTGAGCTAAAAAATGCGGGCCCTGGCGGCCTATGGGGGCGAGAATGCCAATTCTTACATCAAACTGTTTATTCAAGTCTGCGGGTAATCTGTAAGCGCGTCATCTGCGGCCTAACTTGCTTGAGCTCTCTCTGGAAGTTGTCTGCACCCTTTGAGTCGTTCAGGATGCCAGTTGGCCATGGCCCATGTCAGCAGGCTGGGAATTGTGCCTGTACGCAGTTCGATGGGCGGTTGCTGGCGTAGAAAATTCAAAACCTCAAACAGCGTTGCGGTGTTGGGGGTGACCGCATGGGCCAGCGTCTGTTTGCCAAGTTTCTCCCCTTGTGAGTTGACGGCTACCGGCAGGTGCATATAACGCGGGACAGGCAGGCCGAGTTGTGTCTGAAGAAAAATCTGGCGAGGGGTGGAATGGATCAGGTCGGCGCCGCGCACCACATCGGTGATGCCTTGCGCGGCATCATCCACCACCACGGCAAGTTGATAGGCGAACAGGTTATCCGCGCGCTTGATAACGAAATCGCCAATGTCGCTCATGAGTTGTTGGTGGATATTGCCTTGCAGTGCATCCTCGAATGAAATCCGACCCGATGGCAGGTCGGTGCGCACCCGCCAGGAACGTGCGTCGCGGGAGGGTGGAATCCCGTTGCGGCAATTGCCCGGATAGATCACCCCGTCGATGCCGTGCAGCGCGGAATCGGCAATTTCGCGGCGGGTGCAGCAACAGGGATAGGCTATGTTCAGATCAATGAGTGTGTGCAGTGCGGCTTCATAAGCTGCCGTATGATGGCTTTGATAGAGAACGGGTTCATCGCTGACAAGGCCGAAACCTGCCAGTGTGCGCAAAATATCGTTTGCTGCCGCCTTGATGCAGCGATAACTATCGATGTCTTCGATGCGCACCAGCCAGACGCCGCCATGATGGCGGGCATCCAGATAACTGCCAACTGCAGCGACCAGCGAGCCAAAGTGCAGCGGGCCGGTGGGTGAAGGGGCGAATCGCCCGCGATAGTTGGCAGGTATCATTGGGCCAGTATCCGTCTGAAACGGGTGCTATTGGCGCATTCGATCAGGCAGGGATGGCTTCCTTCTCAAATTCCAGCACAACCTTATCGTCCCGGACATTCACAGTCACCTTGCCGCCGCTGGCCAGACGGCCAAACAGTAATTCATCGGCCAGCGCGGACCGGATCGTGTCCTGAATCAGGCGTGCCATGGGGCGTGCACCCATTAGCGGATCGAAGCCATGCTGTGCCAGATACGTCTTGAGTTCATCAGTGAAGGTTGCATCCACCTTTTTCTCGTGCAACTGTTCTTCAAGTTGCATCAGGAATTTGTCCACTACGCGCAGAATGACCGATATATCCAGCGAGGCGAAGGAAATGATTGCATCCAGACGGTTGCGGAATTCCGGCGTGAATAGTCGTTTGATGTCCGCCAGTTCGTCGCCTGCAGCGGAAGTTTTGGTGAAACCAATCTGCGATTTGTTAATGGCTTCCGCGCCGGCATTGGTGGTCATGATGACGACGACATTGCGAAAATCAGCTTTTCGACCATTGTTGTCGGTCAAGGTGCCGTGATCCATCACCTGCAACAGGATGTTGAAAATATCCGGATGCGCTTTCTCGATTTCATCGAGCAGCAGCACACAGTGGGGCTGTTTACCGATCGCCTCGGTCAGTAAGCCGCCCTGTTCGAATCCGACATAACCGGGCGGTGCGCCGATCAGGCGCGATACGGCGTGGCGCTCCATATATTCGGACATATCGAAACGGTGCAGCGGCATGCCCATTGCAAAGGCCAACTGGCGCGCAACTTCTGTCTTTCCGACACCTGTAGGCCCTGAGAACAAGAAACTACCGATGGGTTTTTGCGGATTGCCAAGACCGCTGCGCGACATTTTGATGGCAGTGGCCAGTGCATCGATCGCTTTGTTCTGGCCGAAAACAACAGCTTTCAGGTCGCGATCGAGTGTCTTCAAGGCATTGCGGTCATCGTGCGAAACCGAGCGGGTTGGAATGCGCGCAATTTTGGCGATGATTTCCTCGATTTCGTGCTTGCCGACCACTTTCTTCTGTTTCGATTTTGGCAAAATACGCTGCGCAGCACCGGCTTCGTCAAGTACGTCAATTGCCTTGTCCGGCAAATGACGGTCATTGATAAAACGTGCGGACAGTTCGACTGCGCTGGTGATCGCGGCGGCACTGAACTTGACGCTGTGGTGTAACTCGAAACGGGATTTGAGCCCTTTGAGAATCTCGATGGTCTGTTCAACTGATGGTTCGGCGACGTCGACTTTCTGAAAACGGCGTGACAGCGCCGTGTCCTTCTCGAAAATGCTGCGGTATTCCTGATAGGTGGTTGCGCCTATACATTTCAATGTGCCGCTGGACAGCGCGGGTTTGAGCAAATTGGATGCATCCATTGTGCCACCCGATGCGGAACCTGCGCCGATCAGGGTGTGGATTTCGTCGATGAATAAAACCGCATTGGGTGCTTCCTTCAATTCCTTCAATACGGCCTTGAGACGCTGTTCAAAGTCGCCTCGGTATTTTGTGCCAGCCAGCAGTGCGCCCATGTCGAGCGAATACACCTGGGCATCCTTGAGGATGTCCGGTACGTTGTCCTCGACAATGCGGCGTGCCAGCCCTTCGGCAATGGCCGTTTTTCCCACGCCTGCTTCACCAACCAGCAGCGGATTGTTTTTGCGGCGGCGGCACAGGGTTTGAATCACACGTTCCAGTTCCGAATCACGTCCGATTAAGGGATCAATTTTGCCAGCCAGCGCCTGTGCGTTTAGATCAATGGTGTAGGCGCTCAGCGCGCTGTCATCGGAGACGGCGTGTTCAGGCACACTTTCTGATTGTGCAGGACTGGCAGGTGCTTCTCGACTGGTGCCATGGACAATGTGATTGACCACTTCCAGACGGTTGATGTTGCGCTGGATGAGGAAATGTACCGCATGGGAATCCTTCTCGCCAAACAGGGCAGCCAGGATGTTGGCGCCGGTAATTTCCTTCTTGTTGGCAGACTGCGCATGCAATATGGCACGTTGTATCACACGCTGAAATCCCAGTGTGGGTTGCGTGTCCATTTCGCCGTCGCCTGCGACAACCGGGGTATTGCGGTCTATGAATTCGGTGAGTACGCCACGCAGTTCCTCAATGTCTGCATGGCAGGCGCGAATGACGCTGGCAGCGGAAGCGTTGTCCAGCATGGCAAGCAGCAGGTGTTCCACCGTGATGAATTCATGTCGCTTCTGGCGTGCTTCCACAAAGGCCAGATGCAGGCTGACTTCCAGGTCTTGAGCAATCATTTCAAATTTCCTCCATGCCACATCGTAAGGGGTGCCCGTGTTGTTGTGCGAATTCCGTCACCTGGCTTACCCGTGTTTCGGCGACATCGCGTGTATATATTCCGCAAACAGCTAAACCTTCGTTGTGTATTTGGAGCATGATTTGCTGCGCGCGTTCACTGTTGATGGCGAAAAACCGTTGCAGCACCTCAATAACAAATTCCATCGTGGTGTAATCGTCGTTATACAACAGCACCTTATACATGCCAGGTGGCCTGGTTTTCAGATGTTCAGGTGCGAGTGCGGTGTTGCTGTCTGGTTTATTGGGCATATCTGTATGGGCATTCTGGCATTTATTCGGGGTGAACAGCTTGACGATTAGCGATGCTTTTTCAAGCCAGTTCCATAATTTGAGAAAACTATTTGACAAATATTGCCAAATAAGGTTTAAATATCGCCGGGTGTTTGATTCAAAGTGTCTGCAGTACTGGTTTTGCCGTGTGCGGTCCTGGTTTCAAACAGTTTTACGGGGGGGAGCCCGTTTTTTTAGTTGAGGAAGTTATCACATGGCAACTGGTACAGTAAAGTGGTTCAATGATGCAAAGGGCTTCGGTTTCATTACGCCTGACGATGGCAGCGAAGATTTGTTTGCGCACTTTTCGGCAATCAACATGAGCGGCTTCAAGTCACTCAAAGAGGGTCAGAAAGTCAGCTTTGACGTTGTAAAAGGCCCAAAAGGCAATCAGGCATCCAATATTCAGGCAGCATAAACGTTGTCTGAGTAAAAAAACCCGCCACTGGCGGGTTTTTTTACGGCTAGCTTTTATGAAATTAAGGCCAGGGCTGCATTCAATGTACTGCTTGGCCGCATGGCTTTAGCCGTTTTTTCGGTATCGGGATGGTAATAGCCGCCCATATCCACCGGTTTTCCCTGTGCTGCAATCAGTTCGGCATTAATCTTCGACTCGTTGTCTGCAAGTGTTTTTGCCAATTCAGTAAAGCATGCCTGAATATCGAGGTCTTTTGTTTGTGCAGCCAGTGCCTCTGCCCAGTAAAGCGCAAGGTAAAAATGACTGCCCCGATTATCAATTTGTCCGACTTTGCGTGCAGGGGTGCGGTTGTTCTTAAGAATTTTTCCGTTGGCGATATCAAGCGTCTGTGCCAGCACGGCAGCCTTGGCGTTGCCGAATTTTTCAGCCAGATGTTCGAGTGAGGCGCCCAGCGCCAGGAATTCGCCTAATGAATCCCAGCGCAGATAGCCTTCCTGCTGGAATTGCTGGACATGTTTTGGCGCCGAACCGCCGGCCCCCGTTTCAAACAGACCGCCGCCATTCATCAGCGGCACGATGGACAGCATCTTCGCGCTGGTGCCCAGTTCCAGAATAGGGAACAGGTCGGTCAGATAATCACGCAGCACGTTGCCGGTAACCGAAATGGTGTTTTTTCCTTCGCGAATGCGGTCGATGGAAAATTGTATGGCCTCCTCCGGCGTCATGATGCGGATGTCCATGCCGGTGGTGTCGTGATCCGCAAGATAACGGGTCACTTTTTTGATGAGTTGTGCATCGTGCGCGCGGTTGGGATCCAGCCAGAATACAGCGGGTGTAGCGGTGATGCGTGCACGGGAAACAGCCAGTTTTACCCAGTCCTGAATCGGTGCATCCTTAGCCTGGCACATGCGGAAGATGTCGCCTTGCTCTACTTTTTGTTCCAGCAGTACAGTTCCAGACGCATCCACGACGCGCATCGTACCATTGCCGGTCATCTGGAAGGTCTTGTCGTGTGAGCCGTATTCCTCGGCCTGTTGCGCCATCAGTCCGACATTCGGCACCGAGCCCATGGTGGTAGGATCGAATGCACCATGCTTTTTGCAGTCATCTATCACAACCTGGTATATGCGGGCGTAGCAGCGATCGGGGATCATGGCGAGGGTGTCGTGCAATTTGCCGTCCGTGCCCCACATCTTCCCAGAATCGCGGATCATGGCGGGCATGGAGGCATCGACGATCACGTCGCTGGGTACATGCAGATTAGTGATGCCCTTGTCGGAATTGACCATCGCCAGTTCTGGCCTGATCTGGTAAGTGGCCTGAATATCCGCTTCGATTTGTGCGCGCTGAGCTTCGGGGAGTTTGGCGATCTTCGCATACAGATCACCCAGGCCGTTGTTGACGTTGACGCCCAGTTCGCCGATCACTTTTGCGTGTTTCTCGAATACGTCCTTGAAATAAACCGTGACGGCATGGCCGAATAGGATGGGATCGGAAACCTTCATCATGGTGGCTTTGAGATGCAAGGACAGCAGGACGCCCTGTTGTTTGGCAGTCGCCATCTGTTCTTCATAGAATGCACACAACGCATCTTGGCTCATCACGGCAGCATCGATGATTTCGCCCGCCTGCAAGGTGATTTTCTCCTTCAATACCGTCGTGTTGTTATCTTTACCTGTAAACTCGATGCGCACGCTGCCTGTCTCGTTTAGCGTGACCGACTTTTCGCTTTCATAAAAATCCTTCGCATGCATATGGGCGACATGAGTTTTGGAATCCGGACTCCAGGCACCCATTTTGTGCGGATTGTCCCGTGCGAATTGCTTGACCGAATCGGCTGCACGGCGATCCGAATTGCCTTCGCGCAGTACGGGGTTAACGGCGCTGCCCAGCACTTTGCCGAAGCGTGCGCGGATGGCTTTTTGCTCGTCGTTTTGCGGATCGTCCGGATAGTTCGGAATGTCGTATCCTTGCGACTGCAATTCCGCAATGGCTGCTTTTAATTGGGGCGGCGTCGCGCTGATGTTGGGAAGTTTGATGATATTGGCTTCGGGTTGCAATGTCAGTTGTCCCAGTTCGCTCAACTGGTCGGGAATTTTCTGGGCGGCAGTCAGTTTTTCGGGGAAATTCGCGAGGATGCGACCTGCCAGCGAAATATCGCGGGTTTCGACAGTAACGCCCGCCGCTTTGGTGAATGCCTGCACAATGGGGAGCAGGGAATAGGTTGCCAGTGCCGGTGCTTCATCAACCATCGTGTAAATAATCTTGTGACTTGTCATGTTATTACTCTTTAAGTTCGTTTTCTGTCTGGCGACAGACGCGGTAAGATGACCGCCTGAAAATCATTCTGAATTTAAATGGGACGCATACTGTTATTCAACAAACCTTTTGGCGTGATTTGCCAGTTCAGTCGCGATGGCCTGCATCCAACACTGGCGGATTATATTCCTGTTCCGGCATTTTATCCCGCCGGACGTCTGGATACCGACAGCGAAGGGCTGCTGGTTTTAACCGATGACGGGCAGTTGCAGCACCGCATCACCGATCCCAGACACAAGTTGCCCAAGACCTATTGGGTGCAGGTAGAAGGCGTGCCGGATAAGGTTGCGCTCGATCAATTGCGCAGCGGCGTTAAGCTACCTGATTTTACGACGCAACCTGCTGGCGCAAACCTGATGGAAGAACCCGCTAACCTGTGGCCGCGAACCCCACCGGTTCGTGAGCGCAAAGCCATTCCGACTGCCTGGATTGAACTGACGATCAGGGAAGGAAAAAACCGGCAGGTGCGCCGCATGACCGCTGCCGTGGGCTATCCTACCCTGCGCCTGATTCGCTATCGCATCGGGCAGTGGTCGCTGGATGGGCTTGAGCCTGGCAAGTGGGGACTGTTGTAAAGCGGTTTTTGCAACAGGCGCCGACCTGATCCTGTTTATTTTGCGTGACGAACGCTACCGCAATGTTTCGGCGAAAATAGCTATGGTTGAAATTTTCATTGGCAGGCAGCGTAGTGACCAGCTCGGTACGGTAGCACTGGCTTTGTGTGGCGAATATACCGTTTCGACAATCTGACATGGAGTGGATATTGAAATAGAAATGAATTACCCCTGGTTATTTCAGGTTAAGGCTTGGCAAGTGCGGTTATAATTCGTCATGATAAATAGTTCCTTACGCCGAAAATTTCATGAGTAAATTGCTGGACAAATTTCATCCACGGCATAGTCTGCGTGCGCAGATCAGTCTGGCGATCGCCATCATGGTCATGCTGCTATCGGTCATGATCAGCTTTTTTGCAGCTGACATGATCCGCAAACAAATCGAGCAGGAGCTTGGCCGGGCGTTCGCCTTGCGCGCCAAAAATGCCCTGGATGTGCTCGATCGCGGCATGTTTGAGCGTAGTCGCGAGATTCGCAATGCGGCCAGTCTTGACGCCATACGCGACCCCAACGCGCCGATTGATCAAAAACGCGAAGTACTCGAACGCCTGCAAACCACCTTCGATACCTATGCCTGGATCGGTATTTGCGATGTTACGGGAAAAGGGCTGGTCGGTACGGGCCGTTACCTGGAAGGCCGGGATTTGAGCAAGCGCCCCTGGTGCAGCAAGGGCCGGACAAATGCCTATATCGGCGATGTGCATGATGCGTTGCTGCTGGCCAAATTGCTGCCCAATCCCAGCGGGATCCCCTTTTATCTGGTCGATGTCGCCGCGCCGGTGATCGACCGTTCGGGCATGCTGCAAGGCGTGCTGTGCGGGCATATCTACTGGCGCTGGGCGGAAGGGGTGCTGGACAGCAAGAAAACCCCGGGCATGGACATTTTCTTGCTGAGCAAGCAGGGCGTGGTGTTGTCCGGTCCGGTCGCGCCACAAAGCAGGCTGAGCGAGCTTGCGCCAGATGCGGTGAAGTTTTTGGATGCCAAAGGTGACGATTTCATGCAGGTTAAATGGAATGACGGCAAGACCTATCTGGTCGGTCATGCGCATTCAGACGGATATCGGGATTATGCTGGGCTGGGCTGGACATCGCTGGTGCGTCAGGAGGTCGGTGCGGCCTTCGCACCGGCCAGGCAGTTGCAGCAGCGCATCCTGCTGGTGGGCGGCTTGATGGGTGTGTTGTTCGCCTGGCTGGGGTGGCTGATGGCCGGGCGTGTTGCGCGCCCGATTGCGCAGATCAGCCAGGGTGCTGACAAAATTGCGGCAGGCGAGCTGGACTACTCCATGCCTGCGCAATTGGGCGACGGCGAGGTCGCGCATCTATCCTGCGCGATACACGATATGGTGGCCAATCTGACCCGCGAAATTTTCCAGCGCAAACAGGCCGAACAGGAGCTGCGCCTGTCCGCCAGGGTGTTCGAGAGTAATACCGAAGCGATCATGATTACCGATGCGGCGCTCCGCATTCTGAAGGTCAACCGTGCGTTCACCGAAATTACCGGTTACCAGAGCGATGAAGTGCTGGGAAATACGCCGAAAATTCTCGCATCCGGCAAGCATGCGCGTGAATTTTACAGGGCGTTCTGGCAGTCGCTGGACGAAAAGGATATGTGGCGCGGTGAAATCTGGAATAAGCGCAAAAACGGCGAAATCTTTCCCGAATGGGTCACCATCAGTGTGTTGCGCGACGAGCAGGGGAAAATTACCCATTACATTGCTGTCTATCTGGATATTTCCGAGCGCAAGAAGGAAGAGGAGCGGGTTCAATATCTGGCCAATTACGATGTGCTGACCGGTCTGCCCAACCGTCACCTGTTGGCCGATCGAATCGAACAGGCGCTCAGTTCGGCGCAGCGAAATGGTAGCCGTGTCGCGGTATTGTTCATCGATCTGGACAGATTCAAGAATATCAATGATTCACTTGGGCATGACGTCGGTGATGCGCTGCTCAAGCGGGTGGCGCTGACCCTGAAAGCCTGTTTGCGTCGTTCCGATACCCTGGCACGCCATGGGGGGGATGAATTTGTCGCCGTGCTGACCGATCTGGATTCGGCGGAGGAGGTGATCTTTGTTGCAGAGAAGATGATCGAAGCACTGATGGTGAAATTCACCCTGGGGGAATATCAGTTGTCCATCACGCCCAGTATCGGCATTAGCACCTATCCTGACGACTGCCAAAGTTCGATTGAGCTGCTGCGCAATGCCGATCTGGCAATGTATCGCGCTAAGGAGCAGGGGCGTAATAATTTCCAGTTCTATGCGCCGGAAATGAATAGCAAGGCGGTGCAAAGGTTAAAACTTGAAAACGCGCTGCGCTCGGCAATTGTAGAGCAGCAGTTTATGGTCTACTACCAACCCAAGGTCAATGTAAAAAGTGGAACAATGACCGGCATGGAGGCCTTGCTGCGCTGGCAACATCCGGAGTTGGGTTTTGTTTCTCCCGCGATTTTCATTCCGGTCGCCGAAGAGAGCGGTCTGATCAATGAGATAGGCAGCTGGGTGTTACGCCAGGCCTGTTTGCAGGCGCGTCTGTGGCAATCAAAAGGCTATCAGATCGTGCCGATTGCGGTCAATTTGTCGGCGCGTCAGCTCAAACAGGGAAATTTCACGTTGAATGTCTTGAGCATCCTGCGCGATGTCGGGCTGGAGGCGCGCTACTTGGTACTGGAAATCACCGAGAGCATGCTGATGGACATGGGTGAGGCTGGCGTGGCCGATCTTGAACAGCTGCGCGCCGCCGGCATCAAGCTGGCGCTGGACGATTTCGGCACCGGCTATTCTTCGTTAAGCCGCCTGAAGAATCTGCCGCTGGACAGTTTGAAAATTGACCAGTCCTTCGTGCGCGACATCGCAACCGATGTCAACGATGCCAGCATTGTCAGTGCGACGGCGGTGCTGGCTCATGCGCTGGGGTTGCAGGTGACCGCCGAAGGGGTGGAGACGCCGGAGCAACTGGCATACATTAAATCTCTGGCCTGCGAGGAGTATCAGGGCTATCTGTTCAGCCGTCCGGTACCTGCAACGGAACTGGAGCGATTTTTTAGCAAATAGCCTTTTGCAAGCCTGTTGCGCAACTGTTATTCTCGCACTCCTGATCTTATTGGAGTTTTATCATGATTAAAGCGTTATTGGCCGTATCACTGACTCTATTTGTCCACATGGGCTGGGCAGGCGAGAGCGCCGTAGCATCCGATGTCGTCAGCGGCCAGGTGCTCGAAGTCAAGGATGTTGAAAGTTACACCTATTTGCGCCTGAAAACCAGCCAGGGCGAAACATGGGCAGCCGTTGGCAAGGCGTCCGTCAAGCCGGGCAGCAAGGTGACAATTGAACATGTGATGACGATGCATAATTTTGAGAGCAAGTCGTTGAAGAAGACCTTTGCCGTGATCCTGTTCGGGAATCTGGCTGGTGGTGAGGGCTCACCCCACGGTGCAGCCAAAGTGGTCGTCAGTGATGTGCAGGTGGCCAGGGCAACAGAGAAGAATGCGAAGACGGTCGAGGAAATTTTAAGTAATGGTGTCGCACTGAAGGATAAGTCAGTTGTCGTGCGCGGCAGGATCGTTAAATACAATCCGGGCATCATGGGCAAGAACTGGATCCATCTGCAGGATGGGACGGGCAAGGAAGGCAGGAACGATATACTGGTGACGAGTACGAATGAGGCGGCACTCGGCGATGTCGTGACGGTTAAGGGTGTTGTGCACAACGACCGCGACTTTGGTGCAGGCTATACCTACAAGGTTTTGATCGAAGACGCGACGCTACAGCGCGCCGCGAAATAAATTACTCGGGCAACGCAGCCTCATCTGTTGCGCGAGGCTGGTCTTCCTGGGATTGTTCGCCCTTGGCAGCGGCTTTCTTCTGTAATTTTTCAGCCTGTTTTTTCTGTTTTGCCAATTCTTTCTGACGTTTTTCGAATGTGTAATTTGGTTTTGCCATGGTTTATCCATCCTTGCTGCGGCAAGGACTTTCCTTTTGTGTTGAAAAATAATTGATTGCCAGTAACGCTGGACGGTAGCCGTCCAGCGTCCTGTATTACTTGCCGCGCCTGACCGACGGTCTGGGTGAGAATAGTGCGGGTTGGGGCATGGCCTGATGTCGCGCTGCTTCAGACATGTGTTGCGTGTTGGCAGGCTTTGCTGTTGCCGGTTTCGCAGCTTGTGCTGGACGAGGCTGTCCGGTACGCGCTGGTTGATCGCGTTGCTGACGTGGACGGTTTGCATCAGGATGACGCGGCGCCTGACCATCGCGCGGTTTGCGGGGTGCTTGACCTTCACGCGGTGCCTGAGCGCGATTGCCAGCGGTGGTATTGCTGTGGCGTCTTTGACCATGTTGCGGGCGTGGTGCGCGGGGTGCTTCCGCAGGGATGTGATCAGGTGGCACGAAACTGTCGATGGTGATTCTTGGTATCTGCATCTTGATCAGTCGCTCGATATCCTTGAGATATTGCATTTCCTCACTATCTACCAATGAGATCGCGGCACCATTGCTGCCGGCGCGTCCTGTGCGTCCGATACGGTGTACATAATCTTCCGGCACATTGGGTAATTCGAAGTTCACCACATGTGGCAGCATGTCGATGTCGAGCCCTCGGGCTGCAATGTCGGTCGCGACCAGTACCGGCATGGAGCCGTCCTTGAACTGAGCCAGCGCCTTGGTACGTGCAGACTGGCTCTTGTTGCCATGTATCGCAGCAGCAGGAATGCCGTCTGCATTGAGTTTTTCGGACAGACGGTTCGCGCCGTGCTTGGTGCGCGTGAACACCAGCACCTGCTTCCAGTCGTTGTGCTTGATCAAATGACAGAGCAGATGGCTTTTAAGCTTTTGCGCCACCATGTGTACGCTTTGCGTGACCAGTTCTGAAGTGGTGTTGCGCCGTGCGACCTCGACAAAACCGGGATTGTTCAGCAGGCCGTCCGAGAGTGACTTGATCTCTTCGGAAAAGGTCGCCGAAAACAGCAGGTTCTGGCGTTTTTTAGGCAATATCGCGAGTATCTTTTTGATGTCGCGGATGAAACCCATGTCCAGCATACGGTCTGCTTCGTCCAGAATCAGGATTTCAACGGCGGACAAATCCAGTGTTTTTTGTCCTACGTGATCGAGCAAACGGCCCGGTGTGGACACCAGAATATCGACCTGACCGCGCAGTGCCTTGATCTGCGGATTGATGTTGACGCCGCCGAACATGACCATGGATTTCAACGACAAATATTTGCCGTAAGTCTGTACGGATTCTTCAACCTGTGCGGCAAGTTCGCGCGTTGGCGTCAGAATCAGGCAGCGCGGGGTACCGGCGCGTGGATTAGCGGCGGGCTTGGTATTGAGTATATGCAGTACAGGCAGCGTAAAACCGGCGGTCTTGCCGGTGCCGGTTTGTGCGCCCGCGAGCAAATCGCCACCCGCGAGCACCAGCGGAATGGCCTGCGCTTGTACGGGTGTGGGATGGGTATATCCCGAGTCGCCAATGGCGCGCATCAGGGGTTCTGCCAGGTTCAGGCTGGCAAAAGTAATCGGTGTTGTAGTATCGGGCAAATCATGACTCCTGCGACGGCCTGCCGCTCAAAGAAGAGCAGCACCAATCGGGGCAGACGAATTAGGTGATCGAAAAGATCGGGAGTAAATTAGGGCGCCGCTACGCTGATTGGTTTTACGTAGGGCGCGCTCATTATACACATACTTGCGTATCTGGGGCGTGCGCCGGTCAAATGATCAATGGGGGGTTTTATGCTGAGGCAGGCTGGGCGGTCATGGCACGATGCCAGCCTGAATGATGAATTTAGCACGACCGCTACCCATTGTTGCCTGGTCATGCCCTTAAAACAAGCGGCTTCCGGGCGCCCCTCTGTTATCATATTGCCATGCTCAATATACTCAACATGTCTTATCTGCAGGGCGGTGTGCCGCTGTTTCAGCAGGCGAATCTGCAAGCGTTTGCCAATCAGCGTATCGGTCTGGTCGGTAAAAACGGCTGTGGAAAATCCACCCTGTTTCGCCTGATACGCGGCGAATTGGCGCCCGAAACGGGCGAAGTTTCCCTGCAAAGCGGCAAAACATTGGCCTGTGTCGAACAGGAAATCGAAAACTCCAACCAAAGCGCAATGGCGTTTGTGCTCGATGGCGATGTTCAGTTGCGTGCTCTGGAGCACATTTTGCAGCGCGAGGCGCATGATGCGGCGTGGTTCGAAGCGCAACAGCAATTCGAGTCCATCGACGGTTATGGCGCGAAGGCCCGTGCTGCGCAATTGCTGTGTGGGCTCGGTTTTGATACGGACAGTCTGGAGCGACTGGTGTCGAGCTTTTCCGGTGGCTGGCGCATGCGCCTTAATCTGGCTCGCGCGCTGATGCATCGTGCCGATCTGCTGCTGCTCGATGAGCCGACCAATCACCTTGATCTTGAGGCTATCCTCTGGCTGGAGCAGTATCTGGCGCGCTATCCGGGCAGTATCCTGCTCGTCTCCCACGATCGGGAATTTTTGAATGCGACCGTTAACCGCATTGCACATGTGCACGATTGCGTGATCGACAGCTATGCCGGTGATTACGACGATTTCGAGCGAGCCCGTGCCGAAAAAATCGCACAGCAGAATCAGGCGTTCAATCAGCAGCAGGCGAAAATTGCTCACCTGGAAGACTTCGTGCGCCGATTCAGGGCGCAGGCCACCAAGGCGCGTCAGGCACAAAGCCGGGTTAAGGCGCTGGAGCGGCTGACGCGCATTGCTGCCGTTCATGTGACCGATGGCCATTTTGAACTGGAAATTGAAGCGCCGGAACGCAGTCCGGATCTGTTGATGCGACTGGATGGGATGGGTTTTTCCTATGGCGAAAAAAAGCTGTTTGATAAAGTCAATATGGTGTTGCGATCTGGTGCGCGCATCGCGTTGCTCGGGCCGAATGGCGCGGGAAAATCCACGCTGATCAAACTGCTGGTCGGTGAATTGCAACCCACGCTGGGCCGTCTGGACATTACGCCGGATATCCGCATCGGCTACTTTGCCCAGCATCAGTTGGAGAATCTGGATAGCACGGCAACGCCTTTGCAGCATCTGGAACGCATTGCGCCCAAACAAACTACGCTGGCACTGCGCACGTTTTTGGGTCGGTTCGGGCTGGCCGGTAATAGCGAAGACAGACCGGTGGCAAGTTTTTCCGGTGGTGAAAAAAGCCGCCTTGCGCTGGCATTGCTGGCCTGGCAAAAACCGCATTTGTTGCTGCTCGATGAGCCGACCAATCACCTTGATCTGGATATGCGGGACGCGCTGACCATTGCGCTGGAGGAATACGCAGGCGCCGTGG
>CAWASY010000094.1:0-7007 GCA_963784505.1 uncultured beta proteobacterium | reverse complement strand
AGCTGCCCCTGCTATGGAAGCTGCTCCGCCGGCTATTGAAGCTGCTTCGGCTATTGAAGCTGCACCGGCTATTGAAGCTGCTCCGGCTATGGAAGCTGCTCCGGCTATGGAAGCTGCTCCGGCTATGGAAGCTGCACCGCCTGCCGTTCAGGTTAGCACCTCAACACTGGTGCAGATCGAAACGCAGGCCAGCAAACTTGCCAGTGTTGAAGAGACAACCTTTGACACTACACCTCAGGTAGTACGTCGCCGCTCACGTCCACGCGATGTATATGTGGAAAGCGAGCCGCTAGTGCAAATCGAAACGCAAAACTAAGCAGTTCTGCTTAGCTAGCAACGAAACAGCCGCCCGATCAGGGCGGCTGTTTCGTTTTAACTCCCGGCAACTACCAGCCAGCGCACTGCCTGATGTGCTGCAACAGCCCCTGCGCCCCATCCTCGACCATATCCAGCACCCGCTCAAAACCGTCCGCACCACCGAAATACGGATCAGGCACTTCACGCTCCTTATGATGCCGGGCAAATTCGAGAAATAAACGAGCCGGTGCGGAGTTGGCAGGTGCGATTTCTTGCAGGATCGCCAGATTGGCTTGATCCATCGCCAGCACATAATCGTAACGCAGGAAATCGTCTGGCTCTACCTGGCGCCCGCGCAAGCCGCTCATATCATAGCCACGCTGCTGTGCGGCACGACGGGTGCGCGCATCGGGCAAGTCGCCGATATGGTAATCATGCGTGCCAGCAGAATCTGTCTGGATGAACTCGGTCAGGCCGGCATTCTCGACATAATGACGGAACACCGCTTCCGCCGTGGGAGAACGACAGATATTGCCCATGCAGACGAACAATACGGAAACTTTCATCACTCACCCTCTTCAATACTGTTCATAAAAACCAAAAAACCGGCTGCTTCGCCGGTTTTTCAGGGTTAGCTTCAATCCGGAACTTACAAACGCCCCATCTTCGGCAGTTCACCCACCAACGGCGCGACATAGTCTATCCACGCCTGCGTCACATCGTTACCTGCCGCGTTGATGTACTTGTCTTCCATCTCGGTCGCGACACGCGCGACCGTGGACAGAGGCGTGATGAAGCATTCGCTGCTGTAGGGCACGCTGGAAAGACGACGAATCGCCACCGAGCCGGGTTGACCGGTGCTGGCGGCGTGATTCACGGCAAAATCGCCCACGGCGCGAGCTTCTTTGGCATCTACCTCGGAAATTACCGAAGGGAAAGAACGCTGCAAGTAACCGAAGGTATCGGCACGTACACGGGCTTTTTGTCCCGGAAAAGCTTCTTTCACCAGTGCTGCCAGTGTATCGCCCAAAGCACCGCTTCCGGACAACTGGATGTTGCCGTGCGAATCGCGTTCGCCGCTGGTCGAGATCGGGTTGCCGTCCTTGTCGGTGATACCTTCGGACGCGGCAATCACGCAACGGCCATATTTCGCCACCGCATCGCGCACATCCTGCTGGAATGACTCGACATTGAACACGCGCTCCGGCAGATAGATCAGGTGCGGGCCGTCATCTTCGGCCTGACGCGCCAGCGCGGAGGCTGCGGTCAGGAAACCTGCACTGCGACCCATCACCACATTGACCTTGATGCCGGGCAAGGCGCGGTTGTCGCGGTCATCGCCCATGAAGGCCAGCGCCACAAAGCGCGCTGCGGATGCAAAACCGGGGCAATGGTCGGTGACGCGCAAGTCGTTATCAATGGTCTTGGGGATATGCACGGTACAGAAATCGTAATTCGCTTGTTTCGCCATCTCGGCGATGATGTGCGCAGTCTCGGCAGAATCATTACCGCCCACATAGAAAAAGTAGCGCACATCGTTCTTCTTGAATACTTCGAACACTTTCTCGCATTCTGCCTTGCCGGGCTTCAGGCGCACCGAACCCAGTGCAGCAGCAGGCGTAGTCGCGACCAGCTCCAGATGCTCGACGCTTTGCGTGGTGAGATCAATAAAGTCTTCCTTCATGATGCCGGCGATGCCGTGGTGCGCGCCGAGGATGCCGGTGATATTGGCCTGTTTGCGTGCCGCCAGCACTGCGCCGACCAGCGACTGATTGATCACAGCCGTAGGACCGCCCGATTGACCGATGACCATCTTGCCGATAAGTTGCGTTGTCATATCACCCTCTCCATGAATTAAAGTTGCGGCATTTTACCTGATTACACCTCGGCGGCGACGCTCCGCATCGCTTATAATTGCCCGAGCTTTTTCACAACCCCGATTATTAAGGAGACACTATGAGTCTGTTAAACGTCCGTCCCGGTAACAACCTGCCCCACGAATGCAATGTCATCATCGAAATCCCCAAGCATGCCGACCCGGTCAAATACGAAGTGGACAAGGCCTCCGGCGTACTGGTGGTGGACAGTTTCATCGGCTCATTGATGCGCTACCCTTGCAACTACGGCTTCATCCCCGAAACCATCGCTGACGATGGCGATCCGGTGGACGTGCTGGTCGTCACCCCTTTCCCTATCGTACATGGCGCGATCATCCCCTGCCGTCCGGTGGGCGTATTGATGATGAGCGACGAAGGCGGCGACGATGCGAAGATCATCGCAGTTCCGACCGACAAGCTCACGCCGCTGTATCACAACGTCAAGTCCTATCAGGATCTGCCGGAAATCACGCTGGAGCAGGTCAAGCACTTCTTTGAACTGTACAAGGCGCTGGAGCCGGGCAAATGGGTCAAGATCAGGGGCTGGGAAGGCGTTGAAGCCGCTCATGCCGAAATCAACAACGGTCTGGCTGCCTACAAAAAAGAAAAAACAGGCAAATAATGACAGCGCAGATCATAGACGGCAAAGCCATCGCCGAACAGGTACGCGCCGAATGGAAACTGCGCGCAGATAGCCTGATCGCGCGCGGCGTCACGCCCGGCATGGCGGTCATCATCGTTGGTGACGACCCGGCATCAAAGGTGTATGTCGCGAACAAGGTGAAAGCCTGCGCGCAACTGGGGCTGTATTCGATACACGTCGAACTGCCTGCCGACACGACCGAAGCCGCGCTGCTCGCCGAAGTGGCCGCCTTGAACAACGATCCGAAGATACACGGCATCCTGGTGCAACTGCCGCTGCCCAGGCATCTGGACTCGCACAAGGTCATCGAGGCGATCAATCCGGACAAGGACGTGGACGGCTTTCATCAGATGAACGTCGGCGCACTGGTCACCGGCGAGACGCCCTTCCCTTCCTGCACGCCGTTTGGTGTGATGGTGATGCTGGAAAAAACCGGCATCGCCATCGAAGGAAAACACGCCGTGGTAGTCGGTCGCAGCAACATCGTCGGCAAACCGATGGCCTTGCTGCTGCTGCACAAGAACGCCACCGTGACCATCTGCACCTCTAAAACCGTTGATCTGCCCAAACACACTCTTGACGCCGACATTCTGGTCGCGGCAGTGGGCAGACCCAACTTCATCACCGGCGACATGGTCAAACCCGGCGCAGTAGTGATAGACGTAGGCATCAACCGCAATGCCGAGGGCAAGCTGTGCGGTGACGTGGATTTCGCCAGCGTCAAGGAAGTGGCCGGCTATATCACTCCGGTTCCCGGCGGCGTCGGCCCGATGACCATCACCATGCTGGTCGCCAACACCGTGCGTGCGGCGGAAAGGTTGTCCGGTTTCAACAAATAAAGACTATGTCATGGCTTACTTGTTAGTATCGCATAACTGCATGAATTTAAATAACTTTTTTTAAACCATGCAATTAGCCAAAAAACCACAACTGGCCGTTGATTTCTTCATGCTGAGGCTGAACAACCTTGTAGGAGCGCGCCATGCGCGCGACCAGACGGCTCGCGCGCATGGCGCGCTCCTACAAGTCTCAACTATCTTTTTATGATCAACAGTTAACAGTGACATAAATAAAATGATGGGTATGTGAATCTAATGAGCAAGCACCCTGACAATCATGCCAGCTAACATCATCAACTCTGCTTTGACCGAGAGTTGCGAAAGGTTCGCGCGTTTCAGCGCGCTCGCGGTTACGACACTGGGTACGGCCGTGCTGCTCGGGTGGGCACTGGACATTGCCATCCTGCAGACCGTGCTGCCGGGGCTGGCCAGCATGAAGACCAATACCGCGCTGGGTTTTCTGCTCTCAGGCGTGTCACTGGCCGCAGCCTGCCGCATCAAGCAGCCAGGCAAGTGGCATCCTGTCCAGTTGCTTGCTGCAGGCATGGTGACACTGCTCGGGTTACTCACGCTGGGCGAATTCCTGTTTGCGGCAGATTTCGGCATTGACCGGCTGTTTTTCTCTGCCGCACCCGAACCCATGAGTACGGCAGGACAGGGGCGCATGTCATTGGCCACAGCGTTGGCTTTTGCCTTTAGCGGCTTAGCACTGCTGTTGCTGGATAACCGGCACGCACGCGCCTTGTCACGAACCTCGGCATTGATCGCCGGCCTGATTGGCTTTCTGGCCATCATCGGCTACCTCTATAGCGTTCAGGCACTTTACGGGGTTGTTGCCTATTCTTCCATGGCGCTGCATACCGCCGTCGGCTTTTTGCTTGTCAATCTGGGCATTATCTTTGCCCGGCCGACACGCGGCCTGATGGCTGTCATGACCAGCAACAGCTCGGGCGGCATGATGTCCCGTCGGCTGTTGCCGCTGGTCTTCACCGCCCCGCTGTTGATCGGCTGGCTCCATTTACAGGGTAAACAACGCGGGCTTTACAGTTACGAATTTGGCGACGCACTGCTTGTCATCGTCTACGTGCTGCTGTTTTCCTTATTGGTCTGGCGCACCGCCAAAGTCTTGCATAGTACAGACCATCTGCGTTTTACCGCCGAGCAGGAACGCAACCAACAGCGGAGACAACTATCCGGCATTATCAACTCGGCGATGGACGCGATCATCAGCGTGGATGAGGCGCATCGGGTGATTTTGTTCAACCCGGCCGCCGAGCGCATGTTCGGCTATACCAGCGCAGAGATCATCGGCGAGCCGCTGGAACGGCTGATACCGGAACAGTTTCGCCAGACACACGGCGAGCATATGCGGCGTTTCGCAGCAGGCGGGGTGACCAACCGCAGCATGGCATCGCAGAATGAATTGCTGGCGCTGCGTGCCGATGGCACTGAATTTCCGATCGAGGCTTCCATCTCCAATATTCGCATCTCCGACCAGCAGATATTCACCGTGATCCTGCGCGACGTCAGCAAACGGCACGAGATGGTTGTTGCACTGCGTTCCAGCGAGGAGCGTTTCCGCTCGCTGGTCGAGCAGGCCAGCGATGGCATCTTTGTCAGCGACATACAAGGCCGGATCAATGAAATCAATTCCACCGGCTGTGCGATGTTGGGTTATACACACGATGAACTGCTCAAGCTGACCATCGCCAATCTCATCGAGCCAGCGGACATTCCGCGGCTGGAACCCGAACTGGGGCGGTTAAACAACGGCGCGATGGCGGTGAGCGAATGGCACTTCATACGCAAGGACGGCACATCTTTCCTGGGCGAAATCAGAGCCCGGCAACTCGAAAATGGCAGCATTCAGTCCATCCTGATAGACATCACGGAACGCAAATCAGCGGAAGATGAGATCAGAAGCCTGGCATTCTATGATCCCCTTACTCGGCTACCCAATCGGCGCTTGCTCACCGACAGGCTTAAACATGCGCTGACCAACCGCACGCGCGGCGGCAAACACAGCGGTGCGCTGCTGTTCATAGACCTGGATCATTTCAAGAACCTCAACGATACCCTGGGACACGACATCGGTGACCTGCTGTTGCAGCAGGTTGCCGTGCGCCTGCAATCCTGTGTACGAGAAACAGACACCGTTGCCCGTTTCGGCGGAGATGAATTTGTCATTTTGCTGGAAAACCTCAGCATAAACACTCTGGAAGCTGCAGCGGAGACCAAAGTTGTCGGCAAAAAAATCCTCACTGTGCTTAACCAGCCATACCAGCTCGCCGAACATAAATACCACAACACGCCCAGCATCGGCGCCACCCTGTTCAACGACAAACAAATCGAATCCGATGAGATGCTGAAACAGGCAGACATTGCCCTGTACCAATCCAAAAAATCCGGTCGCAACGCCTTGCGCTTTTTCGATCCAAAAATGCAGCACACCGTCAATGCCCGCGCAGACCTTGAGAGCGAACTACGCAATGCAATCGAGCAGCAACAATTCCAGTTGTATTACCAGATTCAGGTAAACAATTCGCATCAAGCCATAGGCGCGGAGGCCTTAATCCGCTGGAACCATCCCGAGCGCGGGCTGATTTTTCCCGCAGCATTCATTCCGCTGGCGAATGAAACAGGCTTGATCCTGCCCATCGGAAGCTGGGTAATGGAAACCGCTTGCGCACAACTCAAACGATGGCAACAAGATACGCTCACCCGCGAGCTGGTTCTGGCAGTCAATGTGAGTGCCGTGCGATTTCGACAAACTAATTTTGTAGCTCAGGTAACAGAGATCGTTGAGCGACACGCCATCAACCCGGCCCGGCTCAAGCTGGAACTGACCGAGAGCATGTTGCTGGATAATATCGAAGAGACCATTTCAGCGATGAACGCCTTGAATAAAATCGGCATCCAGTTCTCGCTGGACGACTTCGGCACAGGCTACTCCTCCCTGCAATACCTCAAACGCCTGCCGCTGGATCAGCTCAAGATAGATCAGTCATTCGTGGACGACATTGCCACGAACAGCAACGACAGAGCCATCGTGCGCACCATCATCGCAATGGCTCGCAGTATGGATATGGACATCATTGCCGAAGGCGTGGAGAACGAGGAGCAAAAGCACGTGCTGCTGAACAAAGGATGCAAACACTTTCAGGGCAACCTGTTCGGTGAACCACTACCCGTGTGGCAATTCGAGGCGCTGCTTTCGCATCAATGACGAACTATGGGTGAATGGCATATGTCGCGGCTACTGCCGACGACACCGCCAAATCTTCCGTTTTTTGGTTGGCAGAATTGTCCAGAATCCGGAAGAAAATCTCGTCGTTTTTGATCATGCCCAGT
>CAWASY010000093.1:0-4321 GCA_963784505.1 uncultured beta proteobacterium | reverse complement strand
AGCGGCGGTACAAAATGGGCAGCATGATCAGTGTGAGTAAAGTCGAACTAATCAGTCCTCCCGTTACGACGATAGCAAGCGGTTTTTGTATTTCGGAGCCCGGACCGGTGGCAAACAGTACCGGCAACAGGCCAAATGCTGTGATACTGGCGGTCATGAGCACCGGGCGCAGACGGCGTTTTGCACCTTCGAATACCACTTGCGTGATGTCCATGCCTTCTGCATGCAACTGATTGAAATAGGTCACCATCACGACGCCGTTGAGTACCGCTATTCCCAGCAACGCAATGAAGCCGACTGAGGCGGGAACGGACATGTATTCACCGCTGATCCAAAGGGCAAGAATACCGCCTATCAGAGCAAACGGGATGTTGGTCAGGACGAGGGCTGCCTGCCTGACAGAACCGAAGGTCGCGAACAGCAGCATGAAGATCATGCCCAGTGCGACGGGAACGACAACTGCAAGGCGTGCTGCTGCGCGCTGCTGGTTTTCGAACTGTCCGCCCCAGGTCAGGTGATAGCCGGCTGGCAGCTTGATCTGTTTGGCGACAGCTGCCTTTGCTTCATCGACAAAACCGACCAGATCACGACCACGCACATTGCTTTGTATGACGACCATGCGCATACCGTTTTCCCGGTTAACTTTGACCGGACCATCTACCCGTTCGAGTTTGGCCACAACCGATAGCGGCACATTTTGTCCGTTTGGCAGGGGCAACGTCAGTGCAGAGAACAGCGCAGGGGATTGTTGTATGTCGATTTCGCCACGCATGATGAGCGGGGTGCGTCGGCCATTTTCAATAACGGTGCCCAGATGTTGCCCTTCTATCTGGCTGCGTAGCGCTGTGCCGATATCATCCACGGAAAGGCCCAGGCGACCTGCTGCCAGACGGTCAATGGCGACGCGGAAATATTGTACGCCGCTGTTTTTGACGGTAAAGACATCCTCGCTGCCTTTGATTCCTTGTAGAACCTTGACCATATGCTCGGCAGTATCGTTGAGCTTGGCAAGGTCAGTGCCGAACAGTTTGATGGCGATGTCGCCGCGTGCGCCGGTGAGCATTTCCGATACGCGCATCGCAATCGGTTGGGTGAAACTGTATTCCACGCCCGGAAAGTTTGCCATAACGCGGCGTATATGATCGACTATGGCAGTTTTATCCTTGTTCTGCCATTCTGACTGTGGTTTGAGCACCAGGAAATTATCGGTTTCATTCAGACCCATCGGGTCAAGACCCAGTTCATCGGCGCCGGCACGCGAGACGATACCTTTAACTTCCGGTACTTCCTTAATGATGGCCTGTTGGATACGCTCGTCGATCAGTGCAGTCTGCGCGAGATTGATGGAAGGGAGTTTGGATACCTGCATGATTAAATCGCCTTCATCCATTTCCGGCATGAAGGCCTTGCCTAGCAGCGTGTATATACCGCCACTAATGACCAGCATCAGTAGCGCGGCACCGATGACCAGTTTTTCCCTTTTGAGTGCTTTTTCAAGCATAGGTGAATAGATTGCCATGGCACGGCGTACCAGCCACGGTTCATCATGGCTGGCCGTTTTGATCAGCAGTGACGAGAGCATCGGCACGATGGTCAGCGACAGCAGCAAGGAGCCAGCCAGTGCGAATACGATGGTCAACGCAACGGGAATGAACAATTTTCCTTCAAGTCCCTGCAAGGTCATCAGCGGCAAAAATACGATGATGATGATGGCAACGCCTGCGGCGACCGGCGTGATGACTTCCTTGGTTGCGCGATAGATGACATGCAGGTGTGGAATGTGCGCGCGCCGATTGGCCAGATGATTGATGATATTCTCCATGACCACCACCGATCCATCCACCAGCATCCCGATCGCGATGGCTAATCCGCCCAGACTCATCAGATTGGCGGACATATCGAATTGCTGCATCAGGATGAAGGTGATTAGCACGGCAAGCGGCAGGGTCAGTGCCACCACAACGGCGGCACGTAAATTCCCCAAAAATAATACCAGAAGAATGACCACCAGCAAGATAGCCTCGGTCAGCGCCTTGGAAACAGTATGAATGGCCCGATCAACCAGACTCCCTCTGTCATAGAAGACCTGTGTGGTCACGCCCTTGGGTAGAGTTGGCGCCAGTTCGGCTAATTTGGCCTTTACACCCGCGACGACCTTTTGCGCATTGGCACCGCGCAGTCCCAGTACCAGACCTTCCACAGCTTCACCTTTACCATCCTTTGTGACTACGCCGTAGCGTGTCATGCTGCCAATGCGTACTTGGGCGACATCGCCGACGCGTATCGGGTTGCCAGCGGGACTGGTGATGACGATATTGCGCAAGTCCTGCAGGTTCTTGACGCTGCCTTCTGCGCGTACCAGCAAGGCTTCATCGCCGTCATTGATGCGTCCGGCACCATCGTTGCGGTTATTGATCTGTATGGCCTGTTGCAGCATTGCAAAGGAAATGCCGTGTGATGCCAGTGCGTTGTGATCAGGCACGACTTCGAAACTGCGTGCAAAGCCGCCCAACGAATTCACATCAGCCACGCCGGGCAGGGTGCGCAGTGCAGGACGTATCACCCAATCCAGTATAGTGCGACGTTCTTCCAGCGAGACATTTTCACCTTCCACCGTGAACATGAACATTTCACCCAGTGGCGTGGTGATGGGCGCGAGTCCGCCTGATGCTGAGGCCGGCAAATCGCGCAGTGCATTATTCAGGCGTTCGGTGACTTGCTGGCGTGCCCAGTAGATATCGGTGCCATCGTTAAAGTCGATAGTGATGTCGGCAATGGCATATTTCGAGATGGAACGCATGATGCGCTGATTGGGAATGCCCAGCATTTCCAGTTCGATGGGCGTGACGATGCGCGCCTCGACTTCTTCCGGGGTCATACCGGGTGCCTTCATGATCAGTTTGACCTGGGTAGAGGAGACATCGGGAAATGCGTCGATGGGCAGGTCGCGGAAGGACATGATGCCTGCCCCGATTAGCAGCAGCGTCATTGCAGCGAGCAGTAGGCGCTGGGTCAGTGCGAATTCAAGTAATTTTGCAAACATCAGTTAACCCCGCCTATGCCGAGGAAATTTGCCTTGAGCGCCGAAACGCCCTGTATGGCGATGATTTCATCACCCTTGAGTGTGCCGCTGATGACACTATTTTGTGCGCCTTCATTCAATATTTGTATGCTCTGCGCGCGAAAGCCCTTGGAGGTTTGAACAAATACCAGATTCCTGCCGTCGATACGGGAGATGGCGCTGTTGGGAATGTCCCAATGCGCGCTATTGCTGGCAGATACCCGGATAGTCGCTTCAACGTACTGGCCGGGACGCAAATTGCCAGCACCCTGTACTATTGTGCCGCGCAACAGGATGGTTTGATTAGTTCCGGTCAGGCTACGACCAATTGCGGTGAGTGTGCCGCTGGCTGAATAGGCCGGTACGGAAATGGCCGCGCCAATCTTAAGGTCTCGTGTGTAAGCCAGTGGCGCCTGTATTTCGATGGCAAGAGGGGTGAGCTGACCAATTTTAAAAAGTGTTACGGGCGTATCGAGGCGTTGTCCGCCGTTGGCAGACTTTTCCAATACGACACCATCAATCGGTGAAGTCAGTGTCAGCTGGCTGGACAAATTGTAATTTGACTGCAAATTAGTAATCATGCCTGCGGACATGCCGGATAGCCGTAACATCTGTTTACGTTCGGAAAGTGCTGCTTCCGCTTGCATGGACAAGCCACGGGTTGCGAGATAACGGCTCTGGGCAATGATGCCGTCCTTATAGAGTGATTCATCGCGCAGCAGATTTTCGTGAGCCAATTGTTTTTGCACGGATGCCTGTAACAGGCTGCGCTGCGCTTCCGCAAAGGCGGGGCTTTGCAGATAGACGATGGGCTGGCCTTTTTTTACGCTGTCACCTACCCCCACCAGGGTTTGTTCAACGATTGCAGGCAGCGGATTACTGATGATGAACAGTTGGTTGCCGGGAATGATTATCTGGGCGGGAAGTCCTGATACTTCGCCTGATTGCTTACTGGGTAGTGCAGCAGTGGTGATGCCCAGAGACTGAATCTGCTTCGCAGTTATATTTATAGTGTCGTCCGCATAACAAGGATTGATGGCTGTCAGGGTAATGAGTCCTGTGATGAGCATTGCTTTATTCATAAGTAGCTCCGGTATCGCTGAGTTAGGTGCATATATTACTGCTTGCATAAAGGATTTGCAGTGCAATAGTCATGCAGATGGAGTCTTTAGTTCACTCAATGCCCGAAATTAATAAATAAAGTAAATATCATTTGACGGCTAGGGCAGGGCTTGCTATAGTTCGTTTTCGCTGACGCGG
>CAWASY010000092.1:0-12151 GCA_963784505.1 uncultured beta proteobacterium | reverse complement strand
ACTGTCGGCATAAAACACGCCCTCTGACCCATGAGATTTTCATGACACATGGGCTTTTTTCCTCAGCGCTGCCAAATCAAATCCGGTGGCTAAAACCGTACCCATAATAACAATGAGTGAACCGGCCATCATGACCGGGGAAATCACCTCATCCAGAAACAGGTGTCCCCACAGCATGCCGAAGACCGGTATCAGAAAGGTCACCGTAAGAGTTGAGGTGCTGCCGATATCGCGAACCAGCCGGAAAAATAGCAAAAATCCGATTCCCGTGCAAACCACACCAAGCGCCAACACCGCCAGCATTACACCCGTGTCCGGTGTAGATGAAACATTCACAAAGGGAATTGCCGGCAGGAGAAACAGGCTAGCCGCCCACATACTGCCATGCGCATTGGAAAAACTGTCAACGGCTGTCGCCTGCTTTGCATAATTTGTGGCGATGCCATAACAGAGCGTCGCCGTCAGAGCCGCCACAATAGCACCCACTGCCCCCGCCTGCGCTGTCCAGTGATCCAGTCCGACGACAAACCCGACGCCTGCAACCCCCATAGTTAAACCGATCACTGTACGTCCGACTAACGGCTGGCGCATCCACACCGCACCGACAACAGCACCCCAAATCGGTGTCGTCGCATTCAGAATACTCAAGGCAGAGGCCGACAGCGTCATCGCCGCAAAACTAAACAACATAAAAGGCAGCGCTGCATTGAATATCCCCAAGACAAGGTAATATCGCCAATGCTGCCTGACGTCCAGCCGCTTGCGCATGATCATCGCTACCGCGAACAGGAACACCGCTGCAAGACAGACACGGTATTCGACCAGAACCACGGCACCCAAGTCTGGTACAGCGATACGTGTAAACAAAAAGGAAAATCCCCAGATTGCCGCAAGTATCAGCAGATGGAACAGGCTTGTAATGGGCACGGTTATCAGGACAGTTGGATTGAAGTCACAATTATTTCGGACCAACAGGGCATTTTAGTAATTCACACGGCTGGTTAAGCCGCCATCGACCAGCAGATTAGCACCCGTCACAAACGATGCCCCCGGAGATGACAAAAAAGCAGCCACATTTGCAATCTCCACAGGAGTACCCATACGGCCCAGCGGATTACGTTTTAGATATCCATCGTACACCTGCGGCATATGCTGCTTAACATTACCCCAGAATCCGTCCTCGGAATAGATCGTGCCAGGAGAAATCACATTGACCCGGATGTTTTTCTGAGCGAGACGACGAGCCGCTCCCTTCGCATGATAGATGAGTGCGGCCTTGTATGCGCCATATGCGCTCTCCGTATCGGCCTCGGCAATTGCAGCCGATGAAATGACAAGCATTGAAGCGCCACCTGTTTCGGTCGCTGACTTTTCCAAATACGGCTCTGCAATCTGCATCGTATGTACGGTTCCCATCAGATCCAGCTCATAGCCATTTTGCCAATCTTGTTCGGAAATCCCCATTCCAAGTGAGCTTGGATTAGCAACCAGTATATCTATCCCTCCCATCAGGCGTGCCGCCTCTGCCATCCATGCCGCTAACGCAGCCTTGTCAGTGACATCAATAGCTGCGCCGTATACTAAAAATCCGTATTCCTCCAATGCAGTCACCGTTTCATCAACTTTCTCTGCATTTCTGGCACAGAAGGCTACACGAGCCCCTTGCTGCGCGAATGTTTGTGCGATCGCAAAACCAATGCCGCGAGTAGCACCTGTGACCAATACTTTCTTTCCTTGCAAACCAAGTTCCATGTTAAATTCCCTTTAATTATTGCCGGATGGCTGTGCGGAAGTATAGATTTGCCGATGCATCCTAGCCATGTCCGGTCGTCCTGAATCCTTGTTCAATCGGCTTATTATGGATGGTTTTGAAAATCTGCTGCCCGGTCTCCGGGTGCAAAAAGCGGCCTACACACGCGTTGAAGGATGCGCTCCTTGGGGGCTGGATCTGATTTCCTATCCGCATACCAAGTTCGGCATCATCACTGAAGGCGAGTGCTATATCGACATCAAAGATGGTTCCCCCCCAGTCCGGGTGCCTCGTGGATCATGCTATCTGTTACCCAGAGGCAACGCCTTCCGTGTCCGCCATGCACCTGATGGTGAGGCCATAGCATTTGAGGAAGCACTCAAAAATCTGGAAGGAAGAATACTACGCTGCGGAAGTGGTGGTGAACGAACAACCGTTATTGGTGGACAATTCGTATTTGCGGGAAACCACTACCCGCTTATCCTTGACTTGCTGCCACCGTTGATCTGTTTTAGGGTCAGTGAGCCGGAATTGGCGGCATTGCAACTCACGCTGCAATTACTCGAAGCTGAAATCCGTTCGCCCACCATCGGAGTCATGCTGGACCGGCTGGCCGACATTTTCTTCATCCAGACCCTGCGCACCTATTTACTTAATGATAATTCGCGCGGGATCGCTTGGGCCGGTGCTCTTGCTGATGATCGGCTGGGTAAGGTCATACGACTCATTCACGCCGAAGGCGAAAAGCCGTGGACGATTTCAGATTTGGCAGCACATGCAGGCATGTCGCGCTCTGTTTTTTCTGCACACTTCAAAAACAAACTCGGCATATCGCCCATTACCTACCTGACTCGCCATCGCATGCATCTGGCAAAAGATTTATTGCTTCAGGCAAACCCACCAGGAATTGCCCAAATCGCCATAAAAGTTGGCTACGATTCAGAGGCATCTTTTAATAAGGCATTCAAGCGAGAGTTTGACCTGCCTCCGGCAGCTTGGCGTACACAGACAACAAACGAGACATGCTGATCTCCAGGTTGCAAACAGAGGGGGCATGAAGGCTGATTTTCCGGTCCGTCACTTTAGGAGCTTTGCAACCTTCAAATAACACATGCACATTCAGCTGATTTAGGTAAATTCGCCACACTATTCCATCGGATGACGAATAACGGTTCGCCATTTTTCTGGCGCGGCACGTCTAATATCGCTCAGGTATATCTCATGATGTTTGCCACGCCGGGCTGAACGTTCATCAATAAACTGATGCACTCGCGCGATGGTCGGCCCTTCTTCCGAGAAAGGACCGATATGCAAAATCTGTGCGCAGCGCCCTTCTGTAAATCGCTCCAGCCGCACCTGTTCCAGAGCTGGCAAATCCTTTTTCTGTGCCACCTGTATCGCCTCCAAAATCAATTCATCTGGCACAAAATCCGGCTGCATTATCATCATCGTCCACTGCCAGCGGGCTTTGTCATTGCTGGTAAATACCGACATATCATCCGCCCACCACAGCCCTTCCAGCGGCATCACACCATAGTCGATTGCCAGCGCGCCTTTTTTGACCATGAACTTCAGCGTGTATGAAACGCTAAATAGCACCTCGATTGCCTGCGCATATTCCGGTGACGTGTTTGGGTCACCCTGCCCGTCTATCATCAGAAACTTCATCGGTGGCACGTCAACTTGCATCACCTCTTTAGCCGATGGCTGATACAAAAACTTCAGCGATTTTTTGAGATCCAGCTTTTCCATGTTAACCGTCCTCAAGCCAGCGGAAGGTAAATGTCAGTCAGTAAGTCTGCGGGCGCTGTATTCAGCGGCGTATTAATATACTCTTCAAAGGGTGGTGCATCACGCAGCGCTAATCCGGATTGCAACAGCCATGCTCCAAACAGCCACTGATAGATCGAGGGCAGTGCATCGTATGGCCCTTTATAACGCAACACGGCATAGCGCCCCCCTTCAATCTTCCACCATTCCAACGGAGCCTCAGGAGTACAGGTGTTACTGACTGTCGCACAGGCACGCGAACGCAACTCAGCCTCTGGGACTGTGGCTGGATCGTCATAGCCTATGGTCATCATTCGCGTCTTTTCATCAACCAAGCCACGCGGACCCAGCCAGCCAAAAAGCTGATCATAGGCCTGACCGATTTTATTGTAAGCACCACGATGGTAAATACTGACAACATTAAGCTCAGGGAGGGTTTTGATTGTGACGTCGTACATGGCAAGATTCCTGTCAATATATTGGGGTTGATACTGCACATGATTTCCGTAATGGCGATAACGTGCAGGCGGCATACCGAAAACTTCATTAAAAATTCGAGTGAAGGATTGGACATTACGATAGCCTGCCAGTCGTGAGACCTCGTCTATCGGCATCATCGTATGTGCAAGCTGACCTGGCTGCACGATACAACCGCAAACGGCGTACCGTTGCCGCGATGGTCTCACCCCGTGCTGCCCTATAAATACGATGAAAATGATAAGGAGACAGATAGGCAATCTCAGCCATTTTTTCAAATGACAACGCTTCATCCAGATTGGCATGGATATAGGCGATTACGCGGTTCAGCCTCTCTGCATAATCAATCCAATTAGGTACGGGCTCCATACATGCTGTTTCATTCCGTTTTCGATGGTGCATTAAATCACAGCTCAATTTAGCAAATCTTGCGGAGTTTGCCGCGTGCTCGGTTTAATTCTGATTTTTTGCTGCATTCAGCACTTCCACCATTACTCACTAACCGATATTTTCCCCAGCATTTTGGTCGCGATCAACTCAAAATCCGTTCTGGGTATCTCAATGTGCCCGAATCTGAACGCATATCCCCATTTGATTTTATCCCTGATGAATGAAAGCTGATCAATCAAGGGCCTGATCGCCACAACACGGGAATCAACAAATCGAATATCGCGCCGATACGGGATGAAACCGGGAAACATTTCGAAAGGATAAACCTCTGCACCCACAACCTGACCAATCGCTGTAAATTTCTGACAGTGCGTTGATGCTTCGAATAATTCCTTAGGCGAGTAATAGATAATCCAGTCATTCACCGCCATTCTTTTGAGTGGAGATGCTTTGCCGTGGCAAAGTTGGCAGAATCCACCTGCCACGCCACTGAGAACATGATCCTTCGAGGCCACGCCGATCCAGTAGCGCGTCCTGCTCTGAGCAGGTTCGGCATAACCAAATAAATCATCCTGCATTTGAAATCACCGAAATCATCAGCGCCTTATAGGTTTCCAGTTGCGGCGCTGACAGGCATAAAAAAAACTCATCATCAGCCTGCTCAATGGCCACCACAGCACGCTGAATAACCTCCCTGCCCTTTGATGCAAACACAACATTTATGGCACGACTATCGAGCGAAGATGGCGACCTTAAAACCAGCCCGTCATTTTCCAACTTTCGGATCGCCTTTGAGAAGGTCATTTTGTCAATTCTGGCGTGATCTGCGATATGCGCCTGAGAAGTTGATTCACCATGCTCTTCAAACCATTTCAACGAAGCCAAGATGGCATATTGAGTCTGAGTAATCCTAAATTCCGCCAATACCCCAGCCAGTTTCTTCTGCCAGAGTGACATTATCTTCCAGAGTAAAAAGCCCGGGCTATGATCAGGACTGGCATGTTTAAACGGAGATGAATCAACCATTCTGTGCGATGCAAATGAGGCTATCTGTTTGTTCAGCCATTCCGCTGGCGACATCCTCGGCCACAAGCTTTCGCCACAAAAATGATAGCGGCCCTTCGATACTCATGGTGGTCTTGATTTCCAGTTCATTGCCATGTGAGATAAATTCATGAGCACCATACATTTTGGCACCCGGAAAGCGCGTCAGATCGGTGAACTGCTTCAAAGGCTCGGCGTGAATGATTTCGATTTTAACGCGCGGCCCACTTTTGGGTTTAAGCATAAAGGTGTTACCGACCTTAAAATCACCCTCAATCGTTGCCTGTTCAATATCAGGCTGCCAAGTGTGCCACTGATTCACATCAGTCCAGATGGCCCATGCTTTTTCAGCACTCAAGCCGCTGACCCGTTTACTGTATGACTTGCTCCACATAACTTTTCTGCCCCATGCAACGTAACTAAAAGATAAATAGTAAACTGGCTTATCATAATAATCAAGAACAAAAAACCGTGTTCAACGGATATGTGAATGGCCGCTGATTGCACTTTTCAGACCGACAGATTACCCCGAATAGCTACATTTGCCGGAACAAATGCGCGTAGCTCCTACTGACGAAAATCTTCTCAGGTCGCTCGCGCAAGGTAAGTGTCACGCGCCCAAGCAGATCGTGATGAGCAGAAATAATTTGCCGCACGTTCACCAACGTGCCGCGATGCACTTGCCAAAATTGTCCGGGATCGAGTTGCCCGATCAACTCCTTGAGCGGCGTGCGTAGCAGCAATTCGACATCCGGCGTCAGCACGGTGGTGTATTTGTCGGCGGACTGGAAGTAACACACCTCTTCGACAGCCAACATGCGCACCGTCTGCCCAACTTGCAGGCGTAACCAGTGCAAATAGTCCGATTTTGCGGGTGTCGCCAACAGTTGTTGCAAGCGCGCCAACAACGCATCCGGCACCGCACTTCCCTGCTGTTTTAGCCTGTCTACGCAGCGCGCCAGACGTTCGTCAGAGACAGGCTTGAGAACATAATCCACCGCCGCCAGCTCAAACGCCTGCACCGCATGGTCATCAAACGCGGTGACAAACACCACGCGACAGCCCGCAGCCGCTGACTTTGCGGCCTCTAAGCCGGTCATTCCTGGCATACGAATATCGAGAAACGCGATGTCAGGTTTGATTTCAACCAGCGCTCCCGCCGCTGCTACGCCATCATGCAACACGGCAGTTATCTTTAATTCGGGCCATAAGCGCATCAATCGACTGCGCAAATCCTCAGCCAGATGGATTTCGTCGTCGGCGATAATGGCGTTCATTGCGGCAACTCCAGCGTGGCGGTTGTGCCGCCCGCAGCATTATTTTCCAGCGTCAGTTTTCCCGCTGCGCCAAACAGCGCCGCCAATCGTGCGCGCACATTGGCTAGACCCGCGCCTGAACCGGCGTTCTCTTGCAAACCGACACCGCTGTCGCAAACGCTGATCTGCAACTTGCCATTTGCTATGACGGCCCGGATAACAATTTCGCCACCACCCAGTTTTGGCTCAATGCCGTGACGCACCGCGTTCTCCACCAGCGGTTGCAACAACATCGGCGGAAAGGCGATTTGTCGCACTACATCATTAGCATCAATACGCCAGCGCAAACGCTCTCCGAATCGAATAGCCAATATATTCATATAATTAGACAACATATCCAATTCATCCCCCAGGATCAGATGCTCGCTGCGCGCCCGTGCCAGCGCCACACGCAACCAATCGTTGAGGCGATCCAATAATTGGTGCGCCAGTGCCGGATCGCTATCGATCAGACTGCTGACATTCGCCAGTGTATTAAACAAAAAATGCGGTTCAATCTGCGCTTGCAGCAATTTAAGATGCGCCTCAATCTCACGCTTTTCGCTTTCACTTTTGATGAGTTGACGCTGTTTGACTTCAATTTCGATGCGCTCCGACAGCAGCGAAGTCACCGCGCCGATCAGGCCAAAAAACAATCCAATCACCATCGCCTGCCAGACATGCTCGTCTCGCCAACTGCCCACGCCGCTAATATAAAATGCCAACGTTAAGCCCAGCGCCACGCTACCCGGCTGAGCAAATGCAAACAGCACCCAGCGCCTAATGCCGGGCTGCACAAATTGCAGCACCAGCAAATTGATGGATACCACCGATATGCCGATGCACTGGGCGTAAATAAACTCATGCCAAAAGCCAAAGTCCCGTATCAGCAGCGTCAACACCCCGGCGATAGCGGTATTAAAAATGAGCGTGACAATCAGGTAAGCGAGTATTTTATTCATCGGCGGATTATCCATGCGAGATTAAGGCAGAGCAACTTTCACGCCCAGCGTCACACTATTGCGCGACAAACTGGAAAATTCCTGACGAGCCGAACCCGCGTTCAACGCCGCCAGCAGGTAAGCACTGACACGCTCACTCACACTAATTTCACCGTAGCCCGTCAACTCGTCGCCGCCATCCGTCAGGCTGTGCGTCAGCATCAAACGCGCGTAACGACTGCTTTCCATCAAATTTGTTTGCCACACCAGATGCAGGAAATCGCGTCCCAGCAATTGCGGTGCCAGTCCCAACGCCAGTCCGGCGTTCTGATGCGAGGCGGCGGCGCGTTGAAAATAGGCACCCTCTTCTGCTGCCGTATAACCGTGCGCATCGTGCAAATATTCCGCGTTCAGCGATTGCCCGTTCTCTAGGGTGTAAGCCAGCCCGGCAAGTCCGGTTAACTTACGTGCCGATTCGCTGGAAATCGTAAACGGCTGTGTGCTATCCGGCAAGGAATTGAGTGAATTTATGCGAGTAGAAGAAGCCAATTCGCCATACATCAGCCACGCATCATTCAGCGAAAATTGCCCCTGCGTCGCCAAAAAAGCGCCACGTTGTGCCGTCTTGAGAACGACCATCCCGGCAGACCAACGCTCGCCGCGCTGATCCAATTTCACCAGCCAACTGTCGCGCCAGGTATTCTGTGCAACATGACCGGAAGCGTTGATTCGCGCCAGCATCAGGGTGTGTTGCAGATCAGGATTCCAGGACAACTTCAGCGCATCCACGCCAGATAATTCACGCATCGGATTAGCGCGTCCATTATCAAAATAAAAGGGACTGGAAGGCGAACGAAATTGCGCCACCCCCCAATTTAACACCTCCCGCCCCGCCGCCAGATTCAACGCCTCACTGGCACGCAAGCGCAACTGCCACTGACTCCAATACGCCTCTCGCACCCCTGTTTGATTGCTTTTCTGCGCTAAGACTATGGGCCGCAACGTCAGCCGCAACGCCTCATTTTCGGCTTTAAAATTGAAGCGCGACTCCAGCGTGGTGCTACTTGGCGCTAGTCGCGCAATCTGATTGGCAGGATTTAATACGCTGTCCGAACGTAGCGACTGGCGGTTGGCATATCCGTACAGCGTGCCATCCCAGGACGTTCGCCAATCGCCCTCATCCGCAAAAGCTGTCGAGACCAAGACCGCCAATAACATGACTAACAACCTCATTGCATTTGCCCCAGATCGAACTCAGACACAGTGATTTTCTTCACTTTTGCGCCGCCGAATTCCATGATGGTTTCGGCATCAATCAAGGCGTCGCGGATCACCATTCTGCTGACAAACGGGATACGTCGGCCTTGATATTCGATGAAATTGGCATAGTCAAAACGTGCTGTTTTGAGCAATTTGCCACTCAAGGAATAAAACTCTGCCTTGACGCCCACCTCACCTTTGACCGATATGTAGTAGCGAATCTTGTCGTAAGTAGTACGTTTATGACGCGCGGTTAGATCAAGCACGTAGCAAGACTCGCCGTCGATGCTCTCGGTACTGACAATTACGCCCTCATAATCGCCCGCATAATTAGTCGCGGCAATATCGCCATTAGATGCCTGACCGCTCATACGCTGGCGAGGGGATACGGGGATAGGCTTAGATAAACCGGGGCGTGTCAGCCACATATTGTGCTCAACCTGCAATAATTTCGTCCCTTTGGAGCGCACCGGTTCGATCACCTCAGCCACGCTCGCCTCATTATTGGAACTCACGCGTAAACGCTGCTCTTCCGCCACCTTGTCACCATCACGCGATAACAATCGCATATCCCAGACCACCCCCGGCAAACCGCCACCGCGCGCACGGTCTGCGTGCTGCAACAAAGTTTGTGCATCAGGCTCGGCAAAAGCAGGAGATACAAAACATAACATTATGATTATTAATATATTTTTCATATCCACTCCTTTACACATGACCAAGCGCATCGATAATATCTTTTTTCGCGGCACGTCTGGCTGGCAGAAATGCTGCCGTTGTACCGACCACAACCATCAGAACAAAGGTAAACGCCGAGCGACCGACGTCCAGATCAACCAGCAACGGCACGGGACTGGCACTATTGGGCGGTGTATAAGCGATGTTCGCGACATTAATCCCCCAGCGCACCGCCAGCGCAATCAACAGACCGGCGATACAACCCGCCAGCGTCAACAGCATTGATTCCATTGTAAAAAGTCGAATCACGCCGCTACGCTTCAGACCGATGGCGCGCAAAGTGCCAATTTCACGCGTACGTTCAACCACGGTCATGCCCATTGAATTCGCCACGCTCATCACGATCACCGTCAGCACGATGCAGAAGATGAAGCCGAAAATCATATCGAACATGTCATGCACCTGATTATAAAAGTCGGACAATTCCTGCCAGGTTTGAATTTCAATATCGAATCCGGCGGCACGTAATTTCTCGCCCAGATGAGTACGCATTGTCGCGGTCTGACTTACCTCATCGAGCAATATCGTCAGCCGGTCAGCACGACCTTCTGCATCCAGCAGCGATTGCGCCAATGCCAGCGGCACAAACGCAAATTTATCGTTACTGCCCGCATTACCGGTATTGAAGGTATGCCCCACCGTAATATCCAGCGCATTCGCTTGTCCACTCAGCGTATTGACCAACACGGCTGCTTGCCCGCTGACTTTAAGGTGCAATAATTCGACCAATCCGCTACTCAATTCAACGATTTCGGGGTGCGCCGGATCAAGTTTCTTTTTGAGATTGTCATACAGACCGCTGCTGGTCTCACGTCCAACCAGTAAACCCTGTTGTAGACGATCCATTGCAGAAGGTTCGATGCCTTCAGCAATAAATATCGTGCTGGCGCGACCGTTGCTCATCAAACCTGAAAAGCCCAGACGCGGCGCAATCAGCTTGACGTGAGGCTCATCGCTTAACAACCGGGTGATGTTTTTCACCTCAAGCTGACTGAGCAGATAACGTTCCGGGTCAAGTTTCCCCTCGGTTTTCATGCCTTGCTTACTCAATGAAAGATGCCCCAGCAATTCGCCGTGAATGGATTGGCGCACCAGCCCGCTGTAAACATTGTGCGTATAACCTGCAAACAAGGTGATCGCGGCGAAACCCAGGGCGATGGACAGCAACGTCACCATCGAGCGGCGGCGATTGCGAGTAAGTCCGCGCAGCGCTAATTTAAGAATATTCATTTCGACACCTCGTCAGTTTCTATCTGGCCGTCTCGCAACAAAATTTTCCGGTCTACATGATCGAGCAGGCGCGGATCATGCGTCGTGAAGACAAACGTTACATGACGGGTTCGATTCATCTCGCGCATCAGGTCGATAATCATGCGACTATTCTCAGAATCCAGATTGGCCGTCGGTTCATCGGCAATCACCAGTTTTGGATTCACCACCAGCGCACGCGCAATCGCCACGCGCTGACGCTGACCGCCGGATAACTTGTCGGGCAATGAGTGCTGAAAACGCCCAAGCCCAACGTCCAGCAAAGCCGTGGCAGCACGCACACTTGCTTGATGGTCGGCGACGCCCTGTATTTGCAAAGGTAGCATCACATTTTCCAGCGCCGACAGCACCGGTACGAGGTTGAAGTTTTGAAAAACAAAACCGATTTTATGCCCGCGAAAGTCAGTTAATTCATCATCTACCAGCAGATGAGTATCCTGCCCGTCAAAGCAAACCTCGCCTGCGGTTGGCGTATCAATCAGCCCGATAATGTTCATTAAGGTGGATTTACCGCTGCCGGATGGCCCCCAAACGGCCAGAAATTCGCCTTCATGAATATCCAGCGATAGACCTTGCAGCGCCTCTATACTGGTTTCACCTAACATAAAACGGCGACGGATGTTGCGCAACTTCAGAATGGGCGCACGATGGATTTGATCGTTCATTACAACCTCAATGTAGATGGATTGATCTAGTCACGATATTTTCGCCAACATCAAATGCAGCATCGACAAAGTCGGGGGGGCCAAACCTGCCGCGCACATCATTGGAAAAACCGTAAAGTTCGATTGGCATACCCAGAAAATTCTTATCCTGCTTGCCATTTTTATTGCTATCTACATAGGCTGCGATGGCATATTTTCCGGACGGCAAGCCAGCCACCATCACGATCAGCTTATTGGATGTCGCTACATCCACTATCCCCCTATAGAATTCCACATCTGACGTAAATTGTTCAGGGGCATGATCAGAATAGACGGCAACCCGAATCTGATTGCCGTTCATCCCTTCGCCGTGCAGTTCCAATTTTAATTCACCCGCCTGCGCGCCACCCGCCAGAAAAATAGCTAAAGCTAATTCAACATACCTCATTACAGCCTCCTATGTTCATCAATGGAATCCACTGTAAAGGAACGCTCTGAGAGAAAACAGCTAATAGCGACGAAACGCTAGAAACAGGGTGCGAAGCGTATCGGATAAGCGTTGCGCCAACGCCC
>CAWASY010000091.1:0-15010 GCA_963784505.1 uncultured beta proteobacterium | reverse complement strand
ACCAATTGCTATTCTCATCAAAGAACAGGATATATAAAAAACAGGCCGCGACGCGCACCTTCTGTCTATCGCGGGATTATAATACTCAGATGAAAAAAATATCCAACCTGCTCGGCGATCTTAGTATCGATGAATTTTTACGCGACTACTGGCAGAAAAAACCGCTGCTGATACGCGGCGCACTGCCTGACTTCAAGGGACTGCTCAACCCCGAACAACTGATATCTCTGGCCTGTACGGAAGAAGTGCAGTCGCGTCTGGTTACACAGCCGCACGGACAATTCGCGCTTGCGCAATCGCCCTTTTCAGCCAAGCATTTCAAGAACCTGAGCAAACATCCATGGACAGTACTGGTACAGGGAGTTAACCATCACCTGCCATCGGCAGCCAAGCTACTCAAAAAATTCGATTTCATTCCGCATGCGCGCCTTGATGACCTGATGGTCAGCTACGCTCCACGGGGAGGTGGCGTCGGACCTCATTTCGACCCCTACGATGTCTTTTTATTACAGGGCATGGGACACCGCCGCTGGCAAATTTCTACACAGTCTGACCGAACCCTGATCGAAGGCGCGCCTTTACGCATTCTTCAGGACTTCAAGGTTGAACAGGAATGGATACTGGCACCAGGCGACATGCTGTATCTGCCACCGCAATGCGCGCACAACGGCATCGCCGAAGACGATTGCATGACTTACTCAATCGGCTTTCGTACACCGGCTTATCAGGAACTTGCCGAACAATTCCTGGTATATTTACAAGATCGCATCTGCGTGGAAGGCATGTATGCCGATCCGGATCTGAACACGCAGCTACATCCCTCGGAAATTAGCGATGCCATGCTAAATCAGGTAGAAAATGCGATCAAACAGCTACGCTGGGACAGGGAAGACATCGCAAATTTCCTTGGCAGTTATTTGAGCGAGCCCAAACCGCATATCTATTTCGATACACCCGACAAGCCGCTCAGCCTGAAAAAATTCGGCAAGGCAGTACGAGACAAGGGCATATCGCTCAATCTTAAAAGCCAGATGCTTTGCCGTGACACCCGTATTTTCATGAACGGCGAAGCAATACAAGCGGAAAAATCCGATTACGATCGGTTGCGCGAACTGGCCGATCACCGCGAATTGCCGACTGCAACGAATTGTTCGGACGAACTGACTGCCATCCTTCATGAGTGGTATCTGAATGGCTATCTTACGCTGCTTTAAATAACGGGAGGCAAGCCCATGACAGAGAACAGATTGCAACACACCCATCTGGATGGGATTGCCGACTACACGACTGCACTCGACACGCTGTGCAAGCTGGCTACACATAAACTGTATCTGTACGAGGAAGATTTTGACGGACTCGGATTCAATTCCGAACTACGTTTCGAGACCTTGCGGCATTTTCTGCTTGCCAACCCATCCAACCGACTGTACATGCTGGCACAGAATATCGACTATCTGTCCACACGCTGCCCGCGCATGGGCATGTTACTTCGTCAGTTTGGCAACAGTCTGTTCATTCATCAGGCAGCCAAACATCTGACTCAATACACCGAGCCATTTTGCGTGGTTGATAGCCAGCATTATGTGCGGCGTTTCCACTTCGACGACCCGCGCGGCCTGCTGGCACAGAATGATCCGCTCCATGCGTTGCAACTGGAATCACTGTACAGGGAAATGTGGGCGAACTCTTATGCTGGCCTGCATGCAACGACGCTGGGCTTGTAACAAATTATTACGCAATTTATTATTATGCATCACTGGTATTTTTTATTATAACTGGTAGAATGCTGCGACTTTGATTGTGCGTATGATCACATAGTCGAGAAAAATTTTATAACTGTACCCAAAGGAATTAACCATGAAATTATCCGCTCTTGTTGCTGCTCTGTTGGCTCTTGCTTTGTCTGCTTGTGGCGAAAAAGCCCCTGAAGCTCCAGCTGCTCCTGCTGTTGTTGAAGCGCCTGCTGCAGCGCCTGCTGCTGAAGCTGCTTCTGCTGTTGAAGCTGCACCTGCTGCTGCACCTGCAGAAGCTGCACCAGCTGAAGCCGCACCAGCAGCCAAGTAATACTGCAAGTCGGGCAGTAGCCCGACACGCATGAAAAAGCCGACGAAAGTCGGCTTTTTCATTTTCAAGCTGATCAGAACAACCTCAGCCCTTTCTTACTCAGACGATTTCCCGCCAGCCGAAGCCATCTCGTTGCGTCGCCACTCCTACCCATTCTTCGTCGCAATTCATCACGCCACATAAAGCCTGCACAGCAAGTTTGGGAAGATTATTTTGTAAACTCAGATGTGCCGCAAGCAGATGTTGCAAAGAACGGGTATTCAGACCAGAAAGCAATCCTGCCGCCTCACTATTGCTCAAATGCCCCAGTCGTCCGGATACCCGCTGCTTCAGGCTATAAGGATATTCTCCGTTCATTAGCATTTCAGAATCGTGATTGCATTCGAGCACCAGTGCATCACAGCCACCCAGCATGTCTTCGATATGCGGCGTGGTACAGCCGACGTCGGTCAACACGCCCAATCGCACCGCACCATCGCCAAACACATACTGCACCGGTTCCGCCGCATCATGTGGCACAGAAAACGGAGACACCTCGATATCCCCGATCGAAAATGTGCAGCATGGGTCAATCTCATGAATCCTGGCAATACCGGCGAAGACCTTGGGCTGAGCCCGCAAGGTACCATGGGTTAACCAGACCGGAAGTTCATATTTGCGCGCCAGACGCCCAACCCCGCCGATATGGTCGCCATGCTCGTGCGTAACCACGATGCCAGCAAGCTGTTCAGGGGTAACGCTCCTGCTCGCCAGGCGCGCGATGCTGTCCTTCAGCCCGAAACCACAATCGAGCAACACATGAGTCTGACCTGCCGAGACCAGCAGCGCATTGCCTTCGCTACCGCTACCCAGCGAGGTAAACCTCATCAAGCTTATTGATCGATATGTTTGTAAATAGCATCCAGACGCTGACGGCTCGCTTGGCTAGTCACCCCATTCTGATCCGTCACGGACACTTCGCATGACGCTCCCCCATCCTTGACGTTGACCCGATACTGCAAGCTATTGTCTTCATCATCTTTCCAGAACTCCAGCTTTTCCATCCAGCCCTTTTCAGCCTTAACGGTACGCAGAAAGTAAATCCCTCTGGCCCTATCCTTGTCTTCCACAACCAGACCTGCATTTTCAATTGCAAGCCCCACTCTGCGCCAGCTCTTGTCAAAGGCATCACCAATCACGATAACACTGCTACCATCGAATATCTGTAGCAAACTGGCTTTGCCGGTTGATACCTCAGCCGTTGTTGCCTGTGTTGTCGCCACCCCTTGCGTCACCGCTTCTGCGGCCTGAACCGGGGTACTGCCAAATCGCACCATCAAACGCTGTAACATTTCCGCTTCGAGTTCAGTATCCTTGGGACGCGACTGCCATCTGGAGGAGTTCTTGTCTGCATCTAGCACCTCTTCCTTGCCTTGATGGGTCAGGTAAACCTCGGTGCTCGTCCCGTCCTTGGCGCGCTCAAGACGAATGCGGTACTGATCGCGTTCACCAGACGAATACATATTGTCAAACACCTTGCCGATCACACTACGAATGCCATCCTGGGGAATATTGGCACGATTTTCGGCCCATTCCGTTTCGATGATGCCAGCAGCTTGATCTTCACTTTGAATAGCCAGCCCCGTTTCATGCAGGAAAGCCTTGACCACAGGCCAGACCGCTTCCGCCTTGTCCTTGACCAGCAGATAACGCTCGGTGCCATTACGTTCCAAACTCACCCCTTTGACAGGTGGCAATACGGCAGATACTGCCTCATGGGGTGCAGCGCTTGATTCACCCTTACTATAGGCAGAATAGGTCGCAACCGACGCACCCGGCACCTGATAGCGGTCATCTGTTTCGGGCGCCGTCATATCCGGCGGAACTTCCAGCGTAGGAACTTGCACCGCACCTGCGCGATAATCAATGCGCTTGTTAGACAACCCCATTGCGCCGCAACCGGCCAGCGAGATCAGTGCCGCACCACAAATTCCGATTTGCAAAAATTTCATGTTTTTCCCTAACTATTGATTTATATGTACGCCAGCATCAAGCATGGCTTGTTCAACTAGACCACAGGCAGATGCAGACAATGTCGTCATCGGCAGACGCAGGGTGTTTTTCATCAGCCCCATGCGTGCAACGGCCCATTTCACCGGAATCGGATTGGCCTCGACGAACAGATGACGGTGCAGACTCAGCAGACGATAATTAATTTCGCGCGCAAGCGCTACGTCACCATCCAGGGCTGCCATACACATCTCATGCATCAGGCGCGGCGCCACATTGGCAGTCACCGAAATTGTACCCTGCGCACCGAGCAATATCAGCGCCAGCGTGCTGGCATCATCCCCGCTGTAAACAGCAAAATCGGCGGGCACACGCTTTAACAAATCCGAACCGCGCTCAATGCCGCCGGTTGCATCCTTGATACCGACAATATTCGGGATTTGAGCCAGTCGCAGCACCGTATCGTTGCTCATATCCGCTACCGTGCGCCCAGGCACGTTATACAGAATATGGGGCATCGGCACCGCCTCGGCGATCGCCCTGAAATGCTGATACATGCCTTCCTGTGTCGGCCTGTTGTAATAGGGAACCACGGTAAGCGAAGCGACCGCGCCCGCCCGCTGCGCAAATGATGCCAACTCAATGGCTTCACGGGTCGAATTAGCCCCGGTTCCGGCGATAATGGGAATACGACCGGCAGCATGCCTGACCGCTTCCACGATCAGCAGCTCATGCTCCTCAAGATCAACGGTGGGTGCTTCGCCGGTCGTACCAACCACCACAATGCCGTCCGTTCCCTGTTCAATATGAAAATCAATCAATGCACGAAAAGCGGGCAAATCCAGACTGCCGTCTTCATGCATGGGGGTGACAATTGCAACAATACTGCCCTTGATCATGTAGATCCTCGTTTAATGGCAAGCAAAGACGGCATTCTAACTCAATGGGCACACCAAAAACAAAGCCTTGCGCGACAAATACCTGATGGCTGTGGAATAATGGACATAATGTTTAACTTATAGCCACGTCATGCCCGCCACTACACTCGCCACCTTGCACACAGGCGACATCGCCACCATTGTCTCGATACATGCCGAAGAAGCGCTGCATCAGCGCCTGCTGGCGATGGGTTTCCGCACTGACCGCCGTATCGAACTGATCCGCAAGGCCAGTTTTGCTGGCCCTTTACAGGTTCGCATCGGCACCACCGACATCCTGTTGCGACGCTCAGAAGCCGCCAAAATAAAGGTCTGCAAACTATGAAACGCATCGCTTTATTGGGTATGCCCAACACCGGAAAATCGACCCTGTTCAACAGACTGACAGGCGGCGCCGCGAGGGTGGGAAACTGGCCGGGCATCACCGTTGAACTGCTGTACGGAAAAATCCTGCTGGGCAGCGATATGGTGGAAATCATTGACCTGCCCGGCATCTATGATTTACATGGCTTTTCAGATGACGAGCAGGTCGTGCGCCATTTTTTACACGACAATGTGCCCGATCTGGCACTGGTGATCCTTAATGCCACGCAGATTGAACGACAGATGAGTCTGCTGTTGCAACTCAAGGATCTTAATTTAAACATCGTGGTATTGCTCAACATGTCAGATGAAGCCAAAAAATACGGCATCACCATCGACAGCGATAAAATGACTGAAGCCCTCGGCATACCGGTATTCCAACTCAGTGGCAAGTATGGTACTGGATATCAGGCTGCACTACAGGCGATCACCCGCGCGCTGCGCTACCCTACGCCCGGTATGGCCGAAAATGTGCGCAGCCAACTGGAGCAGGACGAGCACATCGAAACCGAAATGGCGCGCGTCCTAAAACTGGCGGTTCAGATCCCCACCCGCCTGCCGGACAATCTCACTGAAAAACTTGACCGCGTGATGCTACACCCCTGGCTGGGCCTGCCTATCTTCTTCGCCATCATGTACCTGTTGTTCCAGGCTATCTTTCTGGCAGGACAACCGCTGCAAACCGGCATCAACACGGCGCTATCCTGGCTGCGCGAAGCAGCGCTCGCCCCCCTGCTATCCAGCCTGCCCCACGCCCTGCAGGGCCTGTTGCTGGACGGCATTTACAATGGCGTAGCGACTGTGGCCGCCTTCGTACCCATCATCGTGCTGTTCTTCTTGCTGATGGCCATCGTGGAGGATAGCGGCTATCTGTCACGCGCAGCCTTCCTGATGGATGCGCTGATGGCTAAAATGGGGCTTGATGGTCGCGGTTTCGTGATGCTGCTGATGGGATTCGGCTGCAATGTGCCGGCATTGATGGGCACTCGCGTGATGCGCTCGCGCGCGATACGCCTGCTTACCATGCTAGTGATCCCGTTTTCATTATGCTCGGCAAGGTTGCAGGTGTTCGTCTTCATCACCGCAGCGCTGTTTTCACCCCATGCTGCGCCCTTGGTACTGTTCAGCCTGTACCTGTTCAGCTTCGCTGCCGCCATTTTGACCGCACTGCTATTCAAGGGGCAATTTGCCAACAATGAACCGTTTGTACTGGAACTGCCTCCCTACCGTTTCCCAACATGGCGGCAAATGATGCTGCGCGGCTATCTGGAGGTCACCCACTTTGTACGTCGCGCCAGTCAGTTCATCATCGCAGGCGTGGTGCTGGTCTGGCTGCTCACCCACCTGCCCTTCTCGGCCGCGCCCGCCAGCGCAGACACCCTGTCGGGCATGATAGGCCGCCTGATGCACCCATTTTTCTCGCCCATTGGCATCAACGAACAGCTCACCATTGCGCTAATTTTCGGGTTTGTCGCCAAGGAAATCGTCATCGGCTCGCTGGCGGTAATCTACGGCCTGACAGGCTCTGGGCTGACCGGTGCGCTCGCGCAGCAACTGGACTGGGTACAGGCCTACAGCTTCATGCTGTTCACACTAATCTACACGCCCTGTTTATCCACCATCGCTACCTTAAAGAGCGAATCGAAAAGCATGGGATTCACCCTGTTATCACTGGTCTGGTCGCTGGCGCTGGCCTGGCTGGTCAGCTTTGCCTTTTATCAAGGGGCAAGAGCACTTGGATACTGAGTTAATAAGTCAGCGTCGCTATTAGCGTATCGGCGTAATTTCCGGGCGGCACAATCTGACTACCGGGAATACGACCGTAAATGGTATAGTTTCTGACATTTCCCCCCGCAACAGCTGCGTAGCTTTCTGTCAAAATGACTGTACCGACATTCCCATCGCCCCATATGCTGGTATAAGCAGCATTCAGGTAAAGATTATAATTGAGCGCATACGACCCATATATCATTTTTCTGGAGATAAATGAACCGCTATTGCCGGTATTAAATGCCAGCGTATAGCTGATGGTCTGACCTGCAACGCCATCGCAACTAACCGAAATTGTCCCCATTAAATCGAGGGGCGTCACATTTGCAGGCGTATAGACCCCGAATGCAAGATTATTTGTGGTCAAGGAACATACCGCCTGCGAAGAGAACGGAATACACAACAGGATGACTAAAATCAGAATTTTCATGGTTTAATTCCTTTGCAAACAAGGGGCCCGATATGTGGCAAGGGGCCCGGATTTTCCGGCAAATCAACGGCAATATCGCAACTATTCCCGTTCCAGGTGACCTTCATTCTGTTCTTCTTGGCAATACCAGTCAGATAAACCTCTCCTTGCAGCGCGACCAAAAATTCTTCAGGAACGCCTTCTACAGCTACAACCGCACCGTTGGGTATCAATTCACCTTTTTCGTTAACCAGTTTGACCAACGCACCGATGGACAGACTAACAGAAAATTTTAGACTCACCCCGCTATGATAATGCGGCACAACCTCATATTCGGTCTTTTCAATCTGCGCTTCAAAAGGCAGATCGTTGGTATCAATCCTGATTTTATTCTTCTGAAATGAGGCAAGTCCCGGCAATATGGCATATCCTTGCTTATCAGTTAGCGCAATTAGTTGCCCGTTCACATAAACTGGCACATCCGGATAACCCGGAACTTGAGCAACGGCATAGCTATCATATAGTCGGCGTGACAAATACAAATTGCCATCCTTGTACTCAACACTACCACTTGCACTCATACGGTAACTGGTCTGTCCCGGCATTCTTCCCGCATCGACCACATATTCACCATAATCAGTGCGCAATGTAATACCAATCGCCTCATTCTGCCCCTGCCCTCCCCCAACCTGGGAACGATAGCCCCACTGCGGGCCTATGCCCACTGGCGGGCTTTTTTGCACCATAAACGAACCAGTCAGTTTACCCTGCTGCTGCGAAAAATTACCGCTAGAAAAGATACCATCGCTCATGGGAAACGCCAAAAATACATTCAACATCTGATTGGGAGCACCGCTCAACGCAGTATACAGCGAGGCACTTAACGATATCCGTTTACCCAACATGGTCGAATAACTGGTACTGATCGATTCATTGCGTAACTGTGCAGCACTTCTGGCATAGATATAACTCAATCCAAACGATCCCATTTTCGTGGGCAGCCCCATCGATGCGGTAATCTGCTTGGATTGTCCCTGCAACCCCGCACCGATTTGGGTAAAATTATTACTGTAAAACTGGGAGCGCAAGCCAAAATTCATTCCGCCCAGCGCCTGATGATCGATCCCGAGTAAAAGGTAATCGCCGCTTCCCCTGGCGCTGTTACTCAATGCAGTAGCAGCAGTAATCGCGACTGGAAATGGCGGTATGTACGTTGCAGCTAACCCCGCAGTTTGTTGATTCGACAGCACCTCGACCCGCCCTTCAACGGTCAATTTATCAGAAAAGCCTTTCCTTTGCGTCCCCACTGCCATTGGTCGACCATAACTGAACTGATCTATGCCATAGTTCTGACGTATAAAGCCCAGTTCAACGGTATAGTCCTCAACCCCTGGACGTAACATGCTGGGCGTCACATAGAATGGCTGCACAATCACCTGCTCTCGCCCCATCATATCGCGAACAACCATTTTCGCTTCACCGGCGCCCGTGATCATCGGAACATTGCTAATCTGGAATGGGCCGGGCGAGACGGTCTGGCTTGAACGATTCACACCGTTGATATAAATGTCGGTCGTGCTGGGCAAAGCAGCCTCCCCCTTGAATACAGGAAGCGGAAGTGTGACAAAACCCGGTTGCGTGGCAAAATTGGTACCAAACTGCACACCGCCAAATTTTACCGGACGTCCCCACACTCCATTTCTGCCCGTATTGTCGCCAAATTTCAGGCTGAATCTGTCTTCCGGAAAGTCACGAATCCAGTTGCTATCCAGGCGAACATAACGCGCTCGAACATTAATGTCGTTGCTATTGGTATAAAGGTTTTGACCGCTAAAACTGCTAAAACCGGCACCCAGTCCGTTAAACACACCCACTTCAAATTGACCGTTTAGCTGTGTCTGGTTCAGCATCGGTGAACTGCCACTCATGCCATACAGATCATAGTTGAAGTAACTGCCGGATTCTGCCGCGCTCAGCATATTGCTCTCGGCCTGAGTCGTAAAAGCGGTTGGTTTAAATGCAGCAGGATCGAATTCCAGTGCCAATTCCTGCTTGGCAGAATCGAAGGTTGGCTTGTACCCCTTTAAAACATTAAGAGGGTAATATTTTGCCCCGTTATAGGAAAACGGAGCCGCATTAATCTGGATCAAGCCCCAATGATCCAGATCTTCTGCAGTCACCAAGTAGCCTGCTGCGTCCGAATGCAGTATTTGCCCCACGCCTGCATCTTGCCCATTTACCCTGATTTCATAAAAACCAAGTTCATAAGTCATTTCGGCAGCCTGAATTTGCACGGCCACACTCAAAGCCAATCCAAACCAGAAGTAGAGAAACGACTTGTTCAGGTAATGCATATCAAATCGATAGTTACCTTATCACTCAGACTTGACTTCCGTTTCCACACCGGGGGGGGCAGCATCCGACTTGATCATCACCCGCAAAGACTCCTTATTCCAGGGCTTGCTGGTTTTAAGCGTAATCGTTCGTGACTGACCGGGAAGAATATAAATCATCATCGCTGGGAGGCTTGCCAACACACTACCATCAGGTAAGCTGGCACTAACCGACGTAATCTGGATATGGGCGTTACCCACATTGCTCAAGGTCAATTTGAAATTTTTCGCATCAAGCGGCGCTGCTTTCCATTTAACTTCCGACTGCAGCTTGACGCCTGCTGGCAAAATGAAAACCGGCAACGAAAATCGCACTGCAACCGCCATGGTGGTATCGCCCGGTTTTGGCGGGGGCGGCACTTCCTGAAGATAGAGACGATACGAGATTTCCTTGGTCAGATCAGGCCTTATCAGGTTGCCGACTCGCACTACCTGTTTTGACTTGGGCTGAATCTTGAAAATGGGCGGCGATACAATTAAATCATTCGAAGGCGCAATCAGGTCATCTTTGCCATCTTCCTGAACCCAGGAATTTGCCGAAGCCTGAACGGTCAACACTTCGTCGCTTTTGTTTTCGACGACTAACGTTGCTGATTTAACCTTGCCGTCAAAATAAACACGAAGCGGGTTGACATTAAATTCAAGCGCTGCTGCGCCCGATGTAAAAAAAAACGCGGCCAGTAATAAAACCCCGGCCGCGACATTGTAATGTTTCATATTTTTAACATTTCCGAGTTGGTACGGGACATTATATCCCGTATCGCTCAGTATGTGATGGTAGCAACAACCGTATCAGAATAAGTACCTGCAGCAACTGTCTGCGATCTTGGAATCTGGCCATAAACCACATAAACCTGATTACCGCCGTTACCGATCAGACCGCTTAATGTCGCACCATTCCAGACATTATCACCCCAAGCATTAGTACGAGCTGCATCGGTGTAAATATTGTAAGCCAGGTAATTGGCACTTGCTGCTTCTTTCAGTGCGCGGGTACCTGCCCATGCACCACCCTCATACAGACCAGGACCCATTGCAATCGAATAAGGGGCAAGATTGGAACAATTTGCAGTCACAGATGTCTGCACATTAATGTCTGTTGGCTGACCGGATGTATAGCCGGTAAAGGGCAGCGGGCCATTGGTTGCAAATGTACAGGTAGCCGCAACCACTGCTGTCACAGGCACCGTACCACCAATACCGGTACCGATATTACCTGTCAAAGTTGCCGCCTGAGCAGATGCAAAACCCATCGTCAAGGCAATAGCCGAAACGATTTTTAATAAATTGAATGTACGCATGATATTCTCCTTAAAATAAAAACCTGACATGAACATTCTTTCGAGCTGCGCAAAAAACTGCGCTTACCGATACGCTACAATGATGCAATCACTTACATCTGCTCAAAAGTCTGTCGAACTTCCGGTTGCTTGCCACTTCAACCCCGGCTTCATATCCGGGCGCAACCACTTCAACATGGCTGCATTTTGAACATGTAAAGCAAAAAAAAACATCGGCAAATGATGTTTTTTAATAAGGATATTGCTGATTTTAAGTAGGATAATCCCTAGTCGGTTCGGCAAGGCGGCTAAGCAACTGAAATTGAAACCCAAGAAAGTCCCAATACAAAAATTTACGCACTATTTTAGAAAGCTAGTAACTTAGCATTACAGTGAATATATCTGCGTAGCTTCCTGGAATAGTGGCCTGACCAGATAAAATGCGTCCCGCGACCGTAAACACCTGCGGACTCCCCGTACCAACAGTACCCAGCATCGGCCCAAGCGCAACATTGATACCGTCTCCCCACAGACCATTGCCAACATTGCCAACATAAACGGCATAGCCCAAATGACTTGGACCATTAGTCAGCGAACGTAAACCGGAATAACGACTCAAGTTGTACCCTGCACCCGCGCCAATTGCAATATTGTAGGCCACACCGGCAGTACAGATTGCCGTCACCGTGGTCGTTGCATCCACAGGAACCGGACTATTATTGGGATAGCGTGCAAAGGGAAACGCACCTACATTTGAAACGGCACTGCAATTGGAGGCAACAGTCGTCGTTGCAACCACACTTGTGCCCGCAATGGCAGAAAAGCTTGAAAAACCCGACATCATAGCTATGGCCATGACTAATTTCATCTTGCTCATGACAATATTCTCGGCAGTCATTCCACTTAAAAATCTTGCAAATATGTTAACACTGAAAATAGCGATCTGCACCAGTAAATCGATTGACAACGGGAAGCTTATTTTCCCTGAACAGGCAAAATGGTCGATGCCGGTTCGTTAATAGGATTTTCTTGTTCTCCCATCACCTGAAAATAGATTTCGTCCGGCTTAACCATCCCCAGTTCGCTGCGCGCGCGCTCCTCAATCGCATCCGTGCCCTGCTTCAAATCGCGCACTTCCGCGTCCAGCAAGGTATTGCGCGCCTCGGTTCGATCATTAATCTGTCGCTGTACGTCGAGCTGATGATGCATATCCCATACCCGCAACCAGCCGCCTTTACCCAGCCACAGCGGGTATTGCAACAGCAAGAGCAGAATGACCAGGATCAGTGTGACAATTTTCATAATTACAAAGGGGTTATGCCATCCAGCACTCAACAAAACTGTGCAATTCCAAAAGTCATCATATAACAAAACGCCCCGGGACTCAGCCCGGGGCGAAATATTAGCTGACTTTAAGCTACACGACCTAGCTCAGTTGGTAATACGCATCACGCCCGGGATAAGAAGCGATAGAACCCAGATCCTCCTCGATGCGTAACAACTGATTATACTTGGCCATGCGATCTGAACGGGATGCAGAACCGGTCTTGATTTGCAGTGCATTGGTCGCAACTGCAATATCGGCGATCGTGCTGTCTTCAGTCTCACCGGAACGATGGGAAATCACTGCCGTGTAACCCGCGCGCTTGGCCATCTCAATCGCTTCAAAAGTTTCGGTCAGCGTACCAATCTGGTTGACCTTGATCAGAATCGAATTGGCCAATCCCTGACGGATGCCTTCCTTCAGAATTTTGGTGTTGGTCACAAATACATCATCGCCCACGATCTGCACTTGCTTGCCCAGACGCTGGGTCAGCAGCTTCCAGCCTTCCCAGTCATTTTCACTCATGCCGTCTTCGATACTGATGACAGGATACTTATCCACCCAGTTGGCCAAATAATCAACGAACTGCGCCGAAGTCAACTTCAGACCTTCAGAATCAAGATTATATACCCCATTTTTGTAAAATTCGGAGCTGGCGCAATCCAGGCCGATGGCCACATCTGCACCCGGCACGTAACCGGCCGCTTCAATGCCTTCGACGATCAGTTGCAGTGCGGCCTCATTGGAGGGCAGGTTGGGCGCAAAACCGCCTTCATCCCCCACAGTGGTGGGCATACCCTTGGCATCAATCAGCGTCTTCAAGGCGTGAAATACTTCGGCACCATAGCGCAACGCTTCACGGAAAGTCGGCGCACCGACCGGAATAATCATGAATTCCTGCATGTCGATGTTGTTATTAGCGTGCGCACCGCCATTGATGATATTCATCATCGGCACAGGCAGTTGCATTCTAGCCGAACCACCCAGATAACGATAAAGCGGCAAACCGGACTCTTCAGCTGCAGCACGCGCAACCGCCATCGAAACCGCCAGAATAGCATTGGCCCCGATACGGGATTTGTTTTCCGTGCCATCCAGATCAATCATGGTCTGATCAATGAAAGCCTGTTCATTGGCTTCCAGCCCGATAATCGCATCGGCGATCTCGGTATTCACATATTCCACCGCCTGCAGCACACCACGGCCCAGATAACGTTGTTTATCGCCATCGCGCAATTCAATCGCTTCACGCTCGCCGGTCGATGCGCCGGATGGTACAGCAGCACGTCCCATCACACCGGATTCGAGCAATACATCGGCCTCTACAGTCGGATTGCCACGGGAATCCAGGATTTCACGGGCGATAACATCAACAATTGCACTCATCTTTTATCTTTCCTTATTCCAAATCAACACTAAACATACCGCAGGACGAACCTGCACTAAATACTTTTCAAATCAATCAATTCTTCAATCAATCCCTGCTGCTTGACGGTTGCATCGAGCACCATCAGCGTTTTAAGCAATGCCTTCAAATGAACCAGCGGGAATGCATTCGGCCCATCTGACAACGCTTCAGCTGGATTAGGATGCGTTTCCATAAACAGACCGGAAATCCCGGCAGCCACAGCCGCACGCGCCAATACCGGCACAAATTCACGCTGACCACCTGACACAGTACCCTGCCCGCCCGGCAATTGCACCGAGTGCGTCGCGTCGAACACCACAGGACAACCGGTATTGCGCATCACAGCAAGCGATCGCATATCCGACACCAAATTGTTATATCCGAATGACGCACCACGCTCGCACACCATGATGTTATCCAGTCCACTGGCCTCGCGCGCCTTTTCCACCACGTTCTTCATATCCCAGGGAGACAGAAACTGTCCCTTCTTGATATTGACCGGTTTCCCGCATTTTGCCACCGCGTGAATGAAATCGGTCTGACGACACAGGAAAGCGGGCGTCTGCAACACATCCACCACGGACGCGACCGGTTCAATTTCTTCTATGCTGTGCACATCGGTCAATACCGATACACCGAGTTGCGATTTAACCTCGCCGAGTATTTTCAACCCTGCATCAAGACCAAAACCTCGAAACGACTTGCCCGAACTACGATTGGCTTTATCATACGAAGACTTGTAAATGAAGGATAAGTTCAATTCATGGCACATTTCCTGCAATGCACCTGCGGTATCAATGGCCATTTGCGCGGATTCAATCACACAGGGACCTGCGATCAGAAAGATCGGGCTGGATAGGCCAGCTTCAAAATTGCATAATTTCATATGGTCGCCTTTTCTTTGCGAGTCAAAATTTGACGCCCCAAGGCTGCCTCGACAAACGCGCTGAACAGGGGGTGCCCAGCCCGTGGAGTGGAGGTAAATTCGGGATGGAACTGCACACCGACAAACCACGGATGCATGGATTGTGGCAATTCCATGATTTCCGGCAAATTCTCGGTCGGCGTCCGT
>CAWASY010000090.1:0-6024 GCA_963784505.1 uncultured beta proteobacterium | reverse complement strand
ATCGCCACGTATTGCTGTTGGCAAACAATGCGCATTACCACCATCTGCGCGGTACGGTGCTGGAGTTTTTGTATCAAAAGCAGGCAAAAGAAGCTGCCTAGTCTATGGATACCAAATCAACATGCTGTTATTGCGGGGTTGGCTGCGGTGTCATCATCGAAAGTGAGCTCGATAAAATCACGGGCGTCAGAGGCGATGCGGATCATCCAGCCAATTTCGGGCGGCTTTGCACCAAAGGGTCAACGCTGCATTTGACTGCAAGGGATGAGTTGCGGGCACTTTACCCCGAGCTGCGACAGTTGCGCGGCGAGATGCGTCAACGTGCCAGTTGGGACGAGGCGCTCGATCTGGTTGCGGATAAGTTCGCGGCCATTATTCGCCAGCACGGGCCGGACGCGGTTGGGTTTTATGTTTCAGGTCAATTGCTGACCGAGGATTACTACGTCTTCAATAAACTCGCCAAGGGCTTGATCGGCACCAATAATATTGATACCAATTCCCGCCTGTGCATGTCTTCCGCCGTGGCGGGATACAAGGCGACACTGGGGATGGATGCGCCGCCGGGTTGTTATGAGGACATTGATCACGCGAATTGTATCTTTATCGCCGGGTCGAACACCGCCTATGCGCACCCTATTGTGTTTCGGCGCATCGAGGATGCACGCAAGCGCAACCCAAACCTGAAGTTGATCGTCGTTGATCCGCGCCGCACCGATACCGCCAGTGCTGCGGATTTGCATCTTGCGATACTGCCCGGTACCGACGTGGTGCTGTTCAATGCGATGCTGCATGTGATGTTGTGGGAAGGCTGTTGTGATCAGGCGTTTATCGCTGAGCATACCGAAGGGTTCGAGCAGTTGAAAGTGACGGTTAAGAAATACACACCGGACTATGCGGCCGGTATTTGCGGCATCAAAGCAGCTGACATCGAGATCGCTGCAAAATGGTTCGCCAAAGGACCGACGCTGTCCCTGTATTGCCAGGGATTGAATCAATCCAGTCGGGGCACGGACAAAAATGCCGCACTAATTAATTTGCATCTGGCTACTGGGCAAATCGGCAAGCCAGGCGCAGCCCCTTTTTCTTTGACTGGACAGCCCAATGCGATGGGCGGGCGCGAAGTGGGTGGCATGGCCAACCTGTTGTCGGGGCATCGTGACCTGTCCAATCCGGCACATCGCGCTGAAGTGGCTGCCTTGTGGGGAATAGACACTGTGCCTGCCACACCCGGCAAAACTGCCGTTGAGCTATTCGAAGCGGTGGCACGTGGTGAAATCAAAGCATTGTGGATTGCCTGCACCAATCCGGCACAGTCCATGCCGGATCTGAACAGGGTGAATGCAGCTTTGCAGGCAGCTGAATTGGTCGTGGTGCAGGAGGCCTTTCGTAACACCGACACGGTGCACTTTGCCGATGTGCTGCTACCCGCCAGTACTTGGGGGGAAAAAGAAGGCACGGTCACCAATTCCGAGCGTTGCATCTCGCGTGTGAGACCCACGATATCGCCGCCTGGGGAAGCGCGTCACGACTGGCAGATCGTCGTGGACTTTGCCGATCGTCTGGCGCAGCGTTTGAATACACCCATTCTGCTCAATTTCGCGAGTCCAAAGAGCATCTTTGATGAGCATCGCGAAACCACAGTCGGTCGTGATCTGGATATCGGCGGCTTGAGTTATGAATTGCTCGATGCAGCCGGTCCGCAACAATGGCCAGTACCAAATGGCGCTGCGCAGGGCGTAAAGCGCCTGTATGCCGATGGGATATTTCCAACCCAAAATCGCCGCGCAAAATTTTCCGACACTCAATATTTCCCTGTCGCCGAGGATATTGATGCGAGCTATCCCTTGCATCTGAATACCGGACGGCTGCGCGACCAATGGCATGGCATGAGCCGTACCGGTGGCGTGGGGCGACTGTTCAGCCATGCAGAGGAACCCGTACTGGATATGAATGCGGGCGATATGGCGCAGCGCGATTTGAAGGATGGCGACATTGCCTGTGTCACCAGTCGGCGCGGCAAACTCAATTTGCGCGTGGCCTCATCGCCCGAGATTCCCGAGGGGCAGGTATTTGTACCGATGCACTGGGGAAGCCAGTTCATGAGTGGTCTGGGAGCGAATGCACTTACGATCAATGCAGTCGATTCCCTATCCAAACAACCTGAATTCAAACACGCGGCGGTCCAAGTCGAAAAACTCTGTTTGCCATGGCAGATGGTCGCGATGCGCCGGGGGAATGCGTTGTTGCGCAAGGAACAGTTGCAACCCTTGCTGTCCCGTTTTGATTATGCCTCGCTTGGCCTGTTCGGACGCGATGAAGAGCTGGTTGTGCTACGCACAGCGCATAGCTCCGCTGTTTCGGAAGCCTTGTTGATCGAAATTGATGCTGTGCTGGGAATGGAGGATGACGCAGGTGTGATGGAGTACAAGGATGCCAGACGTGGCATTGCCAAGCGCGCCTTGATGGAGCATGGAAAGCTAATGGGGGTGCGTCTGACAGGCGAAACCCTTGCTCGTGACTGGCTGAAGGAAATCATCTCAGAAGGCGCTGATGCAGAAGCGCTCCGTCCGTGGCTGTTCGCACCCCTGAGCATCCCGCCTGCCGGGCAATCACAGCGTGGACGCATCATCTGCAATTGTCTGGATGTCTCGGAAGGAGAAATTCAGTATGAACTAAAAATTGGCCTGGATTTCGCTGCGTTGCAAACAAAATTGAAGTGCGGCACGCAATGCGGCTCCTGTTTGCCTGAGTTGAAGCGGTTATGTAGCCAGTCGGTCAATAATATTGAGAAGGTGAATATATGAAACGGGTTTATTTAATCGGTGCGGGGCCGGGCAGTCTTGATCTGCTAACGCTGGGTGCGGTGCGCGCCATCGGCTTGGCGGATGCGATTCTGCTGGATGATCTGGTCAATCCTGAGGTGCTGCAATTCGCCAAACCCGGCGCGCAAATCATTCACGTCGGCAAACGCGGTGGCTGCCGCTCCACCCCGCAAGCCTTCATCCACAAACAAATGATTGCGCTCGCCCACGCGGGCCGCGTGGTGGCGCGCATCAAAGGCGGCGATCCGTTCATGTTCGGACGGGGTGGCGAAGAGCTGCAAGCTTTGCAGCAAGCCGGAATAGCCGTGTCGGTCATCAGTGGCATTACCTCAGGCATGGCGGCACCTGCCACCTTGAACATTCCGCTGACACACCGCGATTGCACTCACGGCGTGACGTTTATCACTGGGCATACGCAAGGGAATGATGAACCGAACTGGCAGGCATTGGCGGCAAGCGGCACGACGCTGGTGATTTACATGGGCATGACGAATCTGGCGCATATTGTACAAAAACTGGTTTTACATGGACTTGCACCCGACACCCCGGCGGCAGCTATCCAGTCAGGCACCCTGGTACAGCAGCGGCAAGTGGTCAGTACGCTGGGACATATTGCCAATCGGGTTGTACTGGAGTCAATGGCAAGTCCTGCCATCGTGGTTATCGGGGAAGTGGTGCGTTTTGCGGGCATGGCTCAACAACAGAAATTAGCGGCATAACGAGGAGATACAAAATGAATAAATTGAAACTGGTCATGGTGGGCAACGGCATGGCGGGGGTTCGTACACTGGAGGAGATGATCAAGCTGGAACCGGATTTGTACGATATCACCGTATTCGGCTCGGAGCCTCACCCTAACTACAATCGCATCATGCTCTCGCCGGTGCTGGCGGGTGAGCAAACGATACAGGACATTATCCTGAATGATCTTGACTGGTATGCGGATAACCATATCACTTTGCATCTGAACAAGACGGTGGTGCGTATCGACCGCAACAAGAAGATGGTGTATGCCGAGGATGGCACCGAAGCAAAATACGACCGCCTGCTGTTGGCGACCGGTTCCACGCCTTTCATACTGCCGGTGCCCGGCAAGGATCTGGAAGGCGTGATCGGTTATCGCGACATTCAGGATACCAACGCGATGATAGACGCGGCGAAGGTGTACAAGCATGCGGTGGTAATCGGTGGCGGCCTGTTGGGGCTGGAGGCCGCCAATGGTCTGGCTTTGCGCGGTATGGATGTTACCGTGGTGCACATCATGCCCTGGCTGATGGAACGGCAACTGGATCAATCTGCCGCCAAGCTATTGCAGGCATCGTTGGAGACCAAAGGGCTGAAGTTCCTGCTGGAGAAGCAGACGCAGGAATTGCTGGGGAATGAGCAAGGGCGAGTCAGGGCGATTAAATTCAAGGATGGCACCGAGGTACCGGCTGATTTGTTGGTGATGGCAGTGGGCATCCGTCCCAATACCGCACTGGCCGAATCCGCAGGCATCCACTGCAACCGAGGTATCGTGGTGAACGACACCATGCAGAGCTTCGATCCGGCCATTTATGCGGTCGGTGAATGTGCTTCGCATCGTGGCATCGCCTATGGCTTGGTCGCACCCCTGTTCGATATGGCGAAAGTTTGCGCCAATCATCTGGCCCGCATGGGTATTGCGCAATACAAGGGCTCGGTTACTTCAACCAAGCTGAAAGTCACCGGGGTGGATTTGTTTTCGGCAGGTGATTTTACCGGTAATGACAAGACCGATGAGATTGTGCTCAATGACGCAGCAGGTGGCGTGTACAAAAAACTGGTATTGCAGGACGACAAGCTGGTGGGTGCAGTGATGTATGGTGACACCCGTGATGGCGCATGGTATTTCCAGATTATCAGGGAAGGTCGGGATATTTCAGAAATTCGCGATCATTTGATGTTTGGTCAGTCGAATCTGGGCAACACCGGGCATCAGGGGCAAAACAGCGCTGCAGCCATGACAGATAGCATGGAAGTGTGCGGTTGCAATGGCGTATGCAAGGGCACTATTGTCACGGCCATCAAGACGCATGGTCTGTTCACGCTGGACGAAGTGCGCAAACACACCAAGGCATCGGCTTCCTGTGGTTCCTGCACCGGACTGGTCGAACAGATACTTGCCTCCACCGTGGGCGGTGCCTATACGCCACAGGCCAATACCACCAAGCCTTTGTGCAGCTGCACTGAATTGACCCATGAGGAAGTGCGCCAGGCGATCGTGCAGGAAAAACTGCTGTCCATTCCCCAGACGATGAAATTTTTGAAGTGGTCAACGCCCAACGGCTGCGCCAGTTGCCGTCCCGCACTGAATTACTATCTGATTTGCGCCTGGCCACACGAGGTTGTGGATGATCCGCAGTCGCGTTTCATCAACGAGCGTGCCCACGCCAACATCCAGAAGGACGGCACTTTTTCGGTTGTGCCGCGCATGCACGGTGGCATCACCACCTCAGCCCAGTTGCGACGCATTGCCGATGTGGCAGACAAATACCAAGTTCGGACTGTCAAGGTAACCGGCGGTCAGCGCATTGACTTGTTTGGCATTAAGAAAGAGGACCTGCCCAGCGTGTGGGCTGATTTGGATATGCCGTCCGGTTATGCCTATGGCAAATCACTGCGTACCGTCAAAACCTGCGTGGGCAGCGAATGGTGTCGTTTCGGCGTGCAGGATTCGACGCAGATGGGCATCGACATTGAATATGCGCTGGATCGGATGTGGACACCGCACAAATTCAAGATCGCGGTATCAGGTTGTCCGCGCAACTGCGCCGAGGCCGCTATCAAGGACCCCGCACCGAATACCCTGGCACAACCGTTCAGCGTGATCACCGAGGTCGGCCCCAATCCCTGGAACGCCAATACAAAACTGCTGCACATCGGTATCAAGGGCTATGCGGTTGCGGCCGCCGATATTCCGGCAGCCAACCTGGTGTTCCTGATCGATGTTTCTGGCTCGATGCAGTCCGCCGACAAACTTGAGCTGCTGAAAAAAGGCCTCGGCCTGCTCAGCAAACAGATGCGCAAGCAGGACCGGGTTTCTATTGTCGTCTATGCAGGTGCATCCGGCATCGTGCTGGAACCGACCCCAGGTAATGAAACGTTTAAAATCACCCACGCACTAGATCAGTTAACCGCGGGCGGTTCAACCAATGGTGCAGCTGGTATCCGCCTCGCTTCC
>CAWASY010000089.1:0-18433 GCA_963784505.1 uncultured beta proteobacterium | reverse complement strand
ATCGATTCGGTAGTCACATGACTCAGCTTGGTCGGCATTGCGACATACTCGGTCGGCGTGCGTTTCTGTTCGGATGCCATTTGTTCGGTAGACGTCGTATCAGTTGGCTGTGATCCGGCGCCATTGTCATCCGTACCCTGCACGACATCACGCTTTTCACGTTCACGGCGACCACCACGGCGACCACGACGACGACTGCTTTTTTCGGTCTTCTCGGCTTCGGATTCGACTTCACCCTGAGCAACTAAGGTAGTCTCAACGACTGGTTTGTCCTCGGCAACGCGAGTTTCAGCCGTCTTTTTGGGCGGTCTTGGCGGTCTTGGCGTCCTGGGCTCGGCCGCTACTGATTTGTCTGCCGATTTTTCGATTGGCTTTTCATTTGCAGAAGCCAAGTTGCGATCTGGGCGTCCATCACGTTCAGGCTTGTCGTTGCGATCGCGACGTTTGCGGTTTGCGCCTTCGCCTCTTTCTTGACGATCCGGACGTTCGCCGCGCTCAGGCCTGTCATTACGGCTACGAGGTGGGCGCGCCACCACAGGTGCCGGTTTCGGCTCTTCTGTTGCGATCAGTGACTTGAACCATCCGCTGAGTTGGCTCAGCAGGCCAGCTGCAGGTGCAGTAGTCGCTTCAGCTCTGGTTGGCGCAGTGGGTGCCGGTGCGACAGGTGTGATGCCCTTGACTGCTGCCTGTGTGCGTACGCCTTTGTGCGATTCCTGTTCGGGTTTTTCATCACTTGGTTTTTCGACCAACGTGTAGCTGGGCGCTTCAATGCTCAACTCATCCTGACGCAGGCGGTTGATGGTGTAGTTTGGCGTTTCCAGATGCGGGTTCGGGATGAGTGTGATCGGCACACGCAAACGTGATTCGATGCGGTGCAGATCGCCGCGCTTCTCGTTGAGCAGGAAGGTTGCTACATCGACCGGTACCTGGGCGTGGATCGCCGCACTGCTGTCCTTCATGGCCTCTTCCTGAATGATGCGCAGGATGTGCAATGCGGATGATTCGGTGCCGCGAATGTGGCCGATGCCGCTGCAACGCGGGCAGGTGATGTAGTTGCTCTCGCCAAGTGAAGGTTGCAGGCGTTGACGCGACAGTTCCAGCAGGCCGAAGCGTGAAATTTTGGCTGTCTGTACGCGTGCACGGTCAAAGCGCAAGGAGTCGCGCAAACGGTTTTCAACGTCGCGCTGGTTCTTGCTGTTTTCCATGTCGATGAAGTCGATCACGATCAATCCGCCCAGATCGCGCAGGCGCATTTGACGTGCGATTTCTTCGGCCGCTTCCAGATTGGTGTTGAAGGCAGTCGCCTCAATGTCTGAACCCTTGGTGGCACGCGCGGAATTGATGTCAATTGCGGTGAGTGCTTCGGTGTGATCAATGACGATCGCACCGCCCGATGGCAGGCGCACTTCACGCGAATGGGCCGATTCGATCTGGTGTTCGATCTGGAAACGCGAGAACAGCGGAACGTCGTCCACATAGCGCTTGATGCGGTTGACATTGTCAGGCATCACCGTGCTCATGAAGGCATGCGCCTGCTGATACACCTCGTCGGTGTCGATGAGGATTTCGCCGATTTCCGGATTGAAATAGTCGCGGATCGCACGAACGACTAATGAGCTTTCCAGATAGATCAGGGAAGGGGCTTTTTCGGATTTTGCCGCATCGGCAATCGCGGTCCATAGCTGATTGAGGTAGTTAAGATCCCATTGCAGCTCTTCCTCGTTGCGTCCGATCCCAGCGGTGCGGGCGATGATGCTCATGCCATCAGGGACTTCCAGATGGGACAATACTTCGCGCAGTTCCGCGCGTTCATCACCCTCGATGCGGCGGGATACACCGCCACCGTTCGGGTTGTTCGGCATCAATACGATGTAGCGACCGGCCAGACTGATGAAAGTGGTCAGTGCTGCACCCTTGTTGCCACGCTCGTCCTTTTCGACCTGAACCAGCAATTCCTGGCCTTCGCGCAAGGCTTCCTTGATGTTGGGACGGCTGCCGCAATTGGGTTGATAAAACTGCGAGGAGACTTCCTTGAAGGGCAAAAAGCCGTGGCGATTGCCGCCGTATTCGACGAAGCACGCTTCGAGGCTAGGCTCGATGCGGGTGATAACAGCCTGGTAAATGTTGCTCTTACGTTGTTCTTTTCCTGCAATTTCAATGTCGAGGTCGATGAGTTTCTGACCGTCAACAATGGCGACACGGAGTTCTTCCGGTTGTGTCGCATTGAATAACATGCGTTTCATTTTTATTTTTCTCCCGCGCTCTGACACGGGGCAAGACTCAACTACACGCGATTTAGGCGAGTAAAAGGAGCAATCGTTAACATCGTCGTGATACACAAACGGGTGGTCAAATCGGATCTCTTTTTTGTAGTTGGTCTTTTTGAGTGGCGGGGCATCCGTTGCAGCGCGATTGGGGAGAATTCCGTAGATATTGCCGGGCGGCTGGTCAGCGGCCCCTGCATTTATCTGGCTCAACCAGCAAGACGTTGCAACTCGTATACCCTGTCACGGAAATCCACAGGTGCTTTGAGCGCGTAAATCAATTACTATCACTGCTGGTTCCGGTGAGCGATATTAACCGGGTTGCGGTTGGTGGGGTGGCGCAAGGCGCCTGTGCCAACAATCTTGGAGCTACAAAGCAGTCAGCCAGAAACAGTCGGCGGTATCCCAAACTTACCCAACACAAAACGCGCGAACGGCGAAGTATAAGCATAATGAATAGTTTAAGCAAAGAATCTGTCACATTCGTCACGATTGATGAAAGCGGTGAACAACAGCGCATTGATAACTTTCTTTTTAGTCATCTAAAAGGTGTGCCAAAAAGCCATATTTACCGGATTTTGCGCGGTGAAGTACGCGTGAACAAGAAACGCGTCGATCAGAGCTACCGATTGAAAATGGGCGATCTGTTGCGCATTCCGCCAGTGCGTGTCGCGCAAAGGGAAGCCGTGCGCGAAGTTTATATTCCCGCTGTGGAATTGCCGATTATTTTTGAGGACGATGCGCTGCTAGTGGTGAACAAACCGTCCGGCATTGCCGTGCATGGCGGCAGCGGCGTGAGTTTTGGCGTGATTGAACAGATGCGCCGCGCCCGTCCCCAGGCCAAATTTCTGGAGTTGGTGCACAGGCTGGATCGCGAAACATCCGGTGTGCTGCTGCTGGCTAAAAAGCGTTCGGCGCTGGTTGCGATGCACGAGATCATGCGTGAGGGTAACAGCGACAAGCGCTATCTGACGCTGGTGCTGGGCAGGTGGACGAATGTGAAGCAGCAGGTCAAGCTGCCGCTGCACAAATTCGATACCCCGCAAGGCGAGAAGCGCGTGATGGTCAGAGAAGGTGGGCAGGCATCCCACACGATATTTACCCTGCAAAAAAACTGGCCTGGATTTTCGTTGCTGGAAGCGCAATTGAAAACCGGGCGCACCCACCAGATTCGTGTGCATCTGTCCCATCTGGGGTTTCCGATTGCAGGGGATGACAAGTATGGTGATTTTGCCAAAAATCGCGAATTGATGAAACAGGGCCTGAAACGCATGTTTTTACATGCACACAGCATTGCTTTTGCGCATCCGCTAACCGGTGAACCCATACAGGTTTCGGCACCCTTGCCTTCAGAATTGCAGGGTTTCATCGAAAAACTGGATGGCGGGATGGGTGATTTGTTTTGATGGGCTGCCATCGGCCAGTAAGGGGGGCGGGCAGGAGCGGTGTCTGCCGGCTGAAGTGTATATTCGGGTTGATATTCATATTTCCGTCATTTAAGTTTGTTAAATTGTTGGGCACTATCCAATAATAATTCTTGGGGGCAATTATGGAATCAATCATCACTCAGCAAATTTCCGCAGCGATCGATGCGCTCAATCAGGCCAAATTAAAACTTGCCAGTGAGGATGCCGAGCAGTATTTGAACAAGGCTGCGGCTTTTATTGGTGATATTCAGTTCAATGTGATGTCTTTAAGACCCACACAGGGTCTTTCCTGAATTCCATCTGGGTTTTTGTTTCATAATTAGTGCAAGGCTTGACCCGGAGCCCCGCTTCTGCATTTGCGAGGCAAAACTGCAAATTCGACCTTGTTTGTAAGCAACGACTAAGTGTCCCCGGGTTCTATTCCGGCTCAGGGTGGCGTAAATACAGCGTACTGGTTCTTGCCGGCCTGCTTGGCTACATACATTGCCTGGTCTGCCGCATTTAACAGGCCTTCCATATTGTCTGCATGTTCCAGGTATTCGGCAACCCCGATGCTGGCAGAGACACTGGAAATGGTCGATTTGCCCAATTCATAGGGGTTGCTTAACGCCAGCAGTATTCGATCGGCAACCGTCAGTGCTAGGTTGAGGTCCGATTCGAGCAGGGTGACGATAAATTCATCGCCACCCATGCGCGCAGCCGTATCGCCCTCCCGGATGCAAGTGAGCAGTCTTTTTGCGACTTCCTTGAGCAACTGATCGCCCTTCTCATGGCCATAGCTGTCGTTGACAGCCTTGAATCCGTCCAGATCAATGAAAAGTAGCGAAATTTTTCGAGGCGAACGTATAAAGACCGAAATTGCCTGCCCCAGACGATCCAGCAGCAGCGTGCGATTGGGTAGTCCGGTCAGCTGGTCGAAATGCGCCAGGCCGAACAGGTGCTGTTGTTTCCGACTGGTGATTTCACGTAGCAGGTCATAACCATTCGCCATGCCCAGATAGCATTTTTCTTTTGTGATGACAAAACCGCTCACCATGTACTCTATACCTGCATCCAGAACGATGCGTGAGACGTCTTCAATGGCGGTTCCGCTGTCGACGATAATGGGATGGGCATCCATTACTTCAGAAATGGGTTTTTTGCCCTTGAGTTCCTTGGAATAAAGTTTGCTGAAGAATTCGGTCAGTTCCTGCCGGACCACGATGCCGACCGGTCGGTTTTTTTCGTTGACGACAGGCAGTGCATAGAGAGACTTATTATCGTGGAACAGCGTCAGTACCTTGTTGCAACTGGTGGTGTCCTTGACGGCATGAACAGGTTTAAGCAGTTTTGCAATAGTGAAATCGTCAGAATCGGATATAAAATTTGTCATCAGGATATCAGTTTTAAACTGGGGGCAGGTAGTTGATCCATGATACTTAACGTGCAGGTTATCCATTCGATGTGATGATTTAATGACACATTTATGACAAGTGGGTTTGAAAAATTATTTGCTGATGTTTTTCCATCAAGTCGTCGCATCGCCAAATAAGGCGCAACAAAAGGCGTGCGGGTAAGGTTCAGGATGCTGATTGATCGCTGCGTTGAAAATGGCTGATATCGTGTGCCAAGTGTCACCCTCGGCATGTTATCAGTGCCCAAATTGGCATTGGGGTCATCGGCAAGACCGGCAAAGAAGGCAGGCCATTCGTGGTTAGGCTGATGTCCCATTTGCGTATCATGGCATTATTGGCCACTATTGATTCGGCATAAATCAAACCGAACCACCGTTCGTGGTTAAGTAGTGACTTGGCAATCGTCGTTTGATTGCTTGGTCAATGCTTAGGGGCTTTATCAGAGCCTGTCGAGGCACATGAATCCGCACACATTTCGACAAGCTGGTGAAACTACTAGCCATTCGACTAGGCTGACCAAAGACATCAGCCAAGTCGCTGGTTATCAATGCGAGCGGATTCACGGATAAAGCTGGCCGGATCAATAACCTGCGGTCAATTTGATGCTTGGAGCCGGGTTGATGAGTGTGCATCAATGCGTCCGGCTGTCTGCGGGTGCGCAACGGCTATTGCAGAAAATGACCGCGCAAGCAGGAGTGCCGGTTTGGTCAGGCGCATTGTGGTCTTAGTGCCGAACTTGCCGGAAGGTATTGTATTGCAGAAAATTATTTTTTTGTGCGGGTTAGAAACACCGTGACTTCCTCACGGTCGTGGTAGAGCTGTTTTGCACTCATTTTGTAACTGATGCCTTCCGTGTCCAGACGGCTACGGATGCCGCTCAGCGCACTATCGAGTGCGGCGACGCGCTGTTTCATCGGTAGTTTCAGGTTGAAAATTGCATGTTTGCACCAACCTGACACGAACCAGCTGCCCATTAATTCGGCAACCTTGGCGGGTTTCTCCACCATGTCGCAGATCAGCCAGTCGACGGCTTTGCGTGGCTCGTACTTGAAGCCATCCTGTTTCAGATGTTCAACCATCGGGTGTTTTGCCAGCACGCCTTTCATGTCGCCATTATCCACGGCGGTCACGCGGATGCCGCGCTTGACCATTTGCCATGACCAGCCGCCCGGTGCTGCGCCCAGATCCACCGCTGTCATGCCCGATCTGAGCAGGCGCGTCTGCTCGCTCTTGTCCAGAAAGACGTCAATCGCCTCGGCCAGTTTTAACGTCGAACGACTGGGTGCATCCGCCGGCATGGACTGGCGTGAGATACCCATCACGGTTGCCGCGCTGTTGTAAGGATCGCTGCTGCCGATCAGCGCAGAGGATTTGTCCGGAAAGAACAGGTGCAGGCGCGGTAATTTGATGTCCTCCAGTAGTCTGCCCTGTTCGCGTAATGCATCCTCCAGCAGGGGGCCAAAACGACGGGTAAAGGCGGAAACGGTTTTCCCCTCGTTGGTATCAGCCACTTCCAGCCATAGGGCGCTGAACTTACCGGGTAACGTGGCGACCGCTTCCAGTATGGGTGTCAGACGATCCCGCTCGGGCAGTGTTTCAATTATATGAAGCAGGCGGATTAACTGGCGCGAAAAAATCAGTTCGCGAAAGTTGAGTGTTTGTTCGTTGATGGCGATAATGGCGTAGCCGCTATTGGGGATAAGGCCGGGCTGTTCGGCTAGCACGGGACGCTGGCGTCTGGCCTGTCCTACCGCTTCCTGAGTGCAATCGCTTTCAAAACCGGGACGGCAATACAGCAGCCAATGGGTCAGCGCAGTGCTGGACGTGTTGACCTGCCCTACCTTTGTCGTTTGCTGTGGGGCGGTGACAGGCGCAGTGGCAATGAGTCGGGTCAGCTTGGTGCCGCTGCGACGCGGTTTTGCTGCCTCATCCTTTGCCGAAAAGCCCTTTTTGAGTTCGGGTTTTCGGGGCGATCCAGTACCGATAGTTGAACGGGGCGTGGTTTTTTTCAATGGGACACGGGTTTTTGTCTTGCCGGGCTGACTTGTTTGGGCGCGACGCGGATTTGCCTTGTCGTCCTGGCCGAGCTCGCCTTTTTTGTATTTGGTCTTTTTCATGGGTGTATTGTGGCACAGGTTAGTGAAGCAGGTGTGATGGTGGTAATATTCGCACCTTAATTTTTCTGACTTTATGGCAATGAAACGTTACGATCTGATTGTATTCGACTGGGATGGCACGGTGATGGACTCGACGGCGATTATTGCCGGATCGATTCAGTCTGCCTGCCAGGATCTAGGTCTGACCATTCCCAGCGATGAAGCCGCGCGCCATGTAATTGGTCTGGGTTTAATACAGGCCTTGCGTCATGCTGTGCCGGATGCACCTGAAGTCATGTATGAACCGCTGGTTGCCCGTTATCGGCATCATTTTTTGTCGCAGGGTGAATCCATTCCCCTGTTTGACGGGGCGCGTGAAACGATAGTCGAACTGTATGATGAAGGGTATGCGCTGGGGGTTGCCACAGGCAAAAATCGTGCAGGGCTGGACAGGGCGCTGGCATCCTCCGGTATGCAGCGCTATTTTCACGCGACACGTACCGCAGACATGACTTTTTCCAAGCCAAATCCTGCCATGTTGTTTGAACTGATGGATGAATTGGCTGTCAGTGCTGAACGCACCTTGATGGTGGGGGATACCACCCATGATTTGCTGCTCGCACAAAATGCCGGTGTGGACGTGGTGGCGGTGACTTTCGGCGCACATCCTGCAGAACAATTGCTGGCATTAAAGCCGCTGGCGCTAATGGATGACTTTCACGCGTTACGCACCTGGTTGAGGGAAAACGCCTAAATTACAAAAGGGATATAACAATGTCGGATCAAAACTGGGAACGTGAAGTGCTGGAAAAACTGGCGATGTCGGCAGTGCAGGAGCAGCGCCGTGCACGTCACTGGGGAATTTTTTTTAAGGTGCTGACTTTCGGCTATCTGTTTATCATGCTGTTCATTTTTATGGGCTGGTTCGGTAAAAGCGAGACGGCCCTGTCCAACGGCAAGCATACCGCGCTGGTGGATATGCAGGGGGTGATTTCAGCCGATAGTGCGGCCAGTGCCGACAACCTGATTCCAAGTTTGCAGGAGGCTTTCAAAGACAAGGGTACACAGGGCGTGATATTGCGTATCAACAGTCCGGGTGGCAGTCCGGTGCAGGCAGGGCAGATCAATGACGAGATTCGCCGCCTGCGTACCCAATATCCTGCTATACCGTTGTATGTCGTGGTCGGAGATATTTGTGCATCCGGCGGTTATTATGTGGCGGCCGCAGCCGATAAAATCTATGTGGACAAGGCCAGCCTGATCGGTTCCATCGGTGTGTTGATGGACGGTTTTGGCTTTACCGGTACCATGGAAAAGCTGGGCGTGGAACGTCGCCTGATTACGGCAGGAACTAACAAAGGTTTCATGGATCCCTTTTCAACCATGCGGCCCGATCAGCAGGAATATGCCAAGCAGATGCTTGCACAAATCCACCAGCAGTTCATTGATGTAGTCAGAGCCGGACGCGGTAAACGCCTGAAAGAAACACCTGACACGTTCAGCGGTCTGGTGTGGAATGGTCAGGCTGGTGTGGCGATGGGGCTGGCAGATGGATATGGTAGCGTGGAGTCGGTGGCGCGTGATGTGATCAAGGCTGAGGATATTGTGGACTTTACGGTCAAGGAAGGTATTGCCGACAGGCTGGCCAAGAGATTTGGCGCAGGCGTCATGAGCGCAGTTGGCTTTTCAGCTCAAAGCGGAGTTACGCTGCGCTAGGTAAGTTTCCGACTTCCGACTTTGGACTTATCTTAGCAGTGGCTTGAGTGCTTGCAGCACGTTGTGCAGAATGACCGGTTGCGAGGCCTTGGCGGGGTGCAGATTGTCGGGTTGATACTGATCTGCAGTGACGCCTTCGAGCAAGAATGGCAGCAAGGTGACGCCGTGTTTTGCGGCCAGCCTTGGAAACACGCTTTCAAACTGAGAAATATAGGGCTCGCCGTAATTGGGCGGCAGTTTCATACCAACTAGCAGGGTCTTTGCGTGAACCTGCTTGATTTGCAGCAGGATTTCATTGAGGTTGCTTTCGATATCCGCCGTACTGAAACCGCGCAGTCCGTCGTTTGCGCCCAGTTCAACAATGACGATGGCAGGTTTGTATTGCGCAAGCAGTAAGGCGATGCGTTGCCGCCCGCCCATTGAGGTTTCGCCGCTGATGCTTGCGTTCATAACCTTGAAATTGGCACGGTTACGCGTCAGTTCCTGTTGCAGCAGGCCGGGCCAGGCATCGTTGATATCCAGTCCGTAACCTGCTGATAAACTGTCACCGAATACCAGGATGTTCTTCTGTACGGCAGCTGCGACTTTTGGCGCTGCAGATACGGTCATCGGCAAGCATAGCAAGGCAAGCAAAATGACCATTCTATGGTCCAACCAACTCGGCAAGGAAAGTATTTTCATGACGGCAATTGTGCAGGTGATCGGCCTGAGTAAGCAAGTGTTTAGTGGGCAAACGCCTCTGACGATTTTACACGAGGTCAATTTTACGGTGATGACGGGTGAGAGCCTGGCTATTGTCGGTGCATCGGGTTCGGGGAAATCTACCTTGCTGGGTCTGCTGGCAGGGCTGGATGTGCCAAGCAGTGGCGCGGTCAACTTGAACGGCACGGATATTTTTGCAATGGATGAAGACGGGCGTGCCCGTATGCGGCGTGATCTGGCTGGATTTGTATTCCAGTCCTTTCAGTTGTTGCCCGCATTGACTGCGCTTGAGAACGTCATGCTGCCGCTGGAATTGAAAGGGGACAGGGATGCGCGTGTTCGCGCAGCGCAATCGCTGGATCAGGTGGGACTTGCCGCGCGTGCTCATCATTTTCCCAGGCATTTGTCAGGCGGTGAGCAGCAGCGGGTCGCGCTGGCGCGCGCTTTTGTCAGTCGCCCGAAAATTCTGTTTGCCGATGAACCAACCGGTAATCTGGATGGACAGACAGGTGGCCAGATTATTGATTTGATGTTTAATTTGAATCAGGTGCTGGGTACGACCCTGATACTGGTCACGCACGACGAGGTGCTGGCGCAGCGCTGTTCGAAACAGTTGCGCCTGGTGGCCGGGCAGGTGGGCTGAATATGCATCTGATAACTCTGTCATTCAATTTGCTGCGCCGTGACTGGCGTGCGGGCGAGTGGCGCGTATTGCTGCTTGCGCTGGTGCTGGCCGTGGGCAGTCTGGCCACGGTCGGGATGTTCGCCGATCGGGTACGGCAGGGGTTGCAGCAACAGGCAACCAGTTTGCTGGGCGCGGATCTGCGCATCACTTCGACCCGCCCATTTTCGGATCAATACCGGGCATTGGCGAAGGCGCGCGGTCTTGCGGTGGTGGAGAGTCGCACCTTTCCCAGCATGGTGTCCTATGGTGATCAGGTGTTGTTGTCCGAAATTCAGTCGGTAGAATCGGGTTATCCGCTACGCGGCAAACTGGAACTGGATGACGGTAACGGCAATCACTCCACAGCCCACATGGTGGGAAAGGGCGAAATAGGGGTAGATGACGGATTGTTGCGCCGCCTGAATCTGCGGGTGGGTGAAGCAGTCGGCATCGGTGCGCAGTCCTTTCGCGTCGCTGCGCGCATCGTTCGCGATGTCGATCCGTCCTTTGGCGGTTTCGCACCCCGTGTGTTGATGAACGCTTCCGATGTGGCTGCCACCGGATTGTTGCGGGAAGGCAGTCGCGTCAGCTATCGGCTGCTGATTGCCGGGGATGCAAAACAACTGGCGGAATTTCGCCTGGCGCTGCATTTGAGCGCCAATGAAAAAGTCGAGGATGTGAGCGATGCGCGTCCCGAAATACGCACAGCGCTTGAACGCGCGGAGCATTTTCTGGGGTTGGCCGCACTCACCACGGCTATTCTGGCCGGTGCTGCGATGATGCTGGCATCGAGGCGTTATGTGAGTCGCCATCTGGATGGGTGTGCGCTGATGCGCTGTATGGGCGCGCAGCAGAGTCAGATATTGTGGGTGTTTCTGTATCAGTTTTTGCTGGCGGGATTGATCGCTGTGCTTGCCGGTTTGTTGTTGGCCTATGTTACGCAGGCCGTACTGGTTGACAGCATCGCGGGGATGAAGGCGGCGAATTTTCCTCAGCCGGGTCTGTTGCCTGCGCTCAAGGCCGCATTGGGCGGCATTGGCCTGTTGCTGGGCTTTGCCTATTTGCCTTTGCTGCAACTGCGCCGCGTCTCGCCATTGAGGGTAATTCGGCGGGAGATGGGTTCGCCCGCAGTGTCTGGCTGGCTAATTTACGGCGCAGCTGTATTGGTGCTGTCCATGCTGTTTTTGTGGCAGGCAGATTCGTTGAAGCTGGGTTTGATTGTGCTGGCAGCCTTGCTCTCCTGCTTGCTGGTGTTCGGTGTGTTGGTATGGCTGTTATTGCAGGCGCTGGCGCGAGGTGTGCATCTGTTTAGCGGACATTGGCGACATGCGTTCAGCAATCTGGCTCGTCACGGACGTAGTGTTGCGGTGCAGGTGATCGCGCTCAGTCTGGGTGGCATGGCTTTGCTGGTGTTGACGCTGGTGAAGGGCGATCTGCTGCAAAGCTGGCAGGGTAAACTGCCACAGGACGCACCTAACCGATTCGTGGTGGGTATTCAGCCGGATCAGCGGGCGGCTGTGCTGGATTTTTTCAAATCAAATGGCTTGCCGGTGCCGCAACTGCTGCCAATGGTAAGAGCTCGTCTGGTTGCGTTAAATGGACATCCCGTGCTGGGCGTAAACTATGCAGAACCCAGGGCGAGGGGGCTGGTTGAGCGAGAATTCAATCTGTCCTATGCCGATGCAATACCTCAATGGAATAGTCTGACCAGCGGGGCATGGTGGAAACCCGGTCAGACCGGACAGCTATCCGTGGAGGAAGGCATCGCCAAGACACTGGACATCGTGTTGGGTGACAGGCTGACCTATGACGTGGCGGGCAGCCGGTTTACCGCCACAGTCACCAGTTTGCGGCGCGTACAGTGGGATTCGATGAAAGTGAATTTTTTCGTCATTGCCACCCCCATCCTGCTGCAGAATTTTCCGGCAAGTTATCTGACGAGTTTTTATTTACCCTCCGATCGGCTGGACACGGGCGATAAATTAAGCCGGAATTTCCCCAATCTGCTGGTCATCGACACGCAGGCTGTGATCGCGCAAGTGCGCAACATCATCGAGCAGGTGTCAAAGACCATCAGCGTGCTGTTTGTTTTTACGCTGCTTTGCGCTCTGGTGGTGCTATACGCAGCGCAACTATCGACAAACGATGAGCGTGTGCAGGAAGCTGCGATTCTACGCACGCTGGGTGCCGAGAGCCGCTATCTGCGCCAGCTCCATTTGAGCGAGTTTGCCGTGGTGGGTGCGCTTAGCGGCTTGTTGGCAGCGGCCAGTGCCGCTGTCACAGGGTGGTTGCTGGCAAGTCACTTGCTGGAAATTCCCTATCGGTTCGACAGCCGAATCTGGCTGGCTGGTGTGCTCGGTGGAATGGTGCTGGTCATGCTTTCGGGATGGTTAAATACCCGAAGATTGTCCGAAATCCCGCCAACCGCTATTTTTTGTGGTGATTAATCTATTGATTATATGGATTTGTTTTAACGGCTTGCGGATGTTGTTGGGTATTCCAAACAACTTTGATACAATTCGATCCGCTTTATAAACTTACAACAGGGTGGAGTCTTAAATGTCTATTGAACAACGCGTAAAAAAGATCGTATCGGAACAGCTGGGCGTCAATGAGTCCGAAGTAAAGAACGAATCTTCATTCGTCAATGATTTGGGTGCGGATTCCCTGGATACCGTTGAATTGGTGATGGCGCTCGAAGAAGAGTTCGAATGCGAAATCCCTGATGAAGATGCAGAAACAATCACGACCGTGCAGCAAGCCATCGACTACGTTCTGGCGCATCAAAAGTAAGGTTTCCCCTTTTTCATCACTGGTGGAGATAAATTGTCTAAACGCAGAGTTGTTGTAACCGGACTGGGGATTGTCTCCCCGGTCGGTATCGGGATTCCCCTTGCCTGGTCGAATATCGTCGCGGGTAAGTCGGGGATCGTCAAAATATCGCATTTCGATGCGTGTCAGTTCGCCAGTCAGATTGCTGGTGAAGTGCAGAACTTTGATGTCACCCAGTATTTGCCTGCCAAGGATGCACGCCGCATGGGGCGATTCATTCATTTCGGTCTGGTTGCCGGTATGGAAGCGTATGCGGATTCTGGTCTGGAAGTCACGGAGCAGAATGCGGATCGAATCGGCGTGAATATCGGCTCGGGAATAGGCGGTTTGCCGATGATCGAAGATACCCACAACGATTATCTTGCCAGCGGTCCGCGCAAGATTTCCCCCTTCTTTATTCCCGGTACCATCATCAACATGATTTCCGGTAACTTGTCCGTGATGTACGGATTCAAGGGGCCGAATCTGGCGATGGTGTCTGCCTGCACGACGGGTACGCACTGCATCGGTGAATCCGCCCGCATCATCGAGTATGGCGATGCGGATGTGATGATTTGCGGCGGTTCCGAAGCGACCATCGGTCCGCTGGCGGTCGGCGGTTTTTCATCGGCACGCGCACTCAGTACGCGCAACGATGATCCGGCCACAGCCTGCCGTCCGTGGGACAAGGACCGGGATGGCTTCGTGATCGGTGAAGGTGCCGGCGCACTGGTGCTGGAGGAATATGAACATGCGAAGGCACGCGGCGCGAAGATTTACGCCGAAGTCACGGGCTACGGCATGAGCGGCGATGCCTATCACATCACCTCGCCCAACAGCGATGGTCCGAAGCGCAGTATGCTCAATGCGCTGAAGAATGCCAGTCTGAACGCGGATGACGTGCAGTATGTCAACGCACACGGCACATCGACCCCGCTGGGCGACAAAAACGAGTCCGATGCGATCAAGCTGGCCTTTGGCGATCATGCCAAAAAACTGGTGGTCAATTCAACCAAGTCCATGACAGGTCATCTGTTGGGCGGCGCGGGCGGCATCGAGTCCATTTTCTCGGTGTTGGCTATTCACCACCAGATTTCACCGCCGACCATCAATATCTTCGAGCAGGATTCGGAGTGCGATCTGGACTACTGCGCCAATACTGCCCGTGACATGAAAATTAACGTGTCGATGAACAATAATTTCGGGTTTGGCGGAACCAACGGTACGCTGGTGTTCAGCAAAGTCTGACCGGTTCATGCTGGTCAATGGCGTAGCTGGTAGCACAATCAGCATTCGTGATCGGGGCTTGCTGTATGGCGATGGCGTGTTTCGTACCCTGCGCGCTGTTGCCGGTGAGGCGCTTGACTGGCCTTTACATTACCAAAAACTTCAACATGATTGTGATCGTCTGGGCATAGTTTGCCCGGACTTTTCCATTTTATCCTCCGAGTTGGCGTATTTGCTGGGCGAACATCCCGATGCGGTCTATAAAATCATCGTAACCAGAGGTGAGACGCAGCGCGGCTATACGCCGATAGTCGGCGGCATTGCCACTCATGTTTGGGATGTTGCCTCGTTGCCCGCTTATCCTCAAAAATGGCGTGCCGATGGTGTTGTCGTCAAACTTTGTGCGCTGCGACTTTCACATCAACCGCGTCTGGCAGGTGTCAAGCATCTGAATCGACTGGAAAATGTTCTGGCGGCGGCGGAATGCGCGGAGGTGGCCGAAGGGTTGCTGCTGGATGTTGACGGGTATGTGATTGAAGGGGTGCGCAGTAATGTTTTTCTGGTGAGGGATGGGCATCTGATCACGCCGGATCTGTCGCGTTGTGGGGTGTCTGGTGTGCAACGGGATCGCGTTATGGTTTATGCGCGATCGCTTGGTATTGCAGTTGGGGTTGGTGACATAGAACTATCCGAGTTGCGTGCGGCCGATGAGGTGTTTTTGACCAACAGCGTGTTCGGTTTGTGGTCGGTGGTGCAATTTGAAGATACGAACTGGACGGATTTTACAGTCGCCAACCTGATTCGCAGCGGACTTGTGTGCGAGGCGGCGCATGGGTAAGTTGAAAATGCTGTTGCTGACCGCGTTACTGACCATGCTCGGTTTTGCCTGGTATGCCTACAGTCCGACCCATCCGCCAGCCCTGCCTTACGAATTCTCCTTGAATCAGGGCAGTAGTTTGACTTCGGTTGCCAGGCAGTTTGAGAAGGAAGCTGTGATCGACTCACCGAAGCTTTTCGTGCTGTTTGCCCGGTTATTGGGTCGATCCGGCCAGATTAAGGCAGGTATTTACCAGCTGGATGCCGCAGTTTCAAAAATTGATCTGCTTGACATGATTACCCAGGGGAATGTCAAAAGTAATCAGGTTACCCTCATCGAAGGCTGGACTTTCAGGCAGTTACGAGACAGCCTCAATGCCAATCCCAATATACGGCACGATACGCTGACCCTGTCCGACAGCGAGGTGATGCAGAATATCGGAGCGCAAGAATCGTACCCGGAAGGGCTGTTTTATCCGGATACCTATTATGTTGCGGCAGGTAGCAGTGATCTTGCGCTATTGAAGGTAGCCTACAGCATGATGCAGCAGCATCTGATTGATGCCTGGCAGGCGCGCAGTCCGAATTTGCCACTGGTCAACCCTTATCAGGCGCTGATTTTGGCTTCCATTGTGGAAAAGGAAACCGGCACGGCATCCGACCGTGCCATGATAGCGGGGGTATTTGTCAACCGTTTGCGCCTGCATATGTTGCTACAAACTGATCCGGCGGTGATTTATGGGCTGGGTGATAAATTCGACGGAAATCTGCGTCGCCGTGATTTGACCTCGGATACGCCTTACAATACCTATACTCGCAGCGGTTTACCGCCCACCCCGATTGCAATGCCTGGGCGTGAAGCGCTTAATGCCGCGCTTCACCCGGCAAAAACACAGGCCTTGTACTTTGTTGCGCGTGGTGATGGCAGTTCGTATTTTTCCAGCAGCCTCAACGAGCACAATCAGGCTGTGAACAAGTACCAAAAATAACAGACTTAAGACGTAAGTCTTAAGACAAAACCAACTTCTAACTTACGTCTAGCGACTTAGGGCTGTTTTATATGAGTAAATTTATTACTTTCGAAGGCGTAGACGGCGCCGGTAAAAGCACTCATCTGGCCTGGTTTGCCGATGCGCTACGTGATCGCGGCCTGAATGTCATTGTGACGCGCGAACCGGGCGGAACACCACTGGGCGAGCAATTGCGTGAAATACTGCTGAATCAGCCTATGAGTATGGGTACCGAGGCCTTGCTGATGTTCGCGGCACGTCTGGAACATATCGAGCAGGTCATCAAACCTGCATTACAGGCTGGAAAGTGGGTGATTTCGGATCGTTTCAGTGATGCGAGTTTTGCCTATCAGGGGGCGGGGCGGGGCATGGACTGGGCGCGACTCAAGCAGTTGGAAGCGTGGGTACATGCCGACTTGCAGCCGGATTTGACATTATTTTTTGATGTACCGATTGAAGTGGCCAGGCAGCGTTTGGCAGGCAATGCCACACTGGATCGCTTCGAGCAGGAGCAAGGCGATTTTTTCGAACGGGTGCGCAGCGGATATCACCGGCGTATGGCCGAGCATCCGCAGCGTTATGTGCTGATTGATGGGGCGCAGAGCCTGGTCGCTGTGCAACAGCAGTTGGTGCGGATACTGGCAGAAATATGAGCGAAATTTATCCTTGGCAGCAGGATGACTGGAAGCGCTTGCAGTCATTGCGCAATCGCACCTCGCAGGGGCTGTTGTTCCAGGGCTTGCAGGGTATAGGCAAGCTTGCTCTGGCGCTGCACTACGCACGGTCCTTGTTGTGTGAGCAACCGGATGCGGAGGGTTTTGCCTGTGAACACTGTCAGGCCTGTCATTGGTTTGAACAGGGTTCACATCCTGATTTTCGCTTTCTGCAACCTGATTCGCTGACCGAGGAGGCCGAAACTGGCAAAAAGCCCAGCAGTCAGATATCGGTGGATCAGATACGATCGCTGGCGGATTTTATGGCCATGACTGCACATCAGGGTGGCAGGCGTGTGGTGATCATTCATCCAGCTGAGGCGATGAATGCCAACGCTGCCAATGCGCTGCTGAAAAATCTTGAAGAGCCGCCGAAAGGTTTGCTGTTTATGCTGGTCACGCATAAACCGCAGCAATTGTTGCCCACGCTGCTCAGTCGTTGTCTGGCTTTCGGTCTTGCGCCACCCAATGCCGCTATGGCAGAGCGCTGGCTGGCAGCAAAGGGGCTTAATCATCCTGCTGATGCGCTGGCCGCCGCCGGCTTTTCACCTTTACTGGCGTTACAGAATGCCGATCAACGCGGTGCGGCGGAGCGCGATAAATTGCGACAGGCTTTAAGGCAACCGGCAATGCTTGATGTGTTTGCACTGGCCGAGGTGTTGCAAAAAACCGAGCAGGTTCTGCTTGTGCAGTGGCTGCAGCTATGGTGTTACGATCTGGCATCGTTCAAACTGACTGGGCGTTTGCGTTATCATCCCCAGGATCTGGTGGCAATCACGGCGCTGGTTGCACCACTCGATGTCATGAATCTGGTCAGGTTGCAGAAATTTTTGCAAACGGCCAAAAAAGAGGCGCAGCATACCCTCAACACCAAACTATTTATTGAATCAATTCTGTTTACCTATCGGCAACTCATCACACCATGTCATTCATAGATTCCCATTGCCACATCAATTTTCACGAATTGGCAGACAATATCACCGATGTACTGGCAAAAATGCAGCAAAACGACGTGCTGGCCGCACTGTGCGTATCAGTCAATCTGGCAAATTTTCCCGAGGTGCTGGCGCTGGCCGAAGCTTACCCGCATATTTATGCCTCGGTGGGCGTGCATCCGGATTACGAGGATGTGGAAGAACCGGGTGTCGGGCGGCTGGTCGAACTTGCACAGCACCCAAAAATCATCGCAATCGGCGAGACGGGGCTTGATTACTACCGGTTGACGGGCGATCTGGCCTGGCAGCGTCAGCGCTTTCGTAATCATATCCAGGCATCGCGTGAATGCGGTAAGCCGCTGATTATCCATACGCGCAGTGCAGCACCCGATACATTACGCATCATGGCGGAAGAAGGTGCGAGTGAAGCCGGCGGTGTGATGCACTGCTTTACCGAGAACTGGGAGGTCGCGCAAGCGGCGCTGGATATGGGGTTTTACATTTCATTTTCCGGTATTGTCACCTTCAAGAATGCGCTTCAGATCAAAGAGGTAGCCATGCGGGTGCCGATGGATCGCATGCTGATCGAAACCGATGCACCCTATCTGGCACCTGTGCCGTTCCGGGGTAAGCTCAATCAACCCGCTTATGTGAAACA
>CAWASY010000088.1:0-10247 GCA_963784505.1 uncultured beta proteobacterium | reverse complement strand
GTTATGTTAAGCATTTCGTTCAGCGTATTGTTCCTGATCCTGTTGCGACGGACATGCCTCAGGCAAATATGCCAAATCCCGCCTCGGTCTATTGCACGCAGAACGGCAACAAACTCGAAATTCGCACTGCTGACGATGGCAGCCAATACGGAATATGTATTTTTCCGGATGGCAGTGCCTGTGATGAGTGGGACTATTACCGGGGAGAGTGTGGTTCCGCAGGAAGCGGTGGCGCAGAAGAACAAGCTTCAGGCGGTTCTATTCCGCCAGGCGCCACTGAAGAGATAGCTGACTGGTGGGGCGTCATCAAGAGTACGGAGCCCGGCGCACAGTATGATGACTACTTCGAGCGGCAGGACTTGGGACTGATAATCTATTTTGGCGTTACATCCATAGACCCGGTGGTACAAGCGCAGATCGAAGCGCTGCGCGATAGCGGCAAGATCGTTCATCTTTATGGCACATTATTGAGCAATGTTCCAGACTATAACAGCTCACAGATTCAGGTGGACCGCATTGAGGTTGAAGAGTAACGATCAATCACGAATGTTAATGGGATGTGAAGTGATGGTGACAAGGTAAAGAGTTTTCTGGAATCTTGCCCTGTAACATGAAGGCTAAACAAACAACGCAACGTGGATTCGATCAGCCATAATTTTGCGATCAAACTGATCGTTGGAAGCCTCCCTTACTTTTCTACTACTGAAAACACCACCGCATCTTCATCCCGATACATCTCGACAAGCTTGGGATCTTTTGCTGCCTGATACAGAAAATCCTCATGACTTAGGTCAGTCAAAATATAGTGCGCTCCGAACTGGCTCGCGATAATTGCGCCAGGTTGCTCCACATCGCCTTGTGTGATTTTCACCCACAGCTTGTATAGCTCATCGTCATACAACTGCATATAGGTCGCATCCAGACCGATCAGGTAGGTGTTTTTCGAATTGTAGAAAAACAGTCGTGGAAAATCATCCCAATCCGTTTGAAATACGCGAGCGCCGGCTGGGGTATTAGTTGCCAGCCAGGCGGAAGCACCGGCAAAGGTCTGGTAAGGTTTCGCTTTGCGCAGGCTTTCCTGGGCGTCGCGGAATGTGACCCAGCCGCCCGAGATGAACACCAAAGAGAGTGCCAAAGCCGGTAACCATTTCTGCAAACGGAAGCGACCACTTACTGATTGGCTAGCCATGACAGGTGACCAGGCAAATGCCGCAAAGACCAGCGCAAAGGGTGCAAAGTATTCAATATAGCGTCGCGACTGTAATAGCATCAATCCAAAAAAACTGGCGATGAGAAAGCTGATAATCGTAGGCAGATCCGCCCGTTTGCCGCTGAGTCCCAACGCCAGCCCGGCGCTGACAAATGCCGCAAGTGCCAACGGTGAATTTCTCAGAAGCGTTGCGGTGTCGTATGGGTACCACTCATTGCCCACTCGCACAGTGGTTGTCTCCATCAGTTTTGGCAAAATGTGCTGTACAGCGAAAATGATGTTGTGCGGAAAGTAAGGGTTAATGATCAGTCCGATAACGATGCCGATTCCGGGATAGAGTAGCAGCCTCAGGTCCGGCTTGCGCTCAATTGTCCACTGCGCTGCGAAGATAATCATAGCGAAGACCCCAAGAAGCGGGAAAGCATCGTACATCCAGACATAGACAAACCCGAGAACCGCCAGCCGTTTGTATTTTTTTCGCAGCAGCCAATCCAACCCCAGCATTAATACAGCAAGCGAGAGCGATTGGGCCCGGGTGATGCTCATTCGATAAATGAAGGCTTCTGATACAGCCATTAGTCCCAAGGCCCACAGTGGAGTGTGGGCGATCCTCTGGTTCTTTAAGCAGGTACCAGGTGCTCAGGAAAGCCAGACTGGCAAAGAAAACCGCTGCAATCTTGGCTCCGGTGCGCAGGTCGCCAAAAGTGAAAGGGATCAGTGCAATATGAAAGAGAAAGTGGTGATCGGAATAATCCCGCTGGTTGAGGATGGATAGTGGAAGCCAGGGAAATTCTGGTTTGATTCCTTCGGTGCGCATCAGGTAGGCCAGCTTGATGTGGTAATAACCATCATTATCGGGAAGGTCCGGACTGGAAAACTGTACGAGTCCCAGAAACAGGAGAAATACAATCCAAAGCAATAGCCCAGTTCGAAATTCCTTTAAAGCTGTCTTGCTGAAGAGGTTGCTGTTCTGGAATTTTGGCAGGAAAATCCACGGACTATTCATTGATACATTTTGGCTTTGAGTCTTCTTATTTTCCATTGGTTGATCTCCTATCTTCACACTGGTCAAACCGTGAGAAAGTATTGTTAGGGACGCGTATTACTTGTCAGTTCCTTCAAGCGGGGATGGTGCGGTTTTATTGATTTTCCCCTCTCCGTTCGACGGAGAGGGGAAAAATTACGCTTATTCCAGGGGGTGGTTTATCTACAATCCTTATCCGCCGCCTTTGCCACCATTGTCATTTCCGCCACCTCCACCTCCACCACCGCCATTGTCATTGCCGTTGGAGTTGTCATTGGAATTGCCGCTATTGTCGTTGCCATTGCCGCCACTGCCGTTATCGTTGCTATTGGAGTTGTCATTGGAATTGCTGCCACTGCCATTGTCGTTGCCATTGCCATTGCCGTTATCGTTGCTATTGGAGTTGTCATTGCTATTGGTATTACTATTGGCATTGTCATCGCTATTATCATTGGAGTTGCCATTGTCATCGGAATTGTCGTTGGTATTTGAGTTGGCGTTACCGGTGCCGTTATCATTGCCATTCAAATTGCCGTTGTCATCGCTATTATCGTTCCCGTTCATGTTGCTGTTTGAGTTGCCGTTATCATTGGCGTTCGTGTTGCTATTGTCGTCCGCTGAAGATATATCAAGGCTGCCGGCAAGTTGGGTGCTGTCGAATGCACGGATCACGTCAAATTTTATGCTGTCGGGAGCGTTAGCCGCCAGCGTACTTAGGGTCTGGGCATAGCGGGTCAATGCAGATGTGATTTCCTTTGAGAGTTCGGCGGCTCGGATTGGGTCGCCTTTGGATACTGTAGCTAACTCGATGAGTGCGCTATTCATGCTGGACTCAAATGAGAGCACTGCATTTTTTATCTCGCGATTTCGGCCTTCCTTGATCAGTAAGCCGATTTCTTCCAGCCGTTCCTCAGCAAATCCTAGATGCATCATTGCCCGGTCGCTGGCATCATTTGCCAGTGTGAGACGGGTTTGTTCGATCGAAGTCTTTACTGAGTACAGTGCATCTCCGGGAATTGCGGATTGTGCTGCAACTCCAGTGATGCTGACTCCGCCGAAGAAGAATAGGGCGATCAATACGATAATGATACTTCGTAATCCAACTGACTTTGAAAGTGTGTTCATGTTTGTTTCTCCTTTTTTTGTTTGTTTATCTTGCCCCTATCATACATGTCATGGCATTCTGGCAAAACGGGCAAAGGGCGCAAAGATCACAAGCCTTTGATCGCTTTGTTTTAAGACTTTAGTCTGATGAAACCAGAGCCTTTCGCCGCATCCCGATTGGCTTTCATATAGGTATAATGAAGTGCGATGAATAAATGGCGACATTTCCTCAAGAATTTGAATCTTAGCCAGCGTTTTATGTTTGCCAGTTTGGTTATCCTGCTGGCCGGGATGATTGGGATTGGCGCGTGGGTCCAGAAGCAGATCGTCACTGGAGTCATTCATCGTACGGGGGCGACGACTGCTTTATATGTTGATAGCTTTGTTGCGCCCCAGGTACAGGAGTTGGGCGAATCGGGTGAAATCTCCCCAGCTTATAGGGAAGCGCTCGGCAAGCTCTTGACTGATACGCCAATGGGCAAGCAGATTGTCGTTATTAAAATATGGGATACGCGCGGCAAACTCATCTATAGCACAAACTCATCTGCGATTGGCAAGACCTTTCCCATGCACGAAGGTATGCTTCGCGCCAGGTTGGGTGAAGTGGTTTCCTCAGTTAGTCAGTTGGACCAGGAGGAGAATATCGATCTGGGTGTGGTTTACGAACAGCTTTTGGAAACCTACAGCCCGATTTGGTTAAGCGGGACTGACAAGGTCATTGCTGTAGCCGAGTTTTATCAACTTACCGGGGATCTCGAAGCGGAGTTGGCGGTATCCAGCCGGCGCAGTTGGTTGGTAGTAGGCTTGGCTACACTGGCAATCTACCTGCTTCTGGCAGGTTTCGTCCGCGATGCCAGTCATACCATCCAGCATCAGCAGACGGAGTTAGCCCAAAAGGTGGTTCAGCTGACTGATCTGCTTGATCAAAATCGGGAGTTAAGCGACCGGGTCCGTCGTGCATCTGCCAGTGTGACTCAATTGAACGAAGGCTACCTCAAGCGGATTGGTTCCGAACTTCATGATGGTCCGGCTCAAGACCTAAGCCTTTCGATTCTAAAACTTGACGCTCTGGCAGGGCGCCTCGAAAAAACCACTACGGACACGGACATGGTCACCCAATTCGATGAAATAGGTATTTCACTACAATCTGCCTTGAAAGAAATGCGTAGTATTGCGACTGGTTTGAGCCTGCCTCAATTAAGTGAATTGGGATTGGCGGAAACCGTCCAGCGAGTAGTATCTGCTCATGAGCGCCGCACTGGCACCCAAGTGGATCTCATTCTTCAGCCCGTACCAAACTCAGTGACACTGTCGCTGCGAATTACCATCTATCGGCTAATCCAGGAAGCGCTGAACAATGCTTATCGCCACGCAGGTGGCGTGGGTCAGCAGGTAGGTGTGAGTAGCGAGTCCAATCAGCTTATCGTGATGATATCTGACAACGGCGCCGGGTTTGACCCGCGGCAGACAGTCTCTGATAACCATCTGGGTCTTAGCGGAATGCGTGAGCGCGTGGAAAGCCTTGGTGGATGGTTCCAGATTGAAAGTCACTCGGGGCAAGGCACGACCATCATCGCTCGGCTGCCATTCCAGTTGGATGGAGAAACCAAAACATGAGTAACCCGCAACTGACATCCTCAAGAATTCGCATTGTAATTGTTGATGACCATACCCTCTTTCGTGATGGGCTGGCAACGATTCTGTCAGCTGAAACTGATTTTGAGGTTGTTGGCCAAGGCGGTTCCGCCGCGGATGCCATCCGTTTGGCGCGGGACCTGCTTCCTGAGATCATCCTCCTTGACATTGATATGCCTGGCGGTGGAATCACTGCTGCGCGGGAGATCGCCAACGATTGCCCGGTCACGAAAATTGTCATGCTGACTTCTTCTGAAGATGATGACCACCTGATTGCGGCTTTAAAAACCGGCTCGCGTGCCTATATCCTCAAAGGTGTTCCAGCCCGCGAACTGCTTCGCATCCTGCGCTCAGTTCAGTCCGGTGAAACCTATGTCCCATCTACCCTGGCTGCCAGCCTGCTGGTAGAGATGACGAACCCGGATCACAAAGAGTCCAAAAGACCGATCGATGAGTTGACGGAACGCGAGCACCAGATCCTTGAAGGGCTTGCAACCGGTTTGAGCAACAAAGAGATCGGAGAGAAACTCTTTCTCGCGGAAAAAACGGTCAAGCACTACATCACCAACGTTCTTCAAAAACTTCACGTACGCAACCGTGTCGAGGCCGCCCTTCTGGCTCAGAAAAACAGTACTAAAGATCATTAACTGTAGGGTTCCGTGTCGCTGTTTTTTATATACTGGAACGATAGACACGTAACTCAACTTCAAAAACCTTTTCCACCGCGGCGCACACTTGCACTTGCACTGGCGGGCAGTGCAAGTGCAAGTGTGCGCCGCACGCCATATCATCCCGATGTTTTTTTGAGAGGCAGGTGAGTCCGTGAAGAATATAAAAAAGCCTTTAAGATTTTAAAGAGTCAAACGGAAAAATCTTGAAAGAATCTTCGCAGTAAAATCAAACGTAATACTGAAGATTTTTTTGCAAGATAATTGACGGCAACGAACTATCAACCTGTCCAGTGTAGAACTCTTTCCGATTGAAATTAATACGTTAACAGGGGTATAGGCGAGATGTTACTCGATGATGGGTTGTCCAGCCAGTGAAATAAAGTATTCATGGAAGCGCGTGTCGCTTGTCAACTCAGGATGAAAAGATGTGGCGAGCAAGTGACCTTCCTGTGCCGCAACGATGCGACCATCATCCAGCGCGGAAAGAATCTTCGCATTACCATGCACAGACTCGATCAAAGGCGCGCGGATGAAAACAGCGTGATATGGATGCTCCGTGCCGGTGGCTTTCATCAACTCGTCAATTTCAAGGTCAGTCTCGAACGAATCAACCTGCCGCCCGAAAGCATTACGCTGAACTTTGATGTCCATCAAACTCAGCAAAGGCTGGTCACCGCGGCTAATATCTTTTGAAAGAAAGATGGCGCCCGCGCATGTTCCCCAAATTGCGCGGTCTTTACCGAATTGCTTTAAAGGCTCCATCAAATCATAAGCAACCGCAAGCTTGCCAATGGTGGTTGACTCACCGCCAGGGATGATTAGTCCATTTAGCCCATCGAGATGTTTTGGCAAACGCACTTCGGCCGTATCCACGCCGATCTTCTTGAGCATGGAAATATGTTCTGCAAAATCGCCTTGCAAGGCGAGGACTCCAATTTTCATAGTTTATGTGTACAGGTAGACAAGTATACAAGTAGACACGTGTTTACCTGTCTACCTATTTACGTGCCTACATCAAACTACCAACCCCGCCCCGCCATCTTCTCACCTTCAGGCATTTGCGATGTATTGCGCCCGACCATAGCCTCGCCAAGATTCTTGCTGACCTCAGCCAGAATGGATGCATCCTGATAATGAGTCACTGCCTTCACAATCGCCGCGGCGCGACGAGCAGGGTCGCCGCTCTTGAAGATACCGGAACCAACAAAGACACCATCCACGCCGAGCTGCATCATCAAAGCCGCATCAGCCGGAGTTGCAATTCCACCTGCCGCAAAATTAACAACGGGCATTCTGCCTGATAATTTCACTTCCTTTACAAATTCATAAGGCGCGCCGTTATTCTTGGCAAAGGTCATCAACTCTTCATCGCCCATGGTCTGCAACTGGCGGATCGCGCCGATCACCGAGCGCGCGTGGCGGACTGCTTCCACAACATCGCCAGTCCCGGCTTCGCCCTTGGTGCGGATCATCGCAGCGCCTTCACCAATGCGGCGCAAGGCTTCACCAATGTTGCGGCATCCGCAAACGAACGGCACTTTGAAATTATGCTTCAAAATATGATGTTCTTCATCGGCCGGCGTCAGCACTTCAGACTCATCAATGTAATCAACGCCAATGGCTTCAAGGATTTGTGCTTCCACAAAATGACCGATGCGGCACTTCGCCATCACCGGAATGCTGACCGCGTCAATGATCTTCAAGATCATATCGGGGTCAGACATGCGCGCCACGCCGCCATCCGCACGGATATCGGCAGGGCACACGCTCCAACGCCATCACAGCGCACGCGCCCGCATCTTCAGCGATCCTGGCTTGCTCGGCATTCACCACATCCATGATGACGCCGCCTTTTAACATTTGGGCTAAACCCTTCTTCTCGATCCATGTTCCAGTTTTTGATTCCATCTTATCTACTCCTTTAAATTGAATGCGGATGAATTCTACCATGTAGTACAAAACAAAAAGGCCCGGCGTCCATGTACCGGGCTTAGTGAAATATGAACTTTTCATTATCCAACGTTGGATAATTTCCCGTTCTGCATCCAATAGCGTCGGACGGCTCTTTGCGCCACTTGTGCATCGTGTGTCACAACTACTATGGTTTGCCCATTCGCATGTAAATCGGAAAAGAGATCAAGCAGATTATCACGATTGTCTGTATCCAAATTACCGGTAGGCTCATCAGCCAGGATCACATCTGGGCGATTGACCAGAGCGCGCGCAATAGCGACGCGCTGTTCTTCGCCGCCGCTTAATTCAGAAGGGTAATGCGAAAGGCGGTGTAACATACCCATAGTATCAAGCGCCAGTTGAGCTCGTTCCTCATGTTCGTTTCGTTTTACCCCTGCATATTTGAGGGGAAGCGCCACATTTTGCAACACGTCTAAATCTGAGATTAAATTGTAGGACTGAAAAATAAAGCCAACTCGATCCCTCCGTAATTGAGAGAGGGAATGATCTTTCATTTCGGAAACATTTTGTCCTGCAAATATTATTTGTCCCTGAGTTGGCCAGTCCAGAGCGCCGATCAGATGTAACAGGGTGGACTTTCCACTTCCTGATGGACCTTGTATTGCAATGAAGTCACCACGCTGAACGCTAAGCGAAACTCCATCAACAGCATGAATTGTTTCCGTGCCTTTGATGAAGTCTTTGCTAACCTGCGCTAGCTCAATTATTATTTCACTCATGTGTTACTCCATGCGTAGCATCTTGATGGGAGCGCGTATGGCGGCCCACCAGGCTGGGATACCTCCAAAGATAAGCGCGGTGGAGATGGCAACTCCGGCGATAACTGCGAACCAATAAGGGTAGATCGTCAATGCCCAACCGGAGCGGTGTTGAATGAACAGGGCAATAACTGTGCCAATCATGCCCCCGACGAATGCTGCCAACAAAGTAATGCGCAGGGCCTGGGTCAATACCATACGGGCAATCTCCCCACGCTCCGCTCCCACCGCGCGACGGATGCCGATTTCCCGCCACCGACTGACAATCCACATGAAAATCAAGTTCATGATTCCCAAGCTGCCAATCAGCAGGGTAACTACCGCAAACATTTCCATGATCATATAGAGCCTCATTCTCCAGGAAAGCATATCGCCAACATTTTTTGCTGCAAGAATGAATTGCGGTTTACCTTCCGGATGCTGAGTGCTTAAAATCCGCCTGATTTCATCGAGGAAGAGATCCATACTAGTACTGCTGGGAAAGATAAAGGCTATTTGACCGCCAGCATAAAAATACTCTGCCCCCTCTTCTTGGATGCCGATTGGCACATACGCCACATCCGAATGATATCCCATGGAGTATCGCGCCGGCCACTCATCCATGACTCCTACGATTTGGTAAGTTTGCCATCTCTGGCCGATCAACTCCTCCACTTTCACATTGCGTTCCTTTGCCAGTTGAACACCTATTTCGTGGCCGAGCACGGCAATGTGTACCTGCCGAGTTTCTTCTTCCTGGCTAAACCATCTCCCAGCTGCCATGACAGGCGGGCGAATTGTGCTCATACTCGCGCTGGCCTCCAATGTCTCTGTATTTGAAAGACCCCCTGTTCTGCCTAGCCAGCCAAATAAGGCATGAGGAATTGCGTTTTTTAAAGTGTAATAGTCGGAGGAAGATAATTCTGCCGGCTTTTCATATGGGGCATCCATTTTTGTTTGCCAGTCAACAACTGCGCCCGCCCTCTCGCCTCCGGCCCAGCCTAAAATTCGATCAAATTGCGCTATTGTCCCATCTTTTAAGCCGAGAATAATGATTAGTGCCGCTACGCCAAGGGTCAGTCCGGCCCCACTCAATAATTGTCCCTTGCGGCTGCAAGCGAACGATTTATTCCTTTCGTGTAACAGCTCTGATGGCGTACATTGAAGGAAAGCAATTAGTGAAACACAGGCAATCACACACCATAATAACATACCTGCTACCAGTCCGGTCAAAACCGTGTATGGTCCTGTAATAACCGAAATTGGCGTAAAAAACTGACTGAACTGGACTGCCATACCCAAGGTCGGAGCCAAAGCAAATGCAATTAGAATCCCGATCACGCTTGCCAACATCCCCTTTGGAAGCAAAACAATCACTTCCTCAGTCAATACCCTTAATCGGGAAGCTCCTAAACTCCGCCTAACCCCCACCTCGTATCGTTTCAGATGCAGAAGCGAATAGATAACGATACCAATATTCAAAGCGGCGACAAACAATACTATTCCAATGACCCAGCCCATATGGGGGAGATATGCTTGACGTATCTGTATTCCGCCAACCCAGCGAGCGTATTCTATGTTTGTAAGAATTTTGACGATGGTATCCGTCCCGGCTTCTTGTTGCAAATACTCTTGAATTTCCCGGCTGGCTTCACCCTGGCGGCCCATTTCCGGTTTCACCCAAATTTCAGTAATCGGCATTGCTTCTGGGCGGACTAAAGGGACGGCGGGCAAATCGATTGGTTCTCGATCGATGATATAGACTGTTTGATCATAATATTCGCTAAGTCGCGCATATGCTCCTCCGACAGGCGCTAAAACCCCAATGACAGTTAATGTTTTTTCATCGCCCCCTGAGTCGGGGACGATTCGCTGGCCAATGGGATCAGAGT
>CAWASY010000087.1:0-12813 GCA_963784505.1 uncultured beta proteobacterium | reverse complement strand
AATATTGTCGTAAATCCTCGCAAGTTTGTTTTCAGTGCCTGTGCATTGTCGCGCGCAATGCCCAGCAAGGTGGGTTCAATGCCCAGCGCCTGTACCTGCGCCATCAGCCCATAGCCGAAAGTTTGCATCGGGGTTCTCGCCTCAATTGAATTCATCGTGCAGTCCTTCGAGTTCATCGCCGCCCACAATCGCAACCGTCGGGCGGCGTATATCTCCACGTTGGCGCATTTCACCATCGCGAGGATACCCAACATGCTGGGCGCAATTTCACATCCCGCTTCCAGGGTCACTTCACCTTTGCGCAAGTTCTCGCCACGTTCGCGGATATCAGTTCCAGCCTGTGCCGACACGTTAATCTGCACCAGATCAGACGAGACTGCTGCCGTGTCCTCGACGCGTATCACCGTATCCGCCCCATTGGGGTTTCTCGACGGTCATAATGCGTGCGCACTGTCCGGCGGCAAGCGTGATGTCGGGCATGGCTCGTGAGCCATGTCGCGACAATCTTCAGTTGCGCAGGTGTTGCCGCAAGGTCGTCCGCCCGCACCGAATTTATTTATAGCAAATATTTAGTGGTGCTACGATTGATTTCATCGTTACGGCCACATAGGTCTAGCCAACATATCGATGGTTCCCACACCCAGTGGTGCTGTTCAAGCACCAGATTTTGTGCATCCTTTTAAAGCAATGAAATTTTTCATCGCATCATTCCATAATGTAAGTTCGCGCAGCGAACGATCGGACATGTCGCGCAACGCTTGCCATAACCGTTTAGCTGTAACCACATCTTGCGGTGTATCCAAATCAATAAAGCTACGCAGCAAGGAGCAGATAAATCACCTTCTTCCACATAGCGCAAATTCAATAATTTCAACGCACCATTAGGCTTTTATCGCCGCCTGCCAATATCGTTGGCGTAACAGCGGCAGGCAAGACGAGGCATAGAAGGCCAGCAAGGGTGAGGATAGCCGCTGATCCTCGGCACCACTGCTTGATATGTGATGAACGCCCCAATTGCACGATCAGGTCGCATGTCGTGATCACCAAAGCCCACGGCGTGGATATGGTCCACAGCGCGCTCACCAATCCTGCCAGTGGCCCGCAATCGGTTTGCCGGTCGTATATCCGCCGGAAGGCGGTGCGAGGGGTCTAAAATGCTGACCAGCGTCTGCTCGACAAATGGTTGCACCACGGCAATCACCGATTGAACCGGGTGTGCCGTTGACGGGCAGCATCGCTTGCTCCGCCCATGCGCAAGGAATTGCCGCCCGCCAGTACGTATCGCGGTACAGTTTTGAATCATTTCAACTGAGCCATAATGAATTGTGCAATGCCTGCCTTGAGGCCAATTGTGAGGGGCGGAATGTACAGATGTGACATCGGTGACCTGTGCGATCACACCCTCCGTAGAGCGTGGGTTGGGCGAACAGGCGGTGCGCCACACCTCGATTTTAGGGCAATCGGCATCTGAAAAACTCTTGCCAGCACCCAAGATCAGCGTCATGAAAATATAACTTTGCCAAGACAACCGGATCATGCGGTTCTTTCACATCGGCAATTAGCTGCATCGCACCCGGAGCGACCAGCATGCTCGCCACCGCACCCGCCTGTTTGAAGCGCCAACTGTCTTTGCCTGGTGTGTTTTGAGTGCAACTTGGTGATGGGTGTGTCTATAGCGACCTTGATGCCAGCCGCATGATTACCGCAGCAGTTTTTCAATCAGTGTGGTCTTACCGCTACCGGAATAACCTACGATGGCAATGACTTTCATGGATGTGGCGCTGCCGGATTCACCTTCTAAGGTAATTTCCTTTTTCCAATCGGCACACGCGACTTTAACTCGTCGATGATCCACTCGCAGGCATGTAAGGCAGGCGCACTCGGCACCGTTGCGATACACGTCATCCCCCGCCCTGACAGTGGTAATGCGGTGAATGATGCGGCGATCAAGCACAGGAATTTGGCCATGGCCTTTGCCCGTAGTTTGTGCAATTCGGACAACGCCATCCTGTCGTAAGCCTCGAAGCTGATTTCGCTGACCTCCCGGCCTTCGAAAAAATCTTGTGCGCAGCCGATAAAGGTGGCGATGCCGCCCATGCGCATTGAGGTTCAACGCCAGAACCTCGGCATCCTGAGAATGTATTCCCGCCGGATACGAACCGGCATCCATGTTAGCCCCACCGAAATTTTCACCAATACAACCTCATTGTTATCAGCCAAAGGGTTGGCGATCCCTGACCTGCTCACCGTATGAAGCCGACAATATCGAACGCATGCGGATGTTGAGCAGTCACGCTGTCAGGACACCCGGAAAATTCCGCCAACGTTGTAGGCAATAGGCAACTGCTCGCTTGCACACGGGCTCAACCGGCTAAAACAGCACACGAATCATGGAGTGCCCCGCTTCCAGTACGCTCTTGCCGCCCAGTTTTTCGTCAAGCTGGATCGTGGATGCGCATGCCCCGGTCCATCGCCTTGCACATATCGTAAACGGTCAACAGTGCGGTGCTGGCAGCGCATAACGCCTCCATTTCCACACCGGTCCACCTGTTATTTGACCGTTGCGCTAACCGATAGTCCCACGCAACCTGCTCATCCAGTTCGGTGATATCGTTGAAGGCGATTTCAACACGGTGAGCGGCAGGCTGTGACACATTGGAATCAGTGGGTACGCTTGGCTGCCATTACCGCCGCCACATCGGCCGACGGTCAGCACATTGCCCTTGGCTCACCCTGCGCGGATACGTTCAAGGGTAGCGGGCTGCATACGAATCACGCCGCTGGCAGGAGCGCGTTGCGTGACGTCTTGTCCGGATAAATGCGCGCGTCCGTTTTCGAAATGTAAGTTTTCAGACATAAAATAATTTAAAACCCGCAATTAGCAGCACAGCACTCAATACGCGCGCAATCGCCTTCATTGGCAGAGCACCACTGCCCAGATAGGAACCTAGCAAACCGCCAACCAGCACGGTCAGCGCCAAATGAGTGACATCGTGCTGAATGCCATGCTGCCTGCGCAGAAAACCCCATCAAAACCGACAGCGAGTTAAGCAGACAAAAAGGGGGCCGAAACCGCCGCAGCCTGTTTCGGATTAGCCCATCCCATCAATAGGATTAGCGGTGCTCAATACGACCCCGCCGCCGATGCCGACAGCCCGGAAAAAAAACTATTGCCGCGCCAGGAGCATCGCAATGGCAATTGTGGGTTCGCGTAAATCCGCATCCGGTGTGACGTCTGATTGCAATTCGCAATGCCGAGGTCAGCACGATACCCAGCAACAGATTGAACCAGTGCGTAGGAGATAGCACCCGCCAGCATCGCAAGTGGTACCGAGCCCAACACAAACGGCCAAAATAAATGCCCTTTGTAGTTCCGCACGATAAAACAGCACCGTTGCCACCGACGAGACGACCACATTCAGCACCAGGGCCAGCTTCATTTTCATGAGGAGCGAAACCAACAACACCATCACAGCGATGTAGCCCCAAGCCCCCCGTGACCGGTTACTGAATACATGGGAATGCAAAAAGTGTCATCTCAAGCATCATTATTTCCGGAACCTTGCATTGAATATCCTAAAAACTGCTTCTGTTAATTCGAACGGTTACTGCTGATTTTGAAGACATGATGCGGATTAATTCACGGGTCGTCTTTATTGAACGCACGCTTCTGGGTCTTCACAAAATGTTTATTGTCGGCGGTGATTGACGTTGCGAGTTGCATTTTGAGCAATATGAATGGCTTGAGATGGATGATAGGTCTCAGAGTTCTTGTTCTTGACCGCCTTGTCCTTGAGACAGGGACAAGTGACTATTGACTGGATGATTGCAGGCTCGAAATGCTGTGACATCGGCGTAATAAAACCGATGCTGAATTTTCCATCCTGCGTCACTCACAGAAGGTGTGCGCCGCCGCCCTGCACCACCCCATTTATCATGCATTTGCGATTTACCGCGCTGACCGGGCCGCAAATCCACCGTACTTCCGCCCGCATCCGACCGGCACTGGGTCTCAATGACAGAATAATGAAGCCGTGTTTGAGGCAAAACTCGGCCATAACTGATGATTTCTACATCCTGATTCACGCCAGCCATCATGACCATGCTTGACTTGATCGGCGGCGAAATTGTACACGATCAGGCCATCCAGACGGTACGCCGATGCATCGCCACGGGTGATGTCCAGCACGCGCTCCGCGCAGAGCGAATCCAGGCTGACATTAAGCCTGGTGATGCCAGCTGCCTTCAAAAGTGCCTGTGCACGCTCGGTCAACTGGGTCGCATTGGTGCTAAGCGAAGCAGCATCCTAACGCCGTCAATCTGGCTCAAGCGGGCTGCAAGTTCGCTGATATTGCGACGCAGCAACGGCTCCCCAACTGCACAAATTTTCGAGGTTCCCATACGAGCAAACCAAATCTCATGAAAAGTCAGCCAGCTGTCATGCTCCTCGTAATCGTTGAAAACCTGCGGGGCGCCAATAAAGGAACAGCGCAGATCGCAGCGATCGTAGCAGAGCAGGGCGCAGATAGTCAATCGGGCGACCAAAACGGTCATGCAAGGAATTCCTTGATCTACCCAACAAAACGGACGGTCATAGAAGTCATGATTGCCCACATTCGCAATGCTTTTTACGCTTCAAGGCACACTCCACATTAGGATTTGCATCATTTGCTCAGGAACAGCGCAATGATCATGGAAAGTATCAGACTGAGCCCTTGCCAGAATGCTACGGGATTACGCTCCAGTAACCGCGCTCTGTTCTTCTTTAAGAATAGCTGGTTCGGATGGCGCAGGTCATACATAAACTCATATATTTCTCATAACGCTTGTATGGATCAGGGTGTACCGCCTTACGAAGCGTTTCATCAATCCATACGGGAATCTCGTGGTAACGCTTGCACGGAATCGTACCATAATTTTCTTTGAGCAGCTTTCGTTCCCGTTTTTCTGCAACTGTGTGCCAAATGGTAATTTGCCTGTCAACATTTGATAAGCAATCACACCAAGAGAAAGAGATCAATAACGAGATGTGCCAGCCTCGCCCAAAAAATATTCCGGTGCCGTAAATTGCCAGTGCCCAGAATATTGTTTTGCTCAGCAGTCGCCTCATGATGCCAGCAACGCGGGTAGAACCAAAATCGATGATCTTCACGGTACCTGTGCTGTCAATCATAATGTTGCTTTAAAATCCGGACCAGCATCTCCAACCTGTGAAATGCGCGCAATCCACGGGCGATCTGTTCAACAATACACCATTTCAATATCAGGTTTCGGATTATCGATCATCCACTGCGTCAATGTTCGGCCTTCGACAAATTCGGCGACGATATACAGGTAATTGCGTTTTCGCGCCTCCGCAGGCATGTGCTCAAACCCTGCCTGCAGACGCGAAAACGCAATTACCTGTATATCGTCACCGAATTTGTCGAAGGCCGAACATTGACGCAGTGGATGATCGATAATCCGAAACCTGATCTGGAAGTGGTACGCGGTATTGTTGAACAGATCGCCCGTGGATTGCGCGCATTTCACAGGTTGGAGATGCTGCATCAGGATTTGAGGCCCGACAACATTATGATTGACAGCACAGGTACCGTGAAGATCATCGATTTTGGTTCTACCCGCGTTGCTGGCATCATGGAGGCGACTGCTGAGCAAAACAATATTCTGGGCACTGCGCAATTTACGGCACCGGAATATTTTTTGGGCGAGGCTGGCACATCTCGCTCTGATCTGTTTTCTCTTGGTGTGATTGCTTATCAAATGTTGACAGGCAAATTACCATTTGGCACACAGGTTGCAAAAACGGGAACGAAAGCTGCTCAAAGAAAATTATCGTACGATTCCGTGCGAGATAAACGTCGCGAGATTCCCGTATGGATTGATGAAACGCTTCGTAAGGCGGTACACCCTGATCCATACAAGCGTTATGGGGAATTGTCTGAGTTTATGTATGACCTGCGCCATCCGAACCAGCTATTCTTAAAGAAGAACAGAGCGCCGTTATTGGAACGTAATCCCGTAGCATTCTGGCAAGGGCTCAGTCTGATACTTTCCATGATCATTGCGCTGTTGTTGAGCAAATGATGCAAATCCTGATGTGGAGTGTGCCTTGAAGCGTAAAAAGCATTGCGAATGTGGGCAATCATGACTTCTATGACCATTGGTTTGTTGGGTAGATCAAGGAATTCCTTGCATGACCGTTTTGGTCGCCCGATTGACTATCTGCGCCTGTCTGTTACGGATCGCTGCGATCTGCGCTGTACCTATTGCATGCCGCAGGGTTTCAACGATTACGAGGAGCATGACAGCTGGCTGACTTTTGATGAGATTGAGCGTGTTATCGCTGCGTTTGCTCGTATGGGAACCTCGAAATTTCGCATTACCGGTGGGGAGCCGTTGCTGCGTCGCAATATCAGCGAACTTGCAGCCCGCTTGAGCCAGATTGACGGCGTTGCAGATCTGTCGCTTAGCACCAATGCGACCCAGTTGACCAAGCATGCGGCAGCTTTGAAGGCAGCTGGCATCACCAGGCTTAATGTCAGCCTGGATTCGCTCTGCGCGGAGCGCGTGCTGGACATCACCCGTCGCGATGCACTCGCGTACATACTGGATGGCCTGATCGCTGCCAAATCTGCCGGATTTTCGCCGATCAAGATCAACATGGTCGTGATGGCTGGCGTGAATGAGGATGAAATCATCGGTATGGCCGAGTTTTGCCTCAAACACGGCTTCGTACTCAGGTTGATTGAGACCATGCCGGTCGGTGATACGGGGCGAAATGCGGGCTATGTGGATTTGCAGCCAGTCAGGGCGCAATTGCAATCGCGGTATGGCATGATAGATGGGGTGGTGCCAGGCGGCGGGCCGGCACGTTATCTGGTGACGCAGGATGGAAAATTCAGCATCGGTTTTATTACGCCGATGTCACAGCATTTTTGCGAGACCTGCAATCGTGTCAGGCTTACAGTCGATGGTACGCTCTACCTGTGTCTGGGCGATGAGAGCAAATTTGAGTTGCGTCCGCTATTGCGCGGCGGCATCTCTGATGCGGGACTGGACGCTGCGATACGCGAAGCGATCGAACTCAAGCCGGAAAAGCATGCATTCAATGAACAACCCGGTAAAATCATCCGCATCATGTCTTCGACTGGCGGATAACCGTTCGATTAACAGAAAACAGTTCAGGATATTCAATGCAAGGTTCGGAAATGATGATACTTGAGATGGCGCTTTTGCTACTTGCCATCCTCTATTCAGTAACCGGTCACGGGGGGGCTTCGGGCTACATCGCTGTGATGGTGTTGTTAGGTTTCGCTCCTCATGAAATAAAGCCGCTGGCCCTGGTGCTGAATGTGGTCGTATCGTCGGTGGCAACGGTGCTGTTTTATCGTGCCGGACATTTCAAAGGGCGATTATTTTGGCCGTTTGTGTTGGGCTCGGTACCACTTGCGATGCTGGGCGGATACTGGCAATTGCCTACGCACTGGTTCAATCTGTTGCTGGGTATCGTGCTGATTTTCTCGGCATTGCGAATTGCAATCAGAACATCACCGGATGCGGATTTACGCGAACCCGCGATTGCCATTGCGATGCTATTCGGCGCGGCAATCGGTTTTTTTTCCGGGCTGATCGGCATCGGCGGCGGGATCGTATTGACGCCGCTAATCCTATTGATGGGATGGGCTAATCCGAAACAGGCTGCGGCGGTTTCGGCCCCCTTTATTCTGCTTAACTCGCTGTCGGGTTTGATGGGGTTTTCTGCGCAGGCGGCTCAAGGCATTCAGCACGATGTCATTCCGTTGGCGCTGACCGTGCTGGTTGGCGGTTTGTTAGGTTCCTATCTGGGCAGTCGTGCCTTGCCGATGAAGGCGATTGCGCGCGTATTGAGTGCTGTGCTGTTAATTGCGGGTTTTAAATTATTTTATGTCTGAAAAACTTACCCATTTTTCCGAAAACGGACGCGCGCACATGGTTGATGTATCCGACAAGACCGTCACGCAACGCGCTGCAATTGCCAGCGGCGTGATTCGTATGCAGCCCGCTACCCTTGAACGTATCCGCGCAGGTAAGATTACCAAGGGCAATGTGCTGACCGTGGCCGATGTGGCGGCGGTAATGGCAGCCAAGCGTACCGCCGAGCTGATTCCAATGTGTCACAGCCTGCCGCTCACCGGTGTTGAAATCGCCTTCAACGATATCACCGAACTGGATGAGCAGGGTTGCGTGGGACTATCGGTTAGCGCAACGGTCAAATGCACGGGTCAGACCGGTGTGGAAATGGAGGCGTTATGCGCTGCCAGCACCGCACTGTTGACCGTTTACGATATGTGCAAGGCGATGGACCGGGGCATGCGCATCACCAATATCCAGCTTGACGAAAAACTGGGCGGCAAGAGCGGTTACTGGAAGCGGGGCACTCCATGATTCGTGTGCTGTTTTTTGGCCCAGTTGCAGCCCGTGTGCAAGCGAGCGAGTTGCCTATTGCCTACAACGTTGGCTTGACGATTCAGGATGTCATTGACAGCGTGACTGCTCAACATCCGCATGCGTTCGAGATTGTCAGTTTCATTGCGATTAACGGTGAGCAGGTCAGGGATCGCCAGACCCTTTTGGCTGATAACAATGAGGTTGTATTCATGGCAAAATTTTCCGGTGGATAACATGGATGCCGTTCGTATCCAGCAGGACGATTTTTCTCAGGATGCCGAGGTTCTGGCGTTGAAATCCACCTCAATGCGCATGGGCGGCATCGCCACCTTTATCGGCTGCGCACGAGATTTTTCCGAAGGCCGGGAGGTCAGCGAAATCAGCTTCGAGGCTTACGACAGGATGGCGTTGTCCGAATTGCACAAACTACGGGCAGAGGCCATAGCCAAATTTGCTCTGCTTGATGCACGCATCATTCACCGCATTACCACTGTCAGGGCGGGGGATAACATCGTGTTTATCGCAACCGGTGCCGAGCATCGTGCGCCTGCCTTACATGCCTGCGAGTGGATCATCGACGAGTTAAAGTCGCGTGTGCCAATCTGGAAAAAGGAAATTACCTTAGAAGGTGAATCCTGGGTCACGCCACATCCATGAAAGTCATTGCCATCGTAGGTTATTCCGGTAGCGGTAAGACCACACTGATTGAAAAACTGCTGCCGGTGATGACTGCGGCTGGCATCAAGGTCGCTACGATCAAGCACACCCATCACCAAGTTGCGCTCGATACGCAGGGCAAAGACAGTTGGCGCTTCAAACAGGCGGGTGCGGTGGCGAGCATGCTGGTCACTCCGGGTGCGATGCAGCTAATTGCCGATGTGAAAGAACCGCATGATCCGGTTGCCTTGGCAAAGTTATATTTTCATGACGCTGATCTGGTGCTGGCAGAGAGTTTTTCAGATGCCGATTGCCCTAAAATCGAGGTGTGGCGCACCGCCTGTTCGCCCAACCCACGCTGTACGGAGGGGGTGATCGCACAGGTCACCGATGTCACATCTGTACATTCCACCTTGCCGCAATTCGCCCTCGACGACATTGCAGGCATTGCACAATTCATTATGGCTCAGTTGAAATGATTCAAAACTGTACCGCGATCATACTGGCGGGCGGCAATTCCTTGCGCATGGGGCAGGACAAAGCGACGCTGCCCGTCAACGGCACACCCTTGCTGCAATCGGTGATTGCCGTGGTGCAACCGTTGTTCGAGCAGACGCTGGTCAGCGTTAAAGTTCCTCGCACGGAAATCGCCTTGCCACAGATATGCGACCGGCAAACCGATTGCGGGCCACTGGCAGGATTGGTGAGCGCGCTGGAGCAGGTATCCACGCCGTGGGCTTTGGTGGTGGCCTGCGACATGCCGTTCCTCTCGCCCGACCTGATCGTGCAATTGGCGGCGTTGCGTGGCGATTATCAAGCAGTGGTGCCGAGGATCAGCGGCTATCCTCAGCCCTTGCTGGCCTTCTATGCCTCGTCTTGCCTGCCGCTGTTACGCCAACGATTGGCAGGCGGCGATAAAAGCCTGATGGGTGCGTTGAAATTATTGAATTTGCGCTATGTGGAAGAAGGTGATTTATCTGCCTCCTTGCTGCGTAGCTTTATTGATTTGGATACACCGCAAGATGTGGTTATGGCTGAACGGTTATGGCAAGCGTTGCGCGACTGATGTCCGATCGTTCGCTGCGCGAACTTTACATTATGGAATGATGCGATGAAGCCGATTGCTTTAAAGGATGCACAAAATCTGGTGCTTGAACAGGCCGCACCGCTGGGTGTGGGAACCATGGATCTGTTGCAATCGCTGGGGCGCGTGCTGGCCGTAGCGGTGAAATCCAATCGTGACCACCCGCCTTATGATGTTTCGGCTATGGATGGGTATGCGGTGCGGGCGGACGACCTTGCGGCAACACCTGCGCAACTGAAGATTGTCGCGGACATCAAGGCTGGCGAGATGCCCGACATCACGCTTGCCGCCGGACAGTGCGCACGCATTATGACTGGTGCAAAAATTCCCAATGGGGCGGATACGGTGATACGCGTCGAGGACACGGCAGCAGTCTCGTCTGATCTGGTGCAGATTAACGTGTCGGCACAGGCTGGACGTGATATCCGCGAACGTGGCGAGAACTTGCGCAAAGGTGAAGTGACCCTGGAAGCGGGATGTGAAATTACGCCCGGCGTGTTGGGTATCCTCGCGATGGTGAAATGCGCCAACGTGGAGGTGTACCGCCGCCCGACGGTTGCGATTCTGTCCAGCGGCGATGAACTCGAAGGACTGCACGATGAATTCGATTCCAACAAGATTCCCGATGCAAACAGCTATGCGCTGATGGCGCAGGTACAGGCGCTGGGCATTGAACCCACCTTGCTGGGCATTGCGCGCGACGATCCACAGGCACTGAAAAACAAACTTGCGGAAGGATTGCAATACGATGTGTTGCTGGTGTCAGGTGGCACCTCGGTCGGCGTGCATGACTTTGTGCGTCCGACACTGGATGCGCTGGGCGTTACGATGCATTTTTGGCGGGTGCAGATGAGGCCGGGGCATCCGGCGGCTTTCGGTACGATGAAAAGCCACATGGTTTTCTGCTTGCCCGGCAATCCGGTTGCCAGTATGGTCAGCTTCGAGCAGATCGTCGCTCCCGCGTTGCGGCAGATGATGGGGCATAAAAAGTTATACCGGCGTACGGCTCAGGCAAGATTGACGCAATCATTGAAACACCGGCCGGGCAATCTGGAATTTGTACGTGTAATTCTGGGTCGTGATGCAGAAGGGTGTCTTGCTACGCCCACCGGCTCGCAAAGTAGCGGTGTGCTGCTATCCATGGCGCATGCCGATGGGTTGCTGATTGTGCCCAATGAGAGCACTGGTTTGACGGCGGGGGAACTGGCGACCATTCAACTTTTGGACGGCACCAGCTGGCAGAATGACAGCGAGATAGGGGATGTGAAATGAACAGGGCGAAAATAGGGTTTCTGACGATATCGGATCGCGCCAGTCGTGGTGAATATGAAGACAAGGGCGGGCCTGCAATGCAGGCATGGTTTACGCGTGTATTGATCAGTCCGTGGCAGGCTGTGGCGCAGGTAATTGCGGATGAGCAGGCTCAAATCGAGGCTGCCATTTGCCAAATGAGCGATGTTGAAGGCTGCTGTTTAATTGTTACCACCGGTGGTACGGGGCCTGCACTGCGCGATGTGACGCCAGAAGCGACCGAAGCTGTCTGTGAAAAAATGTTGCCCGGTTTTGGCGAATTGATGCGTGCAGCCTCACTCAAGTTCGTCCCAACCGCAATTCTGTCCCGCCAGACGGCCGGCATTCGCGGCAAGAGTCTCGTCATCAATCTACCAGGCAAACCTTCCGCGATTGACGATTGTCTGAATGCCGTGTTTCCTGCTGTGCCTTATTGTATCGACTTGATTGAGGGGGCGTATCTTGAGGTAAATGAGGCTCAATGCAAAGTTTTCAGACCCGCACATAGAGGTGGCTCCGTTTGATTGGACAGTTTTTGCCGTTTCTTAAGTGTAAGCCTTGCCGGTTTTTGCCTACGCTGCTTTTAGCATTATTGGCAGGTTTTCGAAGTAGAACTCATCCGGCGTTTTGTCGTCAAGCGATGAATGCGGCCGGTGCTGGTTGTAACGGGTGAAGTATTTTGCCAAGCCGTTTTTTGCCGCACTGACGCTGTCATACGCAAACAAGTAAACCTCCTCATATTTCACACTCCGCCATAGCCGTTCGACGAACACGTTGTCCCGTCAGCAGCCCTTGCCATCCATGCTGATTTTGATGTCGTTATCCTTCAGCAGCCCAGTAAATTCAAGACTGGTGAACTGGCACCCCTGGTCGGTGTTGAAGATTTCCGGCTTGCCATATCGGTTGATCGTTTCCTGCACAGCCTCGATACAGAAGTCGGTTGTCAGCGTATTCGACAGCCGCCACGACAGCACCCGACGGCTTGCCCAGTCCATGACCGCGATCAGATACACAAAGCCCCGTTTCATCGGAATATAGCTGATATCCGTCGCCCAGACGTGATTAGGACGAATAATTTCCAAATCGCGCAACAGATAGGGATATATTTTGTGTGCCGGATGCTTCTTGCTGGTATTGAGCTTGCGATACAGCGCCTGTATGCCCATGAATTTCATCAGCGTGGAGACATGCCTGCGCCCTACAATCACTCCTTCACGCTTGAGTAATCGACTCAGCATGCGTGCCCCAGCGTAGGGCCAATCCATGTGTAGCTGATCAATTCGTTTCGTCAGGACTGAATCGGATTCTGACAGCGGTTGTGGCTGGTAATACGCCGTGGAGCGCGCTAAATC
>CAWASY010000086.1:0-4455 GCA_963784505.1 uncultured beta proteobacterium | reverse complement strand
ATGTTGTGGCGTACCTGACGTTTGGTCTTCCTCGATTGATAGGCATCATCTCCATTGCAGGGCAGGCTGTTTGAGGTGGTGACCCGATTGACCAGTTTGTAGCCATACAATTCAGGTTCGAGCAGTGCGGTGGCTTGTGCTGCATTGGGCAGCAAGCGCAGGTGAAGGGCGTTCAAATTGAGCAGCAGTGCATCCGGACCGACATTGTAGGCGCGATTGGGTTTGTTGTCGAAAGCCGCCGGATTGTAGGAGCTTGCGGGGAAAAAGCTTTTATCCAGCACAATGTCGCCGTGAATCTCGCGCAAGCCCCGTTGCCTGAATTCGCGTAGCCACAACCAGAATTCTTCTATGGTCAGTTTAGGATCGCCATAGCCCTTGAATACCAGGTTCCCGTACAAAACACCATTTTCCAGCTTGCCATCCAGATAGGCTTCGGTTGTCCAGCGATATGCTGGCCCGAGTACCTCAAGCCCTGCATAGGTGGTGAGCAGCTTCATGGTTGAAGCCGGATTCATCGCCCCGTTGGCATTGATACTGATGAGCGGCGCCTGCTTTCCCGCTTCGCGCACTTCGATGGCGATCGAATCAAGCGGGATGCTCGCATTTTTTAGTTCCTGAACAACGGATGCCGGTAGCGTGACGGCCTGGACTTGGGCGAATAGCAGGCATAGCAATGTGATGGCAGGCAGGGCTGATTTCATGCCAGAGCCTCGATGACGGCCAGCGTGCGCGTGACCAGCAATTGCATCTCTTCCTCGCTAATCACATAAGGCGGCATGAAATAGACGGTGTTGCCCATCGGACGCAGCAGTAGCTCGTGTTGCAGCCCCAGCGCGAAGCATCGCCGGGCGAAATCCGCATGGGGCGTCGCCACCTCGAACGCCCAGATCATGCCGGTGTTACGCCAGTTGCACACTGCGGGATGCTCGCGCAATGGCTGGGCGATGCGATTAAAGTACGCCGCCTTGGCACGATTGGCATTCAACACGTCGTCTTCGGCGAAAATATCCAGCGTGGCCAGCGCGGCGCGGCAGGCCAGCGGGTTGCCAGTGTAGGAATGCGAATGCAGGAAACCGCGCGCCGTCTGGTCGTCATAGAACGCCCGATAGACTTGGTCTGTCGTCATCACGATGGACAACGGCAGGTAGCCGCCGGTGATGCCCTTGGAGATCAGCAGGAAATCGGGCGAGATGCCACCCTGCTCGCAGGCGAACAACGTGCCGGTGCGCCCCATGCCGACCGCGATTTCATCGGCAATCAGATGCACGCCGTATTGGTCGCACAGTTGGCGGGCGCGGCGCAGGTAGGTCGGGTGATACATCGCCATGCCCGCCGCGCCCTGCACCAGCGGCTCAATGATGAAGGCGGCAAGCTGCTCGTGATGCTGTTGCAGATGCGCCTCCAGTTCCTCGGCACAGCGCAGCGCATACGCTTCGGCGGTTTCGCCCGATGCGGCATCGCGCCAATCCGGGCAGACAACGGTGGCCTGTTGCCGTATCAACGCGCCGTAAGCATCGCGGAACAACGCAACGTCCGTAACCGACAGCGCACCCAGCGTCTCGCCGTGATAGCTGTTCTGCAAGCTGATGAACTGAATTTTTTCCGGTTTGCCGCTGTTGCGCCAGAAATGTGCGCTCATCTTCAGCGCGATCTCGGTGGCCGACGCACCGTCCGAGCCGTAGAAGCAATGCCCCAATCCTGCCGGCGCGAGTTCGCACAGCCGTTCGGAGAGCTCGACCACGGGCTGGTGGGTGAAACCGGCCAGCATCACATGCTCCAGCCTGTCCAACTGGTCGCGCAGCGCGGCGTTGATGCGCGGATTGGCATGACCGAACAGGTTCACCCACCACGAACTGACTGCGTCCAGATACTGATTGCCATCGAAGTCATGCAACCAGACGCCCTTGCCATGCGAAACGGCTACCAGCGGGAAGGATTCATAGTGCTTCATTTGTGAACAGGGATGCCAGACGGCAGACAGCGAGCGCTTGATCAGGTCGGCATTGCTTAATATTTTTCTTGGCATTCGCGAATCATAACGAAATTTCAATTTCAATGCAGGACGCAAGACGGCATAGGTCACAGATTCGCTGATATAACAGTAGAGAAATGCGGGATTTGCTTTGAGTATTACTTTTTTTGTGGCATGCTTCGCTTCTTAAAGTGTCCTGAATACAATTATTTATAACGCCATGATTTTTACGAGTCCAAGGGCGACTGTTGGAGGGTGGTTGCAATGAAGTGTGTAGATGATTTCCGCCTGCGCTTAGGGAAGCGTGAAGTGGTGCCGATTATGATTGGTGGGATGGGGGTAGATATTTCTACCGCCGAATTGGCTTTGGAGGCCTCACGCCTGGGCGGAGTCGGACATATTTCCGACGCAATGCTGCCCACCGTGACTGACAGGCGATACAAGACAAAATTCGTCAGCGAAAAGCAAAAGCAGTACAAACTCAATATTACCCAGGTGGACAAATCCATCGTGCAATTCGATCTGGCGCAGGTAGCCGAAGCGACGCGTCTGCACGTTGCCAGCACCATGGAAGCCAAGCGCGGCGACGGCATGATTTTCGTCAATTGCATGGAGAAGTTAACCATGAACGCACCGCGTGAAACATTACGTGTGCGACTGAATGGCGCGCTGGACGCGGGCATTGACGGTATTACGTTGAGCGCAGGGCTGCATTTGGGTTCGTTCGAATTGATGAAGGACAATGCGCGTTTTCGTGATGCGCATTTGGGAATCATCGTCTCTTCGTTGCGTGCGCTAATTCTGTTTCTGCGTAAAACCGCACGCCTGAATCGACTGCCGGATTTCGTCGTGGTAGAAGGCCCGCTGGCTGGCGGCCATCTCGGTTTTGGTCTGGATTGGGCACAATACGACCTGCATACCATAGTAGCGGAAATTGTTGCCTACCTGAAAGCCGAGCATCTGGATATTCCGGTGATTGCGGCAGGGGGAATTTTCACCGGCACGGATGCGGTCGGCTTCCTGGAAAATGGCTGCGCAGCAGTACAGGTGGCAACGCGCTTTACCGTCGCCAAGGAATGCGGCATTCCTGCCAAGGTGCAGCAGGAATACTTCAAGGCAACTGAAGATCAAATGGAAGTGAATACTACTTCTCCTACCGGCTATCCGATGCGCATGATCAGTACCAGTCCATCCATCGGTGCGGGCGTTCGCCCTAACTGTGAGGCTTATGGTTATTTGCTTGATGGCAATGGTGGTTGCGCCTACATTGACGCTTACAATCGGGTGGTGGCTTTAAATCCGGATGCGAAGAAAGTTTCGGTGATGGATAAGACCTGTTTGTGTACCCATATGCGCAACTACGAATGCTGGACCTGTGGACATTACACCTATCGACTGAAGGACACCACGCACCGCAACGAAGATGGCACCTATCAGAGCCTCAGCGCCGAGCATATTTTTCATGACTATCAGTACAGCCGTGACAACAAAATCGCACTTCCGTCACTCGCGTAGAAAATAAATCCTGCCACTGCTCTTGAAATAGGGCGTGGCAATCCCCATTAGTAGCACCTGCAGGCGGAGATTCGTTGTGCTCCGCCCCCGCACTTAATTCAATTCATTAGATTCAGGAGATATAAATATGAAAATTCGTCCTTTGAATGATCGCGTCATCGTCAAGCGTATGGAAGAAGAGCGTAAGACCGCTTCTGGTATCGTAATTCCCGATGCGGCTACCGAAAAGCCGGATCAAGGTGAAATCATCGCTGTAGGCAATGGCAAGGTGGGCGACGATGGCCGCCTGCAGGCCATGACGGTCAAGGTCGGCGACCGCGTACTGTTCGGCAAATATGCTGGTCAGGCCTTCAAGATGGACGGTCAGGAATACATGACCATGCGCGAAGACGACATCATCGGCATCGTCGAAGCCTAATTTGTGATCGCTCCCGTTAGCGCCCAAGGCGTAGCCGATAACCAAGGCTTGCGGGAAAGAACCATTTAATCAATTTCTGGAGAATTAAACATGGCAGCTAAAGACGTAAAATTCCACGACGCAGCACGCAGCAAGATGGTGATCGGCGTGAACATTCTGGCCGATGCAGTCAAAGTCACCCTGGGTCCAAAGGGTCGTAACGTAGTACTGGACCGTTCATACGGCTCCCCTACCATCACCAAGGACGGTGTGTCCGTTGCCAAGGAAATCGAACTCAAGGACAAGTTCGAAAACATGGGTGCGCAGATGGTCAAGGAAGTCGCTTCCAAGACATCCGATGTGGCCGGTGACGGTACAACGACTGCGACCGTACTGGCACAGTCCATCGTTATGGAAGGCATGAAGTTCGTTGCAGCCGGCATGAACCCAATGGATCTGAAGCGCGGTATTGACCAGGCTGTTATCGCTGCCGTTGCCGAACTGAAGAAGATTTCCAAGCCATGCACCACCAGCAAGGAAATCGCACAGGTTGGCAGTATTTCGGCCAACT
>CAWASY010000085.1:0-5370 GCA_963784505.1 uncultured beta proteobacterium | reverse complement strand
CCTGGGGCAGTCTGATAGATGAAGTCGCCAAACGTCCAGCTTATCTTCCAGCTCAGGTGGTTGCCAAGGTGGACACCACCGCCGCACCGTTGCGGTTGATTGATGTCAATAAGGCCGCACTGCCTGCCGGTTCCAGTGTGAATGTCGCCACCGGTGTAGTCACTACGCCGCTGGGCATTGCCGTCACTGGCATCGCAGGGGTTACGCTTAACGGCGCAGCTTTTGCCAATACCGGTCAGTTCGCGATCACAGGCAATAGTCTAATCACCGATCCTAGCAAAATCGTCCAGCCCGCGATTGGTGTGGTTCATACCTACGTGATTACTGTCAACAATCTGGGCGGCGGCACCACGCTGGTGACCGTGCTTATTTCGCATGGCTCGGTCAAGGTGGACAGCATTACGCTGGCGAATGGCGGGGTTGCCCCCGCAGCCCCTGCGGTGATAGCAAATGATGTGACCAATACAGTCACGGGTATGGCGAGTGGCATGGAATACAGTCTCGACGGTGCAGCGTATGTGGCTTATAACGCGGCGACCTTTAATGCGATCAGTTTTGCGGGAGTTCATACGCTGCTGGTTCGCGTGGCAGCAGCCGGATTTAATCCAGCAGGTGCCATAACCACGCTGAGCTTCACCACTAATTCAGTGACGCCCGCAGCACCTGCGGTGACGGCAGATGATGTACTCAATACCGTAACGGGCATGGCGACCGGTATGGAATACAGTCTGGATGGCGCGGCGTATGTGGCTTACAACGCGGCGACGTTCAACACGATCAGCTTTGCAGGCGTTCACACCCTCCTGGTGCGTGTCGCAGCAGCAGGCATTAACCCGGCAGGGATGGTGACGACGCTGAGCTTCACGACTAATGGCGCTGTACCTGTCGCAAGTGCTGTCAGCATCAGCGGCACGGCACAAGTCGGGCAGTTGCTGACGGGCACATACACCTATGCTGATGTCAACGGCGATCCGCAGGGTACTTCGACATTCCGCTGGCTGCGCAACGCTGTTGCAATCGCGGGTGCAACGGCCAGCACGTATACGCTGGTGGCAGCCGATCAGGGAAATACCATCACGTTTGAAGTGACAGCGATAGCGACGGTCGCGCCGACCACCGGCACGCCGGTTGTATCGGCGGCCACGGCATCGGTTGCAGCCGCCGCTCTGCCTGCGGGATATCTCTCCCAAGGCGGGCTGACCTGGGCGCCGGTCACGTTCTTAGATACATGGACGAATGCTAACGCCTATTGCGCCAATACCACCATCAATGGCCAGACCGGCTGGCGTATGCCGACGACTGCGGAACTGAGCGCTTTGTATTCCTCCGGCGCGCTGGCGGGTGCTCAGGGGTGGACGTTGAGCGGCACCTGGTCGTCCACGCCTGTCGGTGCGGGCATTCACGAGGGCGTCAACCTGTTCGACGGCTTCGTCGGCTGGGGCAACGACGGGGACTTCGTCTACGTGTCGTGTGTCCGCTAGAGCCTCGGCCTTTGAATCTTGATTTTTGAAATTTAGGTTTTTTGGGTTTCTGGGTTTTTGAAGTTGATCTTGGGGTTAACGATCCGCGCGTAGCGCGGGCCGGGTTTTTTGAGAAGGGTGACAGTGACGAAATTTTCCCGGCAGGCAGCGGACCTTGAAGCGGTTTACCTCTACAAGGAAGGTTTGTTTGTCCGCGCTTACAACGAAGGGGCTTATGGTTTTATTCACCATGTGCTGGTGTGTAAGCCGATGCGGCGCTTCGTCAAGTCGGCGGGGGCGGATCGGGTGGTCTGCGGAGTGCCATATTCCGTCGTGGCCGGGCTGCCGGGTTTCGCGCAGGCCAGCCAGCTCGATGCGCTGACTTGGCGCTGGCCTTTGGCCGAGCCGGTGGGACGGGCGCAGTACGATGCCTGGCGCGAGGCTTTGCCGCTGATGATGCCGGGCGTTTCGGCACCTACCATTGATGTGGGTGATGCTGCGCAGGTGACGCCGAATCTGGCGCAGCGGCTGATCGATCAATTGATGCAGTTTAATCTCGCCAACAATTCACCGCTGGCGGCGCTGAACCTGGTGGCCGATTTGCAGCGGCAATGGCAAGAAAGGGAGGTGAACTGACGAGTTTTTGGGTTCTGGCTTGGTCTCATCCTGCCTATGCCATGCATGGGTGCCTAATGGGTGTTTCGGTTACGGCTGAAACAAAACAGGCTTGTGGGGATGTGGCTGGCATCTTCCGCTGTCGGGCCTTGCGCCCGATCGCATCATGGGGGTTACGCGGTGAAAACGGCAAAACCAAGCCCGAGTGATTATCGGGCAATAGTGAAGATGCAACCGTGCTCAGGGGTGGACGTTGAACAACACCTGGTCGTCCACGCCTCACGGTGCGGGCAATCACGAGAACGTCAACCTGAACAACGGCAACGTCAACTGGAACAACGACGCGAACAACAACTACGTGTCGTGTGTCCGCTAGAGTCACGCCCGCTCATGGGGGTGAGAGCAACCAGACTTGTTTGATGCGCAACCCGCCGTAGCTGGCGTCGGTTGGCAAAAAGTAACGTTTTATCGGGCCGAGCATTTCGTGGTAAATTTTGCGCCGCAGGTGGTAGGTGTCGGCGTGGCCCAACTGGCCGTAGTAGCTGTTGAGCGTGGCCAACATGCGCTTGAGGATGACGGGGCTGGCCGCCAGCGGTGGGGTGAGTTGATGCAGCGCCAGCCATTGCACCCAGGCGCCGCGTTGCGGCTTAGCGCCATGCGGGTAGTGGGCCGGATCGAGCAGGTAATTGAAGAAATAGATGCGGCTGCGCAAGGTCCGCAAGGTGCGCTCCCGGACATAACGATAGTGCGGGAAGACGATGTAGCCGAGAAAATTGGCGCCTTGATCGACGCATTGCAAAACGGTTTTGTTGGGGTGAAGTTGCAGTTGCAGGTGATCCTCCAGAAATTGGTTAATCTGGCGCATTTGTTCCAGCAGTTTTTTGGGTTCATTGCCCAGGATGATGAAGTCATCGACGTAGCGCAGGTAGCCTTTGATTTTCAGTTTATGTTTGACAAATTGATCCAGCGGGTTGAGGTAAACATTACTGAAAAACTGGCTCGATAGGCTGCCGATGGGCAAGCCGATGTTGGGCTGGGCATGAAACAGCGATTTGTGCGGCGGTATTTGTTTGAGCAGGTCGAGATTGCCGCTCAGTGCGGGTTTGGGGCTGATGGAATTTTTCAATATGATCTTTTGCGCGACTGCATCCAATTGACGGAGGGTAGGCTCCGGATAGGGCAGCCTTGCTAGTTCGGCTTGCCAATGGGCCAGCAGGAGATGGCGGTTGATGGATGGAAAAAATGAGCGGATGTCCATTTGACAGTAGTGGCTGTGGTCTGGCATGCGCATGAAGCGTTGCAACCTGCCGATGGCGCAATGGGTGCCTAGTCCGATACGGTTGGAGAAACAGTCGTCTATCCATCTACGCGCTATCGCAGGATTGATGACCGATACCAGCCACTGCTGTGCCAAGCGGTCGCGGAAAGCGGGTGCGAAGATTTCGCGCAGCTTGGGGTCTTGCACTGCGAATGCGGTCATTCTCCCCGGTTGGTAGATTCCCGCGTATATGTCATGCGCAAGCGAGCCAACGAGGTTGGATATTTCGATCATGTAGCGGCGTTTGTCGATGCTGTTGCCGGCTTGATTGACGCAGGCATACAGTTGGCAGGCGATTTCTGTTTCAGTCATGGAATTGGATTATGGACAAGGTTTTCAAGCACCCGCAGATTTTTTCGGATTTGCTGATGTTTTACAAGCGCTATTACCCGATTCATGCGGGTTTGCCCAAACCGTTTCGATTTACGACGGGCGAAAGCATTTTGACTGAAATCACGTCTTGCCTGAAGCAGGTGACTTTGGCCAATCATTGCCGTAAAAATGAGTTGGCAGAGCGCGCCAAGGCTTCACAGGCGCTGGGCGAATTACGGGTGTCAATCGAGGTGATACGCAGTTATCTTTTGGTTGCATGGCAACTGAAACTTTTATCGCACGGTGGGTTGCATGAACTGACAGGTGTGCTCGAATCGGTTTCAAAACAGGCGGTACGCTGGCAGCAGTGGTTTGACAATAACGCGGCACTGTCTTGAGGCGGATGGGCGCGAGGTGCCTCACAAAATGAAACACCAAACCCCCGCATACGCAATATATCATCAGTTTGGGTTAACCGTGGACAGGCCGAATTTATGTCAACTATCTGATTAATAATAAATATATTAGTATGCGTCATTCGTTTTAGCCAATGTGAGTGATACTTCCTGTCAATCGCTCCTTGACTGTTTTTTATCTATCCTCGCAATAGTACCTGTGCAAAGGCGCATTGCACGGTCGCTTCGTATCCTTCTAAATTGCAATAGACTAACTGCCTGACTGGTTTGATGAGGTGCAACCATGAATGCCTGGCCGGAACAAGATTCAAAATTCCGATTCAGCGAGTTGCTGAATGCCTGGATGTTGCACAGGGCGCTTGGTGCACAACAAAATGAAAGCAGGGCAAGGGCTTTTACTTTATAGCTTCTCAACGTATCGTCAGGTTGAAGATGCGGATCACAGGTGGCGTTGAACATCCATACGATCATGCAGGATACGAACAACTGCTATGCCGTAAGCCGTGATGCGAAAGTAAATCATGTGCCTCTCAACGCTTCGGCGACGATAGCCTGGCCGGATGTGGTCACATGCCGTGGCTGTCTTAGGCGACTGCGCCAACTCGGCAAAGGCTGCCGTCAACATGTTTGTGTAGCGATCAGCCTGCCCTGCGCCCCATTGCTGCAGGGTATGAGTCCAAATTGTTTCAAGGTCCTGCTCGGCGGCGGGGGTGAGGCGATATTCAGCCATGCAGGATCCGCATTTTCTGCTTGAACGCGCCGGCATCGAAAGGTCTTGGTTCGCCGCTTGCCTCGCCTTCAATCAGCGCAGCGCGGACGTCATCAATCCCGGCACTACGTTCTTGTTCTCGCCGGATGAGATCGCGGATATATTCGCTGTCGTTCGTGTAGTGCCCGGTCTCAATCTGAGCTTTAATCCAGCCGTCTTGCTTTTCGGTTAAGGTGATGGTTTTACGCACGGTTCCCACGGGATAGCCTCCTAAATAAGCACCAAGAGTTTGGCTGTTCATACTATTGGTGTATTGTTGCGCAATATCGTGCATATTGCCAGTTCGATTTCATTGATTTATCCGCGTGCCAGTTCAGGCAAGTTATCGAGCACACAGCCAATGGAAATTATGCCACTGATTTCTTTTATAATTTCGCGTACCGTTGGCTGGTACTCAACGCTACGTTGTACTTCCGCTTTCAGCAGTAAAGCTGTTGATCAGTTGTTAGACCTTGACGGTCTGCTGTGTCTCGAATCCGG
>CAWASY010000084.1:0-6304 GCA_963784505.1 uncultured beta proteobacterium | reverse complement strand
AAGCACGATACCACGTCTTTAAAGATCGTTGCAGTTTACCCAGCAAAACGATTCAATATTCCCAATGTACACGCAAACCGGCGAAGGAAACCGGCCCGCGATCGGCATTATAGGCAGGATTTTTAAGATACTGGTAGTCAGCCGTTGTCCAGATGCCATCTCCTAATCCCAGACTATAATACGCCTCGATGACCTGTTCGTCAGCATAGTTTAGCTTGCCGTCGCCGATAAAATAGCCCAGCCCGCCCGCCGCCAGATATTGCCGATAGACACCTGACAAGGCATTACGCATGGTTGCCAATCCCACCGTATCCTGCGCCCTGTGCCACAGCGCACCATTGATGGACGTACCCAGAGCAAATGAACGGTGCGCTTCCGTGAACGCATAGGTCTCATAGCGCCCATCCTGCCAGAACAGGCGTGAAAAAACACCGACTTCAGGTGTGATGGATTGCTCCAGATTCAAACCCATGCCGTATTTAACCGCCTCGCGGCGCACCATGCCCGTTGCAGGCGTGCCCGCTGCATTGTAGACAGCAAAATTGGGACTGGCCATCGCATCCGCATAACTACCGGTACGCGCAGTATTGCGAAACAGCAACACGCGCAGTTTGCCGGGTTGTCCGGCAATTTCATGCGCATGTTCGATTTCCAGATTCTGCCCGTGATGTTTGAAATATTGCCAATCCAACGGCAACTGGTTCGGATCTTTGGGCTGCATGAATTGCCCCATGCGCAACACCCAGTCATTGCGATAGACTTCAAGCGCAGCACCCCAGGCATTGCCGCGTGCATCAGCTGCATAATCGAAGGCGCAATGGGTCATATTGCACCAACTCATGAATTGCGTGCGCGGATCATGCGCATAGCGATTACTGTCGAATATATCCTGAGGTGGCAGAAAGCCAACTGTCAGTACGGCGCGATTCCTGTCTACACTGCCGGCCAACTGATTCATTGCGGAAGCCAACTCCACCTGCCCTGCACCCATTCCCCATGTCTGGCGCAAAAACATGCGAACAGGATAGATTATCGGATTAGCACCGCTGGCACGGGTAATCTCGCCATTGTAAAACGCCCCCATCCCGGTCAGATTGGATAAAGGCACACCCTGTGCAATTTCCGGATCGAAGTAGACTTCCGCACCCTGCCAAAGGCGCGCACCAAACGCACCGGTCAGTGAAAATGTGTAGGTATTTTCGGCAAAGGGCGCCAGACTGAACGGCCCGCTATAGGGCGAATGGATCGCTGGTTTATGCTGCCAGATATAGGTAGACTGAAAATGGGCATTGTAATCCTCGAATTGTGCGGCATGCCCGCATGACATCCACAAACCGAAGACAGAGCACAGCCCATACCAGATACTTTTCATCGTCTACCCTTATTATGTATTCCCCCCAGGGGCGCCGCATTATAAACCTGCATGGCATGCGATTTATGGACAAAATGACTTATATTTCAGCCTTCAAACAGCCAGGCATCCATTGCCAGCATGCCGTGCGTCACAATCCGATTGAGATGCTGCGATCTTACAATATCCTTTGCCGCACCCAGCGCTACGAACAGCGGCAATAGATGTTCATCGGCAGGATGATTTTGCAGCGCATGAGTGGCCAATTTTCGATAAGCAACAAGTGCTTCAATATCGCCTGCACGGATGCTCGCCGCAATCGAGGTGCAAAATTCACTCACCCAGGTCGGCACAGGCGAGCCCGCCGGATGCCGAAAGATCGCAGGTAGATTGTGTGTAATGGACCCACTAGCCAGAATCAACACCCCTTCATCAGATAAAGGGCGCAGGGCTCGACCGAGCGCTAGGTGCCAGACTGGGTCACGATCTGGCTGTATGGAGAGCTGGACAACAGGAATATCCGCATCAGGAAACATCACACTCAACGGAATCCATGCACCATGATCCAGTCCACGCATCTGATCCAGCACGACAGGAATACCGGCTTTCGTTAACTGTTGCGCAACCTGATTAGCCAGTGCTGGCGCACCGGGTGACGGATAACGGATACGATACAGCGCCTCAGAAAACCCACCAAAATCATGAATAGTCACAGGCTGCTGTGCACTGCTTACGGTCGGAATACTCGTCTCCCAGTGTGCAGAAACCACCAGAATCGCGGCGGGTCTGGGCAATTGTGCAGAAATATTTCTCCACGCATTTATCGTCTGCCCAGCCTCCAGCAGCACATCGGGTGCACCATGCGATATAAACAAGACCGGCATATCCATTGATTCGACACCATAAACGATTAGAATGATCGAAATTATATCGGAAGGATGATCATGGAATACCGCAAACTGGGCAGCAGCGATCTAATGGTATCCAGCCTTGCGCTGGGCACAATGACATTTGGCGAACAGAACAGCGAGGCGGATGCACATGCACAGCTTGAGCTAGCTGCCAGTTACGGGGTCAACCTGATCGATACTGCGGAGATGTATCCGGTCGCACCACGTGCCGAAACACAGGGGCGTACCGAAAGTTATATCGGCTCCTGGCTCAAAAACCAGCAACGCGAGCAATTTATCCTCGCCAGCAAGATTGCTGGACCCGCTCGTGGCTTTTCATGGATACGCAATGGCCCGCGTATCACTCGCGAACAAATTAATGCCGCGATAGACACGAGTTTGGCACGCCTGCAGACCGACTACCTCGACCTGTATCAGATACACTGGCCGGATCGCTATGTGCCGATGTTCGGTGCGACAAGTTATGACGCGACCAAGGCGCAAGACACAACCCCCATCGCTGAGCAACTACTGGCATTGAACGAACTGGTGCTGGCCGGCAAAGTCCGTCATATCGGCCTGTCCAATGAAACGCCGTGGGGAGTGATGCAATTCGTACAGTGTGCCGAAGAGCTGGGATTGCCTAAAGTTATCTCGATCCAGAATGCCTATCACCTGATGAACCGTACCTTCGAGAGCGGGCTGGCAGAAGTCTGTCACCATACCGAGGTCGGGCTGCTGGCCTATAGCCCGCTTGCTTTCGGTCACTTGAGTGGTAAATATCTTACCAATCCGACAGCACAAGGGCGCATCACACTGTTTCCCGGTTTCGGTCAACGCTACAACAAACCCTGCGTGCCGGACGCAACGGCAGCCTATGTAAACATTGCCAAACAGGCCGGATTAATCCCTGCCCAAATGGCGCTGGCTTATGCAAGCACCCGACCGTTTACCGCTAGCGTGATACTGGGCGCCACCCGTTTGAGCCAGCTTAGGGAAAATCTGGAAAGTAGCGCCGTGTTACTCACAAGCGAAGTGCTCGAACAGATCGATGCGGTGCATGCACGCTATCCCAACCCCGCCCCCTGAAGCCGTATGCGACTTCCTTCACGAGGCATTCGATACGTTTAGCGATTATAAAATCCGTGATACGACATGGACAGCAATCGGGTCTTCGCCCTGCTGGCCGCAGGCAATCTGACCACGACACAACGGTTCATTAAACGACTGCAAAGCAACCTGAATATGAGGTAACGCCCAATCTGCCCAGTGAGGGCAACATGCACGAAGCGGTCGATCTTTGCCCCCTTTCATGATGCGCTCGAACTGTGCGACAAAAGACAAGGGTCGATAGGCTTTTCCCGATATAACCTATCACACCCGCTCCCAGTCACCCGACATGGTAAACAAAGTGACCGACACGATGGGTGCAGCTTTTAGTCCGGCTATTCAAGCACCCCTCATCCCAGAACCCGTCCGGGATGAGAACCTGCCTATTCAGAAGTCAACGGTTGCCCATCCTCAACATTCACCTCTTCAGTAAACACCGGAAACAACAAGGGCAGCAACAGCAAAGTAAACAGGGTTGCCGAAACAATCCCGCCCACGATTACCACGGCAAAGGGGCGCTGCGTCTCCGAACCGATGCCATGCGACAAGGCCGCCGGCAACAGACCGATCCCCGCCATCATGGCGGTCATCAGAATCGGGCGTAAGCGTGCAAGCGCCCCTTCCATGACACTTTGTGCCAAGGTGCGGCCATTGCGCATCCCTTCGATGAACTGTTCGACCATGATCACGCCGTTTTGCACCGAAATACCGGCAACCGCGATGAAGCCCACGGCAGCCGAGACCGACATGTGCAGACCAGCCAGCCCTAATCCTGCCAGACCGCCGATCAGCGTGAACGGCACCATCATAATGACCAGCAGTGCCTTGCGCATGGACTTGAAGGCCCAGAACAGCAACACGAAAATCATCAATATGGACAACGGCACGATCACCTTGAGACGCTTGATGGCGCGCTGCTGATTTTCGAACTGACCGCCCCAGGTCATTGTATAACCCGGTGGCAATGTCACTTGCGCTTTAACCTTTTCCATCGCCTCGGCAACAAAACTGCCCTGATCGCGCCCCATCAAATTTGCCTTGACCGCGACCACCCGACCACCTGCTTCGCGCCCAACCCGCGCTGCACCTTGTCGCACATCGATCTCTGCGATCGATCCTAGCGGAATCGAACCACCCGAGGGCAAAGCAATCGGCAAGTCGCGCGCATCATCTACCGCATCGCGGAACGGTTGGGCCACGCGCACTGTCACATCAAATCGTCTGTCCCCTTCATAGAAGACATTGACGGTACTGCTGGCCAGCACGGTCTGGATAGTGGCATTCACGTCATTGATATTGAGTCCGTATCGCGACATACGCCCACGATCGAGCGTAATATTGAGTTCGGTCTGTCCGCCCACCTTGATGGCCGCCACATCGGCCGAACCACGAATACCCGCCAGTATATCGGCGACCTGGGTGGATTTATCCTCCAGTATTTCCAGATCCGGCCCGAAAATCTTCACCGAAATCTCACCCTTGACACCGGACAAGGCTTCTTCCACATTGTCCTGAATCACCTGTGAGAAATTGGTCGGCACGCCCGGAATCTGCTGGATTTTTCGCGTCATGTCGGCAATCATCGCCTCCTTGTCCGCAAAGCGCCACTGATCATGCGGATTCAGATCCGCCATGATTTCCAGATTATTCGGCCCCTTGGGGTCGGTACCGTCATCGGGACGTCCAACCTGCGTCACCACGTTGTTGACCTCGGGGTAGGCATTGAGAATTTTACGCACCTCGCGTTCCACATCCTTGGTTTTTTCAAGCGCAGTCGCTGGTGGCAAACTGATGGTCAGCCAGATATTGCCTTCATCTAGTTTGGGCAAAAATTCGCTACCCAACAACGGCGACAAGGCCAGCGTAATGACCAACAGCCCGACCGAGACGGATACGATGGCACGACGGCGACCTTCAGCCCAGATCAACAGACTGCGATAACGCGCCTGCAAACGATGCATCCACTCGCTATGCTGCTCGGCCAGGTCCTTGTTCTTGACCGCGAAACTGAGCAGCGCAGGCAACAGGGTCAGGGTCAGCATGATTGCACCAAGCAGCGCAAAACTCAGCGTAAAGGCAACCGGCGAAAAGATTTTTCCTTCCACACGTTGAAAGGTGAAAATCGGCAAAAAAGCCAGAATAATGATGGCTTTGGAGAACAGGATGGGCGTCCCCATCTCGATACAGTTCTGCTTGATCAGATGAATGCGCCAGCCGTAGCTGTGATGTTGCGGCAGGCTATCGGCCTTGGCCAGCGCCAGTTTCACCATCAGCGCTTCGACCAGCACCACGGCACTGTCGATGATGATACCGAAGTCCACCGCACCTAGTGAAATCAAATTGGCAGAAACGCCGCGCGCATCAATCAGAATGAAGGCGAACAACAGTGCAAGCGGAATGATCGCCGCCACGGCCAGTGCCGCATACCAGTTGCGCAAAAACAGAATCAGTATGGCCACCACCAGCAGCGCACCTACCAGCAGGTTCTCGCTGACCGTATGCACGGTGTGTTTAACCAGTTCGGTGCGATCGTAGAACGGCACAATTTTCACACCCGGCGGCAATTTCAACGACAACTGTGCAATACGTTCCTTGAGCGCTTCAACCACTTTGCTGGCGTTCTGCCCCTTGGTCATCTGCACAATGCCTTCAACCACATTGTCATGCTCATTGAATGCCACGACGCCCGAGCGCGGACGAGCACCGATGACGACCTTGCTTATATCGCCAACCAGCACGGTTTTGCCATCCTTTGCCATCACGACCACACGGGAAATATCGTCGATGCTTTTGAACAGTCCGATACTGCGCACCACCAACGATTCATCTCCGCGCTTGAGCAGCCCGCCACCGCCATTGCTACTGTTTGCGCCCACCGCCTGGGCAACCTGATCTATGGTGACGTTGTACTTCCTGAGCAGAAATGGATCAATCTGAACCTGATATTCCTTGG
>CAWASY010000083.1:0-40817 GCA_963784505.1 uncultured beta proteobacterium | reverse complement strand
GATCCGTCATCGTGGCGGTGGACACAAACACCACTACCGCGTTGTCGACTTCGTGCGCAATAAGGATGGCATTCCGGCCAAGGTCGAGCGTATTGAATATGACCCGAACCGCACGGCACACATCGCGCTGGTGTGTTACGCGGACGGCGAGCGTCGCTACATCATTGCGCCGCGTGGCCTGGAAGTCGGGCTCCGGAATATCTTGAGCGGCTCGGAAGCGCCGATCAAGGCGGGCAACACCTTGCCTATCCGTAACATCCCGGTGGGCTCCACGATTCTCGCTGGTCGATGTTGCCCGGCAAGGGTGCGCAAATTGCGCGCTCGAGTTGGTACCTCGGTGGTGCTGCTGGCACGCGAGTGACCGGTCCTCGTGCCACCACAGGTGGGTCATCGCGTAGACGGCGTCGTCGGCCTCGACGATCGAGCGTCGCGTCCTCGGCGGTGTGGCCGGGCGTCAGCCAGAGCGTCGACGTTCGGGGACAGGTGGTAGCCGTCGCCGTCGTGGCCGAGCCACAGGTCGTCCCTGTAGCGCGCCCAGAAGTCGACGACCTCGGCCTTCGGGAACAGCGCGATGTTGATCGTGTGGTCCGGGTGGTGATGGCTCAGGAAGACGTGGGTCACCGCCTCCGGCTCGACGCCGTGGGCCCGCAGCGGGTCGAGGATCTTCGATCGGCGGGCGACCATGCCCGGGTCGACGACGATCAGGGCATCGCCGTCGCGGACGAGCACGACGGACGACGCCGACGCGCTCGTCGGCGTAGCCGGCATGGAGCAGGTGGACGGACGTCATGGACGGGATGCTACGCCGTCGCGACGTGCGGGATGGCCCGGACTCGCACGCGCGCGACGCTGCCAGACTGGCGCCGTTCCCCACCCGTGGACCCCGGAGGCCTGATGACCCTGGACCGACCCGCCGACCTCGTCCTGCTCGGCGGCCGCCTCGCCACGATGGATGCGGCCCGAAGCTGGGCACAGGCCCTCGCCGTCCGCGACGGGCGGATCGTCGCCGTGGGCACGGACGCGGCCGTCCGCGCCGCACATCGGGCCGAAGACCCGCGTCATCGAGCTGCGTGGCCGGACCGTCACGCCGGGCTTCCAGGATGCGCACGTCCACCCGGTCCATGGCGGTCTGGCGATGCTCCGCTGCGACCTCCACGAGGACCGCCAGTCCGGCCCGGGCCTCGACATCATCGAGGCGTATGCCGCGGTCGCACCCCGACGAGGCATGGATCCGCGGCGGCGGCTGGTACATGGCCGCGTTCGAGGGCGGGACGCCGCGCCGCGAGGACCTCGACCGGGTCGTCCCGGACCGCCCGGTCTTCCTGACGAACCGCGACGGCCACGGCGCCTGGGTGAACACGAAGGCCCTCGAACTCGCGGGCGATCACCGCATCCACCGCCCGACCCGACGGACGGACGGATCGAGCGCGACGCGGACGGCGACCCCTCGGGCACGCTGCACGAGGGCGCGATGGACCTCGTCGAGCGCCTTCCTGCCCGACGACACGCCGGCCGAACTCGAGGAAGGCCTCCGGCTGGGGCAGCGCCACCTCCACGAGCTGGGGATCACGGCCTGGCAGGACGCGATCGTCGAGCCGCACGCCGAGGAGCGCGCCTACGTCGCGCTCGCGTCACGCGGCGAGCTGACCGGGCGCGTCGTCGGTGCGATGTGGTGGGAGCACCACCGCGGGCGCGGAGCAGATCGAGGAGTTCGTCGAGCGCCGCCGGGCCGACGTCGTCGGCCGGTACGCGGCCACCAGCGTCAAGCTGATGATGGACGGCGTCCTCGAGAACTACACCGGGGCGATGCTCGAGCCGTACCTCGATCGGCACGGGGCCGTCACCGACAACCGCGGCCTGCTCCAGATCGACCCCGAGGGCCTCGCGATCGTGGGTGCCGCAGCTGGACGCGCTCGGGTTCCAGCCGCACTTCCACGCGATCGGCGACCGGGCGGTCCGCGCCTCGCTGGACGCGGTCGAGGCCGCGCGCCGGGCCAACGGGACGTCCGACACGCGGCCGCACATCGCCCACATCCAGGTCATCCACCCCGACGACATCCCGCGGTTCCGCGAGCTCGACGTGGCGGCCAATGCCCAGCCGCTCTGGGCGGTCCACGAGGACCAGATGGACGTGCTGACGATCCCGTTCCTCGGCGAGCGGTGGCGCTGGCAGTACCCGTTCCGCTCGCTTGCGGGCCGCCGGCGCCGTCCTGGCGATGGGCTCGGACTGGAGCGTCTCGAGCGCGAACCCGATCTGGGAGATGGCGGTCGCGGTCGAGCGCCGCACGCCCGACTGGTATCGCGGGCGGCGAGGTCTTCCTGCCTGACGAGCGGCTCGAGCTGATCGACGCCCTGGCGGCCTTCACCGTCGGCTCCGCGTACGTGAACCACCTCGACGACGACACGGGCTCGCTCGAGGTCGGCAAGTTCGCCGACCTCGCGATCCTGGACCGCGACCTGTTCGACCGAGGCGCCGGCTGGATCGGCGAAGCGACGCGTGGTCGGCACGTTCGTCGAGGGCGTGGCCGTGTTCGAGGACGCCGACCTGGGCTGATCGGCGACGCCCCGCATGGACACATGACGATGCTCGATCGACGCCGGATGTCGGTGGGCCGGGAACGCGCGAGACGCGATGCTCTGGATGCGAACCGGAAGGACCGGGACGCAGAAAGGAGCGATCGAACACCATGAACGCCTACGCCATCCTGGTCGTCAACGACCAGCTCGAGACCCTTCGTCACGAAGCGGCCATCCAGCGCTCCTTTCGCAGCGCCCGGCCGAGCGTGACGACGCGGATCGCCGACGCCACCCGCGCGGCCCTCGCCGGAATCTCGACCTCGACCCAGGCCGACGCTGCCACACCGGTCGCGCCGACCCTCACCGACTACCCCTACCGGAGCTGAGTCCTCCGCCGCTCGGCTCCGCCGCCCTCCCTCCCTCGCGCGTCGACCCTCGGTGCCTCCACACCGGGGGTCGTCGTGTGTCCGGAAGCCTCAGTCTCGCGGCGCGTCGGGCGCGTCGGTCGGCAGGACGTTCGGCAGGTCGCTCGGCCGGTCGATGTCGCGGATGGTGGCGGCATCGGAGTCGATGACGCGCCAGGCTGACGCCGGGATCACCGTCGCGGCCAGCCGTTCCGGGAGCGCCCGCAACCGCCGCTCGCCGCCGGCGAACAGGTTCCCGGCCGTCCGGGCAGCGACGTCTCGGCGCACCGCCATCGGCATGGGACCGCCCGCATCAAGGACCGCGGCCGCGATCGCGGGGTCATCCCCCACCGTCCGGACCAGGAGTTCGAGGACCGCAGGTCGGAGCGTCGGCATGTCGCCTCCGACGATGAGGACCACCTCGATCGCCGCGGGCAGCGCGCCGAGACCGGCGATCGCACCGGCGAGCGGCCCCGCATCCGCGACATCGTCGTGCGCGACGGTGACCCCGACCGGCACGGCACGCACCGAGCCCGGGCTGCTGCATGGACATACCGTGCCTGAAGGCACGAACATTTGGGAACTAAGTAGGTTCGCCATCGAAACAGACGGCCCCCATGGTTTTGGATTCACAGAACTGGCTCTGGAATCAATGCGAGAAATTGTCTTGTTTGGCGACCGCATGGGTATTGATCGTTACGTCACAGTAACCACCACTGCAATAGAACGGTTACTGCGGCGCACTGGTATAGCCATCACACGTTTTGGGCCACCTATACGGATCGGCGTGGAAAATGCTGTAGCGCTAAACATTGATATAGGCGAACAAACGCATACAGCTTTGTTTGGGGAAATTCCGAAAGTTGCTTAACCATTGAGGGTCGGTGGCATGCATATTTTCCGAGTACCGTGGCAAGCATTTCTCGTGCTCAGCATTATCGGTTGATAGTCGCCTCACCAGAAGTCATCGGCTGCATCGCAGTGGATATGCGCAATGACTTATTCACCCACAAACCTATCAGAACAGATAGGCGACATAACTTAATCAGGGTGATTAAATGCCTGCAGCGTTCACCACCAGTTAAATACCAATGGACTTAGGCACCTAGCCCATTTTCACCGAGTATGACAAGTGCGTTGCAATCCAAGCATTAAGGCACTCTTTAAAAAGAAGGTGCACTAACTAGACCGCCATCGGGTGGTCGTTCTTAGAGGGTAAAGTTATGCGCAGCAATTTAGTAGTAGGGACAAACCAGGGAAGTCAACTTGAGCAGGCAAATAACACAATTGCAAGTCTGGTCGGTATTTACAAACCAAGTGAGGCACCAGTGAAACAAATAGAAAACTTGTTAAGGATATCTGTACAAAAGAAACTTAGCCCTTTGACTGATTTACCATGGGATAGTGAGCCATCCCGCGATGAGTTTTGGATGCCAGAAAAGCTCATCTCGATCTATGGTGAACCAGAGTATGAGGCGCTCACCCATGAAAAAAAACTAATGCTTTCACAGCTTGAGTTCTGTTTACTGTGCTCTGTCTCGGCTTCCGGGGAAAAAGAAGTCATCGCAAACATGGCAACGCGAATGCTCAAGTCGCGATATGCGGCATTCAGGCCATATTTCTATCACTTCATCGAAGAAGAAAACAACCACATTCATATGTTCGCGGAGTTTTGTGCGCGGCATGGACAATTTTTCCCGGTACTTTATTCCTATGCCCAAGGGGAAAATTGGGAATATCCAGAAACGGGCGACCTACTGACCTTTGTCCATGTACTGATCTTCGAAGAGCTTGGGCAGGGTCTGAATGAGGTCATGTCAAAGGATCAAACATTGCCGACACTCGTTCGCGCCATTAATCGCTATCACATAGAAGATGAAAGCAGGCACATCTCATTTGGCCGAATGCTGGTACGGCATTTCGCGGAAGCCACCCGCTCATTGGTATCGAAAGACGACTGGGCCAATCTGCAAAAACATGTGGCGCAGTACTTGATAACAAGACATCACGACTATCACAACGTCAATATCTACAAGATGGTTGGCTTGAGCAATGCGCTTGAACTCAGGGCTCGTCTCATTGAAGCGAAAAACGAGAGTTTTTTTATCAGGAGTCCATCTGCATCAAAAAGAATCGATTCCCTGCGCCAATTGCTGGTTGAGGCCAAATTGCTGCCTGCGCAAAACATACAGAAAGAAGCAAATATTCGTAATAACAACCTACAGGAGGCAGTGCTGTGACCTACGATGAATTCCTCTCGAATACTATTGAGTTTATTTCATCCGGGGCAAAGATTTCTCCCCTTCAAATAAACGCGGACACCCATCTTGTTGGGTTTGGAATTGTCGATTCATTAATGCTGACTGAACTCATTTTATACGTTGAAGATGCGCTCGCTTGCACCGTCGATATTGAAAACTTCAGGCTCGCGACTTTTGAATCAATTCACAGCATTTATTCTGCTTATGGGCGATAACCTTAATAGTCAAATGACAGGCGACCGTCTTGCATCATTGATTAAGGAAGCATCCGGGTTGAACAGTTCGGTGGTATCAGACCGTAGCATGGGTTATGCAACGGTTCTGAATCACCATCTGACGAATTTCACTCCAGAAATCAAGCTTATTGGCCCCGTTCATCTGGTTCTGACAGATGGAAATATTTTGCCTGTACTGCAAGGACTGGATGCCATTCAATCAGGGCATATTCTGGTAATTCAGGACACGATAGGTGATGCTGCATTATTAGGCGACATTATTATGCTTGCCGCCAAGAAGAAAGGCATCGCAGGGCTGCTTTGCACCGGAAAAGTCCGGGATATCGCTGATGCAAGCCGCTTGGAGCTGCCCGTCTGGGCAGCCTCTTTGTCACCCCTTGCCGCCCCCCTTGGGACGGCCTCTCCCATGCCAGATTCCGTTGTTGTCGCAGGACACACGATCAATTCCGGAGATTGGTTGTTTGGTGACCGTGATGGCCTCGTACATGTCCCCGCAGCATGTGCAAGGTTGGTTATTAAAGCAGCTGCCATCAAGAATAAAAAGGAACGGGTATACAAGACTCGAATTAACAACGGAGAAGGATTGATTGTAATGATGAATATTCGTGAGCATCTGGCAAGCGGTGCAGCTATCAAGGTGGAATTTTAATCTATGGATTATCTGCACACACTCTGGCTGTCTCGGGCTAAAGAACAACCCGACGCTATTGCCATTGAAGATACAACGGGAGCTTACAGCTATGCCCAGCTCTCAGAAAAGGCATCCTTCTGGTTTCAATACCTGCAAGATAAGGGGATGAGGCGAAGTGATCGCCTAGTTCTAGTTGCGGACTCAAGTTTTGCCGCCATCGCGGTATTGATCGGATGCTCTAGGTCAGGGGTAGTGTTTACTGTGATTTCGCCTGAAGTACCTCAAGGTCGAAGGGGAACTATCATTGACGACCTAGATCCGGCAATGGTTGTTTTTGATTCCAACAAGACGGATCTGCCGGCTCAACAGGCTGTGGAAATTGATAATGTCTTTAAGCGATTCATCATCGAAAACAAGGTTGCACACAGGAAGCAGACTGAATCTACCGTGCCCTCCAGACCGCTTACGGTAGACCCCGCTTATATTGTATTCACATCCGGATCAACCGGACGCCCTAAAGGCATTGTCATGAGCCATCGGGCAATTGTTTCTTTTTGGTGCGGATTGATTGATCACTTGCAATTAGGTAGGGATAAGCGATACGCCAGCCTATCGCCGCTCCAGTTTGATTTTGCGCTTCTCGATATTGGTTTATGCCTAGGGTTTGGTGCGACACTGATATTGCCAAACCGCAGTTTGCTGCGAAAGCCAGAACAGTTCGTCAATCAAATAGCGGGCCTTGGCATCACCCATTTCAGTGGAGTGCCAACGATCTGGAAGCTGATCCTTCAGTCAGCTTCTGGTTCAATATGCAAGCTGAACACACTGGAAAGAATCGTCTTTGCCGGAGAGCATTTTCCTGCGGAGCACATGTGCGCAATCCATGAAATTCTGCAGGATGTGGACTTCTACAACATCTACGGACAGTCTGAAAGCATTGCCTGTACTTTTCAGGTGCTGGGCCCGGAATATTTCCGTTCCAAAAAATCACACATGCCCGTTGGACGCGGCCATCGCGACATGGAAATGCTCCTCATTGATGATGAAGGGAACGTGATTACCCAACCTAATGTGCCTGGTGAATTGCACCTCAAAGGATCCACCTTGTTTTCCGGGTACTGGAATCAACCCGAGCAAACCGAATGCCGACTGATTCAAAACCCGCAACATTCGCACTATATAGACACCGTATTTCGATCCGGAGATATTTGTTATTTCGATGAAGATGGCCTGTTTTACTTTATTGGACGAAAAGACAACCAAGTCAAGGTGAATGGCAATCGGGTTGAATTGGAAGAAATTGAAACTGCGCTTAATCGATTCCCGGATGTAGCGAATAGTTGCGTACTGGCCATCAATAACGGCCAAGGGAATGACTTGCATGCAGCGCTGGTATTCAAAAAGCATACTGAAAAAGATACTTCTGGATATGAATCTTCGCTGCGTACGTTTCTTGCCGCAGATTTACCGTCTTATATGATGCCGAAACACTATCACTTTATGAACACCATTCCGGTGTCAGAGAACGGGAAGAATAGTCGAAAACAGTTAGCCAGTACGCTGGGATTGGATCTGCAATGAGCTCACAACCTGTGTTTGAAGGATGGTCTGCCACGATGGCTATTGCGGATTATGAAAATGGGCAGTGGGGGAAATTGCGTTCGGCGCCGCAAGAGCCTCAATGCATCCACCCCGGCGCCATGGCCATGCAGTTTGGAGCCAGTGTATTTGAGGGCTGCAAGGCCTATCGTGCCGCAAAAGGCCATGCAAATGTTTTTCGGCTTGCTGAGAATCATGCAAGGTTGATGGATTCGTGCGCGCGTTTGTGCATACCCATCCCTTCATATGAAATGTATGCAGAGGCCGTGCACTTGATTTTGTCCAAAACCGCCTCGTGGAAATCTCCTTTTGAAAGCGATTGGCTATATATCCGCCCAATTATAGTTGCGCTAGATGATCACATAATGCCCATCGTGGCATCACGTTACGCTTTTTATTTATTGACTGCGCCAATCCGCCCCTTCCGGCCCCCATCACTGAATTTATGGGTTGAACAACACTACAGTCGCGCCGCGCCCGGCGGATTAGGTGCTGCCAAGACAGGGGCAAATTATGCCCATCAACTCTACCCAACTTTACAAGCAAAGAAAAATGGTTGTGATGCGGTTGTATGGCTGGATCCACTCAGCCATAGCGTACTTGAAGAAGCGAGCACGATGAATATTTTCTTCCGTGTTGGCAATGAAATCATAACGCCTGAACTAAAAGACACCATCTTGGCAGGTATTACGCGCAGATCAGTCATCTCCATTTTGAAAAATGAGGACTGGAAAGTTTCTGAGCGAGTAGTGACTGTTGCAGAAATAATGGACTGGATTCAGGGTGGAACACTTGATGAGGCATTTGCAACCTCCACCGCGCTCGGTGTTCGGACAATTGACACTTTGTCATTCAACGGGAAGCGGTTCCCTAGTTCAAGTAGCGCGGATCTCTCCATACGGTTAAGCCAAACATTGGAAAGCATATATCAGGGGAGAACCATCCAGTTCCGGGAATGGACTACCCCGGTTGCCATGATCGAACAATAATCATGGCCTATATACATGACTTGTCTTATGTGCTCGGGGAGCACCGTACAACCGCATCCCTTAAAGAAGATGGAGTTTCCAGAGAACGAATCCTGCAGTTATTGGTTCGTGGCGCGACTGGTTATCGCCGTCGCATTGAACCATTGCTGGCCGTGACACTTCGTGCGGCAGAAGCAACGCTTCAAAAAGCAGGGAATGTAGATCGTGATTCAATAGACGTGCTGCTATTGGGAACTAATTCACTAAGCGCGCCAGATTTCAAAGAAGACTTTGGACATGCTTTGATTACCCGATTGCAACTCCAAAATGCTTATGTTCAGCTTGTAGGCTTTCAGAATTGCGGGGACAGCGTCCCAATTCTCAGCACAGCCAAGGCGTTGATTCAATCGGGTGCTGCGAACAATGTGCTGGTATTGATCGCCGATGATGTCACGGCAGCAGGTGTTCCCCGCATCCTGAAAGATTCCTACCTCCATAGTGATGGTGCTGCCGCAGGATTAGTGTCAAGGGAGGGGCCAGGATTCTATCTGGGAACGTGCAAAGTCATCCATGCGCCCCCTATTGAGCAAGGAGCAAACCCCTACGATCTGGAAGCCAATCTTAATTTTCTAATGGAAAAAGCAGTTCGTGCGTCTATGGCGCTGGCAGGAGAAGACAGCCCCTATCAGTTTGTGGTCACCCACAACATGAACTCCCTTTTTAACCAAATGATGGCGAATGCTTTTCAGCTTCCCGTAACTCGGGTTTATGGAAACCTCCAATTGGGCCATTGTCTGGCAGCGGACGTCCTAATCAACATGTCATGTGCAGAATCTGAAAACAAACTGATAGACGGCGAGCGGGGTATCGTGGTTGTACCTACCAGCAGGAGCATCGGAGTGCTCAATATCAACTACCACGCACGCACTCAAACACACATCGAATTTGCTGAACATCACAACATAATGAGGAGAATATAGACATGAGCAGTTCGAGCAATGCGCCAATCACGCCTATAAGTATGAAAATACACCGCCAACATATTGGCGAGTTTCGTTCAGGCATCAGGGAATCCATGGCGATTTTGCCAAAATGGTTGCAACCATTTATTACTGTGATAACAGGCAAGCCGCTTCCGAATGAACCCTCATGCGCATATCTGGCACCTTCTCCGGTCACCAATTTTTTTCTGACATTGATTGTACTGACAGGAATGATGGGCGGTAATCTTTATTTACTCGCACATACATTGATGTGGGGTACTTTTGCCTTGCCCTTTACCTGGGTAATTTGCACAGGGTTGGTGCGAAAAATCCAGGTGGTCTTCGCGCATCATTGTGTCCATCACACGTTCATTCGCGGTAATCCGGCGGCAAACGAACTGATGCTCAATGTCCTGACAACGATTGCGCTGGTTCAGCATGGCGCAGAGTATCGTCGTGACCATTTAGCTCATCATAGCCGTGCATTATTTACCACCAAAGATGATGCTGATGCGGCGCTGTTATTTTCGATGGGTTTTGTCCCAGGCAAGACGAAATCATCGCTCTGGAGAAGGTTGTTCGTCAGCCTGCTTTCCCCGCGTTTGCACTGGATATTCTTGGTCTCGCGCTTTCGATCCAATTTTATTAGGCGCCCGCTTGTGTGGCGATTCATCTCTCTGGCGTGGGCAGCGTCAATCACCGTTGGGCTGAGCATGATGACTACCTGGTGGCATGTCGCCCTCGTCGTTTGGTTGCCACTATTTATCCTGTATAGCGTAAGCGCACTGCTGCAATTCATTACAGAACATGCGTGGATGATTACTGAAAAATCACCAACCGGACTGGAAGCTTACGCGGATCGCTGTTGGGGACGTTTCTTCGGCGATCCATGCCCGGCTACAGGAGCGCATGGCTTGGAATATGCCGGCCAATGGGTGAAGTGGGCAGCAAAATTGATCTTCATTCACGCGCCTGTCCGGTTTGGCTGTTTCGTGGGCGATTTGCCTGCCCATGACTGGCATCACCTCTGTGGTTTTAAGAAAAGCGATCCTGCAACTTGGCCAGTTGCGCTGTTTTCGAGGCAAACCATGATTGATACAGGCAATGGCCTCGGGATGGAAGATCGTGAACTATGGGGCTTGGCCAGCATGTTGAATCATGTTTTTACTTTGCTTGAAGTGGCGGGAGAAGATGCTGCACCCGAAGAAAAAAAAGCGGCATAACCAGTAGTCAAAGGAGCAGTCGATGGAAGATGAACACAACCTATATCCGCCAAAAATCTTATCAGCAATTATGGTGGACACACAAAAACTCGATTTCAAGATGGCGAGTGAGCCCATGGTCGGCTCATTGCTAAGAACGCTTGCTGCATCTAAAGCGAAAGGCCGTTTTCTCGAACTTGGTACCGGGACGGGGCTATCGACGGCGTGGCTCTTAGATGGCATGAGTTCGGACTCAACGCTTGTGACAATGGATAATGACCAGACGTTGCTGGATGTAGCGCAACGACATCTCGGCGACGATTCGCGTTTAAGCGTCGTCTGTGATGATGGAGATCACTTTGTTCAGTCGCTGTCCTCAAAAGGGGAACGATTTGATTTCATCTTTGCAGATACATGGGCCGGAAAATATCGATGTCTTGAAGAAACGCTCAGCATGTTGAATAGGCATGGCCTATATGTCATTGACGATATGCTGCCACAGCCTAATTGGCCAGAAGATCACCCCCCCAAGGTGGAAAGTCTTTTGGGCTTCCTAGAGAAACATAACGACTTTGTAATCACGAAAATGGCATGGTCCTGCGGGGTTGTGATTTGTACAAAAATTTGATTAGCCGCAATTGCGGATCATTCATATGAATAGGCGCTTCATATGCATGAATCAACTCGATAACTTTTTGGAGTACCCTCATGAAAATTAATCACTGGATTACCCTCTTTTTATTGGCATCGATATCTGGTTCATCATTTATCTTTACTCGGACGCTAGTCCCTGTTCTTGGACCCATTGTCACGACAGACTTGCGTGTGCTAATTGCAGGTTTAGCACTGGTTGTCTATTCCGCAGCAGTTGATTTCAATCTCGAGTGGAAACGCAACTGGAGACTTTACACTATCATCGGTGTTATCAATTCAGGACTGCCGTTTTTGCTTTATTCATTTGCTGCATTGTATCTGCCCGCAGCATACTTGGCGATTGTGAACTCCAGTGCGCCGTTGTTTGGTGCCATGTTTTCCGCCATATGGCTTAGTGATCGCCTTACGCCCTCCAAAATTTCGGGGTTGACGCTTGGGATGGTCGGCGTTGGCATGATTAGCTATTCCGGATCTACCGCCAATATTTCAACCATGTTTGCGATGGGGATTGCAGCATGTATCGTTGCTGCCATGTGTTATGCCCTGTCAGGGATTTATATTAAGCGCTTTGCAAAAGAAATTAAACCGATGGCGTTGGCTTGCGGGAGTCAGGTTGCTGCAGGGATTTTGATATTGCCATTCTGTGCAATTGATCCTATCACTATTGGTGTCATCACACCCACAATCATTATAAATATGGCGGCGTTAGCGTTGCTCTGTAGTGCGATTGCCTATTTGATCTACTTCAGGCTGATTGCCGAAGTTGGTCCGACCAAAACCCTAACAGTAACTTTTGTGAGCCCGTTCTTTGCCATGCTCTTTGGTGCATGGTTTCTTGGGGAAAGCATTACTCCTCAGATGTTGGCAGGGGCTATTACAATTATCTTCGCAACGGTTTTGGTGAATGGCCTGTGGAAGCCACGCACATTAACGTCTAACTAATTTAGTGAGGCATCTCCCCGGCTCTGCTGGGTACTCGGTCATTGGAGGAATGAAGGTTACTACTGGCTCTAAAATGGACACGAACCAGAGGACCCCTGTGCAGATGGGTAAAGTGAGCCTTGTGGGGACTAGGCTCGTCAGCTTCGCGTGGTGTATCGATATACCTTTCGAGGGTGTGTTGTAGCAGTGATTGCTACTGACCACCAGCTGCGAAATAATCAAATTACCGGAAAACTGAGAGACGATTAAAAGATATGTTCGAACAAGAAGAAAGAAGAAAACTTTGACCGACCTGAACTATTAGGCATATGCAAGATATGCCTAAACGATTGTTTGTAAATCGCTTATAGCACATCTGCATACTTTTTTATTTTCAGTAGCAGAAACCGTTTGATCTGCTGGGTAACTGTTGGGTGTCATACGCCTGAGCTATGCTGCCCGATATCCTAGACTTCAACTTACACCAGTGGCAAAATGCATTGCCTAGTGCTCCTTTCAAAACCTATCGGTAAGAAGGAAAACAAATTCAGATTGTGGAGTTTTCGGCCTTTTTTCTCGAACCAAGCTGGTGCGAGAAGGGGCATATTGGGTCGTCCTAGAGGGTACGCTTGAAGTCTATTTCAAGAGCCGTGTGGTGATCTGCTAGCAGGGCTCCGTAATATTCACTCCGCCTAGAGCTGCAACCGCGCATAATGTGCTGCCCATTACACCTGCAATACACGTAGTTCTCGTTGAAAATGTATAACCCAACCCAGTCGATTGCCCGCATCAGCAAACTCCTCCGTCAAACAACGACAGGCTGCGACCTCTATCAGCATAACGCCGTACCATACGGCCAACCGGACCGCCTCCACGTTTGCGTTCCAGCGGCCGGTTACCTCAAACATTAAATTTCTCCATTCTCTCCACTGGATATGAAAATTAAACAGTACCAAATAGATGCCTTTGCTACCCAAGCATTCGAAGGAAACCCGGCGGCCGTGTGTCCTTTGGAACGCTGGTTGGACGACGACCTACTTCAAGCCATCGCCGAAGAAAATAATTTGTCCGAGACAGCTTTCTTTGTACCTTCTGAAATAGGTTTCAAGTTACGTTGGTTCACGCCGGTCGCAGAGATTGACCTTTGCGGCCACGCAACTTTGGCAACGGCTCATGTCATCTTTGAAATTCTTGGCTACTCCAAACAGGTCATCACCTTTGAAACACGTAGTGGTGAATTGTTAGTCAAAAAGAAGGGGAAACAATTGGAAATGAACTTTCCAGCTTGCCCGCCAACACCCTGCGAACTTTCCGAAACATTGGCTAAAGGGCTCGGTCAGCGCCCTATTGAAGTATTGGCAGCTGACGATTACATAGCTGTATTCGACAGTGAGGCAACCATTCACGCCATCACGCCCAACCACGCCCTGCTAAGCCAACTTGATTTGCGTGGTGTCATCATTACCGCGCCTGGAGTAGATGTTGATTTTGTCAGCCGTTTCTTCGCCCCTAAGTTAGGCATCAACGAAGACCCCGTCACTGGCTCCTCTCACTGTGAGTTAGCACCATACTGGGCAAATAAACTTGGCAAAATTATCTTAAAAGCCAAGCAGGTTTCCAAGCGTGGTGGCAACATTACTTGCGAAGTAAAAGCCGACCGAGTTCTTATCTCAGGGTGTGCCATTACTTTCATGGAGGCGGAAATTAGCTTTTAAAAGTCTAGCTGCTTGTGTTGTTTTCAGTTATGGCACATATTTTTCACTTGGAGTACTCCCAGTCGCCGCCCGTTATTTCGGCTAATGGTGCGGGGGATTTGGTTCATGTTGATCAGCTTCGCAGTAGTTGTGCAGTTCGGGCATGTGGGCTTGCCTGTTTGAACAGATAACGGCTTATTCGCGCCGTGAAAGTTAGCACGCCCACTACGCAGCTATCCGTCCAATGTCTGAGAGCACCGTTTAAAGCAGGCTCCATAGACCAATTGTTTTTTGACAAATCAACTCTATGGAAAAATGCGTTAAGTACGCCGCAATCATACAATGCCGCGCGATACCGTGCGATGATGAATGACCAAGAGAGTGAGGACTGCAGCATATGCAAGACTGGCCTTAAGATGGTTCCATTCAGTTCCGAGTGTTATTGGAGACTTGATACTAGCCCCTTCAACAGTCCGGCGTATTGACGTGCAGTATAAATTGACCATTACGCATAACTTCATTAGTTCAACTGTCAGTGCTGCACTTGATCTCGTGCTATAGAGCCCGACAGTGACGAGCGCAACTGCAACCTAGGACTTGCCGGATGGCAAAGACGGGATTATTCCAGCTTCCACAACTCAAGCCGCCAGATTAACTGCACTTATCGACCGCTTAGCTGTAATTTTTCAGGAAGCAGGCGATATTTAAGACTGATGTTGAATTCGTCAGTGTTGCCACCCAATCGGAAGAAGGACGTCGAGGCTATATTTCTTTGACCGGAAGCCCCGTCTTATTGACAACCCGTCGCAGAACGAAGCTCGAATGCACCCCTGTAACGCCCTTTATCCGGTTAATGCGGTTGAGCAGAAGATCCTGATACGCATCCATATCCTTGACGACAACCTTGAGCTGGTAGTCGGCCGCTTGACCGGTAATCAGTAGGCACTCCATCACTTCAGGAATCTCACTAATCTGCAACTCAAAGTGATTGAAACGTTCCGGAGTATGTTGATCCATGGAAATGTGTATCAAGGCCATCAGTGACAGCCCCAGCGCCTTGGCTTCCAAGTGTGCGCGGTATCCGATGATGATGCCATACTCTTCAAGCGCACGAACCCGCCGCAAGCAAGGCGAAGGCGAAAGGCCAATGCGATCCGCCAAGTCCTGATTGCTGATACGTCCGTCTTCCTGTAATAGACGAAGAATCTGCTGATCATAACGGTCAAGTTCCATTTCATTACCTGCGTTATCTATGTACAGCCATTATCTTGTATGAAGTTACATTATTCAGCAATATTATTTCAGTTATAGCGCATATCAAACCATGATACGCAATTAACTATCGCTTCGTTTTGAATAAAATGTCGTTCAACAAAACTTGCATTCCACTCAACAGGAGCCACCATCATGTTGCAGCAACCCGCCTCGCAATACCGCCCGTTTCCGCCGGTGAATCTCGCCGACCGCCAGTGGCCGAATCGGACCATCACAACACCGCCCATCTGGATGAGCACGGATCTGCGCGACGGCAATCAGGCGCTAATCGAGCCGATGGATGGTGAACGCAAGATGCGCATGTTCCACATGCTCTGCGAGATAGGCTTCAAGGAAATCGAAGTCGCCTTCCCTTCCGCCTCTCAAACCGAATTCGATTTCGTGCGTCAGCTCATCGAGGGCGATCACATTCCAGCCGACGTCATCATCGAAGTAATTACCCAGTCTCGGGAGCATCTCATCCGACGCACCATGGAGTCCCTGAAGGGAGCACGCCGAGCTATCGTCCATGTCTACAACGCCACATCGAAGCCTTTCCGCGAAATAGTATTCGGGATGACCAAGGCGGAAGTCCTGGACATGGCCGTCTCCGCCGTGCGCCTTATCAAAAGCTTGGCAGTCGAACAACCGGAAACCGAATGGGTGCTCGAATACAGTCCAGAAACCTTCTCTGCCACTGAACTCGAATATGCACTTGAGGTCTGCGATGCGGTAACTGCCGCCTGGGGTGCAACGCCGGACAACAAGGTCATCCTTAATTTGCCATCGTCGGTGGAGGCGGCAACGCCGAACATCTACGCTGACCAGATCGAATGGATGCATTGCCGTCTTGCACGACGCGATAGCATCATCCTCAGCCTTCATACCCACAATGATCGTGGTACCGCTGTAGCCGCAGCCGAGTTGGGTTTGATGGCCGGTGCCGACCGTGTTGAGGGATGCCTTTTCGGTAATGGGGAGCGCACCGGTAACGTGGACATTGTCACTCTCGCCCTCAACCTCTATACCCAGGGCATCTCTCCGGGTCTCGATTTTTCGGACATCAATGCCGTGGTCCGCACGGTGGAATACTGCAACCAGTTGCCCACACACCCCCGGCATCCTTACGTTGGAGAGCTTGTGTTCACGGCATTTTCCGGCTCCCATCAGGATGCCATTAAAAAGGGATTCGCCGCACAAACGCCAGACACTATCTGGAATGTTCCCTACCTTCCCATCGACCCCGCCGATGTGGGCCGCAGCTACGATTCGGTGATTCGGGTCAACAGCCAGTCCGGAAAAGGTGGCATCGCCTACTTACTGGAAACTGAATATGGCCTAGTGCTGCCCCGCCGCTTGCAGGTCGAATTCTCTGGGAAGGTGCAGCATCATACTGACAGCCACGGAGGAGAAATGGATGCCACTGATATCTGGCAATTGTTTTCTCAAACCTATCTCGCCACTATTAAGCCGCTACGCTACGTCGAACACCATCTTTTCGGGCACAGCGCTGCACAGGGTATTCGCCTGACGATTGAGATGAACGGTACGACTCATTGTCTTCAGGGAGAGGGTAACGGTCCAATTGATGCAGCCATTCATGCGCTACGCAACATCGGCATCGATCTGCAGGTGCTCTTTTATGAAGAACGCTCCATGGGCAGCAGCCGCGAAGGTGGCGACGCCCAAGCCTGCGCCTTCATGGAGGTAACATGCACAAGCAGCGAGTATGAATGCTTTGGGGTGGGCATGGATGCTAATATCGTGACAGCCTCGATCAAGGCACTGGTGAGCGGCGTCAACCGGCTTGGGTCCAACTGCGACAGTTGGAACTCATGAGTTAATTGACTGTTAATATTTATATGTACAAATATGGGGCACTTAAGGATGAGAGCAGGCACACAAGCCTTATTTGACTGTTGGCGCGCGTTTAAAACTGGCATCTTTGTAGAGAGTATGCTCGTTCAAAATTGACCGGATAAACTGAGTACGCTGCCAGCCAGCCTTTTCAGTGTGTGCTGAACAGAAGAACAACTTAAAATTCATCGACTATCTAAGAGCCTTTTTAAGGCGTCTTCAAACCAAGCAAAGCCGATTCTTTCTTGTTCAAGCCTAAGATTTTTACGTATCCGGTTGTCACGTAACTCGTTATAAAGTGAAAGTTCGTCGGGAGTTAGTCTAGGCAAGTCGCGCAGTGTTTGCTGCTCTTCCATATCCCAAAGCGGCTCAAACTTAAGCAAAGTAGCCCTATCCATCAAAAACGACTCTGTATGCAAAAACTGATTGCGGAGTTGATCCAAGATGGCGAAGCCATGTGTATCAATATCACCCCAATAATAGATCCAACAATGCGATAGCCATTCGGCTTGCCTCATCATTTCAAAACCATACCCCGCTCCGAAGATGACCAAGCTATCTTTTATCAGTGGAAAGGCTAAAAAATTGATCTCGTTTTCGGTAATGAATACACGCGAAACCATAGGATTCAAACTGGCAAAGCTTGGTGCGTCTAAGGTTATGTCTTGTCCGATGGCAGCAGGGATTGCATGCTCATCAAGCAAGCGAAAACGAATGCGCAGCGGCTTGTTGCGAAAACCGTAACGCGCCACAAATCCGCTTACACCAGACGCAGTCGCATCGACACTATCAGGGGGTAAAACAATATCGAACAACTCCGTCAGCACGCTACGATGCGCCTCAATAAATTTACTGTGCACACCTGGAATATCGACCTGACGCAGATAAACGTTTGGCCTAGGATTAGCCTGCATCCAAGCGACGATCTCCAGCAACCGACTCCACTCATCTGTTAAAGCCAACGCGCGCATAGGGCGTTGTATCAACCAGCCCAATAGCTTCGGCTGTGATTTTTTTGTTTCCGCTATCAGAGAAATAAATCGGACAACGTCTTTGCGCTTAGCTATGAATGCGACGGCATCATCGAAGCTATCAACCCAAACTTCGGCGGGAACAGAGTTGGTTCCGAAAATGCGGTGCTTGAACTCACGCGTCTCTACTCGACAATGCGGCACAGTTCGAATCTCTACTACCCAGGTACGCACCTCATCAAATCGATCAGCCATCTCAGTAGAAGTGGGACACTTGAGTGTCAGTCGTCGCGGGAATAGCGACGCCCCCGTCACAAGGCTGGCCAATATATCACCACGCTCCCATAGCTTTTCTAACTGACGACGCAAGTCATTTGGTCTGGTCCAACTCATCCAGAAACTCTCGCTTTCTGGTTTCGGCCAGTCGCGTCCGCGACCTTAACATTCGCTACGCTCACGTTAGCCTCCACCGAAACTGCGCCTATGCTCGTTTTCCGCACGATACTCGTCTATCAAAAGATTGCGGAGCTTGGAGGCACGCCCATCTTCGTTTTGAACAAAACCGACACTGGAAACGAACGGCTCGATGATGTGTATCTTCTGTAGGGGCGTAACGATCAGGAGTTGCAGGTTGAGCTGTTCAAACAAGCGCAAACCGTATTGAGCCGACTCGTCAGAGCCTCTTCCGAATGCTTCATCGATCACAACAAAGCGGAACGAGCGGGAGCGCACTGCACCCCATTCAAGACCAAACTGATAGGCCAAGCTCGCGGCAAGAATGGTGTAAGCCAGCTTCTCTTTTTGTCCGCCCGACTTTCCGCCCGAGTCAGAATAATGCTCATGCTCTTTGTCGTCCTCACGCCAACGTTCACTCGCCGCAAACACGAACCAATTGCGCACGTCAGTGACTTTGGTTGTCCAACGTCTGTCTTGTTCTGAAATCCCCTCACGCCCGCGAAACCGTTCGATGATGAGCTTCACTTGCAAGAATTTTGCATCGGAATACTGGCTATCGTCTGAACCAGTAATCGCACCTTCCGTACAGGCACGCAGATCCGTTTGAAAATCGCGAATGTCGGCATCCGGCGTAGGCTGCGCTTCGAGTTGAATGTAACGCCCCGTGTTGTAGTCGATCTTCGTTAGCGATCCGTTAATGTGGGCAATACGTTCCTTAATTGTTTCGCGTTCGCGCACCAACTGTGATTGAAAATTCGCGACCTCGCGGATCGTATTTTCGTTCAGCAATTCTTTGAAGCGCGCTTCAAAGCGCGGCAAGTCATCTGCCTGTAGCGCATGGAGCATAGTGCGATACTCAAAACTAGCTTCAATACTGGCATCCACCTCTGAGGTCTCCAATTTGAACGCCTCTTTGTAAGCTGCCATCGCCTGGATGATTTTGTCACGCAAGCGTTTGAGTTTTGCATCCTCTGCATCGATCTTGTCCTGCAACCATTCGCGTAGCTCCCGCTCACGGTTGTCACAAGATTCAACTATAAGCTGATGCTCGCCCAACGCCTCCGCACGGATCGTATCAAGACGCGCAAATCGCACCGAATGAATTGCGTATGTCGGTTCATCAAGCAGTGCTTGCGTTTGTATCCGCAAGGTTTCGGCATCAATTTTTTTCTGCTCTACTTTGGATCGCTTGTCTCTGTGTTCTTCAAGCAGCACTTCTGTCGCGGCCAATGTTTCCTCAATAACACTCAACTTGGCAGTCAATTGTTTTAAGACATCGGAAGCCGACTCCAACTTTTGCTTTTCATCGACTAACGCTGCCACTTCTCGTGCCAGCGTCTGCCAGTCTATTTCACGAAAGTCGGCGTACACATCCAGCTTCGCTAACAACGTGATGCGCTGTTGTAACTCTCTGCGTGCAGATTCAATCTTACCTATCAGACTGCCCACGTCACCCAATCTTTTTTCCAAACTCCTTGCTTGCACTTCGAGTGCGGCAATTTTGGCTGCGTTGCTCCAACCCAGCACGTAGCGACTACGATCCTCCAAACGATGGCGGTCGTCCTTCTCGTGCCGTTCACCGCCCGCCTTGATTTGACCTGAACGGGTGATGGCACGGGTTTCGCGGCGGAATTGCTCTTGAGTTGTACAGCAAGCCACATCGAAACGATATGCCAGTTCGCGTTCCAACCAACTGTAAAAAGCCGAGTCAGACTTGATCGCCAACTTACGTGCCAAAGAGTCGGGATGCAAACTGGGCAGATCACTGCGAGAACTCTGACGCACACGAAAATAAACCAAACGTCCCTTGAGATGCGTTTTGTCAACCCACTCAACCACCGCTGAGTAATGCTCATCTGGTACCAACAAAGATAAGCCAAAGCTGCGCAACAGCCGCTCCGCAGCCCCCTCCCAGTCGCGTTCATCCTCATGCACTTGCAGTAACTCACCGGCAAATGGCATATCTTCTTCTGCCAAGTTGAGTGCTTTGCATAAAGCTGACCGCATGGACACTTGTTCCAATGGAATGTTGCTGCGTCGCGCTTTTAAACTGCTGATTTCGGCAGCCAGCATGTCATGCTCTTGTTTGCCCTGACGCAGGCTCACACTGTGCTCGGTCAGACTGTTTTGCAGGTTGGCATCTTGTGTCTTGGCAGTGTCGGCCAACACAACGAAACGTTGGCGTTGTAGCAAAAATCCTTGCTCATTTTCTGATGGGATTTCTGCGACCGAACGTACCAGCTCGGCGTAACTTTGCGCCTTGCGCGCTCGTCCCACCTTCTCCTGCTCTAGCTTGCGGATTTCGTCCCCAAGACGTTCCAGACGATCCCCACCGTTGTCAGTAATGCTGCGTTTGAGTTCAGATACTTCGGCGCGTTGTGCGTCTCGTTGCTCTTCAGCCCGCTTGACTTGCCCGTCCTGTCTCGCCCATTCCTCCATTAAATTCGCTACGCGTTTCTCCAACAAACCGAGTTTTAATCCCGCGAAGTAGGGATTGAGCGCATCGCGAGAGGCGCGAAATTCATCAACTAAAGCACCCTGCGAAGCATGGCGCTCAGCGTCAGCAACCAGGGGCGTGAGCATCTCAACTTGCCGCTTGGCTTTCAACACAGCCTCGTGCGCGCGGTTCAGATCATCAAAATGTGCAATTAAAGCGGTGATGCGTGGCGCAACCTCAAAGGGTTCCAGCATATGACTGCGCACAAAATCGGTAAGATTTCCCACCGATTTCATTGACACGGTTTGGTGAAACAACTCTAACGCTTGTTCATTTTCGATGCCGAATCGCCGCCGGAACCATGCGCCATAGGGCGGAAAGCTGTCGAATACTTCCGCGCCCATTCCTCGCAGTTTTTTCCTGAGCTGTACGATGTCTGAGCCAAAATTAGCGAAGTCAGTCGCAATGGACAAAGCCCGTTCCGCGCAGACAAAGAAACGCGCAGGCTGTGCTTGAGCATCCTTCATCCAGAACACCTGTGCCAGCGTCACGGTTTGGTCATAACCCGCGTTATGAAAAACACCCAAGATCACCGAATAACTATTGTGGTCGCGCAGTGCCACAGGCTTGGCCGTTCCACTTACCTCATTGCGTTCAGACTTGTAATGCCCAAGCACATAAGAGCGCAACGTGCGCTCTTTGTTGTCCGCTCCGGCAGCCTTGTTGTAAGCGATACGATGCGCAGGGACTAACAGCGTGGTGACTGCATCCACCAGAGTGGATTTTCCTGATCCAATATCGCCTGTGAGTAGGGCATTTTTTCCATCTGGGTTCAGCGCCCACACTCTGCCATCAAAAGTGCCCCAATTGAACACTTCCAGACGATGCAAACGAAATCCAGACAGCGCATCGTCGCTGACAAAATCAAGCCCCAATGTTTGTATTTCACTCATTAGCATCACCTACTGAAGGTGCACTGATTTGCGCCTGATACGCTGACAGCCGCGTATCGAAATCATTCAACCACTGCGCATCCACAAAGGCTTTGATGATGCGACGTACTTCAAATGCGGCGGGTTGTCCTGCGCCCGTTTTAAGCTTGCGCAAAAAGCCCAACTCTACGATCTTATTCAGATGCGTCTCGATCTGGTCGATGAGCTTCGCCTCATTACTACTGTCGGGCAAAAATACGCGCACCAACTCGACAAGTTGGTCACGAGTCAAAACGAGTCGTGTGTCACCGCCACTTGCATCAAACTCAGCCAGCTTCTTGCGCAACAGTGCCAGCAGCAAGCTCACGGGGAAAGTCAGCGGACGCCGCGCTACTAGTCGTGGCAACTTGGCAACTCCCTCGTCTTCGATTTCTTGGCGTGCTCGCAAGAACGCATACCCCTCAGCCTCATCCAGCACCAATTCCAGGCCCAACACCGTCACGTACTCACGCACGCGAGCTTGCAGATTGAGCAGAGCATTCCAAAGACTGGCATCGCTTTCTTGATAAATCACCCCTTTGAGCAAGCTGATGAGCAGGGCTGACAGCTCGTTGCTTGATGCGGTATTTTCTGATTTAAGTTCTTGCTCTGCCATGTTCATCTCACAAAAATAACACGCGGCAAACGTGCCCGCTTCTCTTGTCCTTGACCATCTGATGCTTCTCGCCGCCAAAAAATATCATCGGTCACATCTTCATCTATGACAGTCTTAAAGCCATCCCCTGCAAGCTGCAAGTAGGCAACCAGCTCTGCCAGACCGCGTTGTAGGGGCTGCATTTCGCACAGCTCACGCAAGGTGACTTGCGAGCGATCCTGCAAAACCTGCCGAACATGTCCCAGCAGTTGTGCTTTATCAATGACGACTTGCGAATACAAGACCCCCGCATCAATTTCCGCATCGCCAAATTCCAACACAATGTCGGCTATCACGGGTTTGATAGACGGCGTGTGCAATGGTCGTTCCATCGGCAACTCAATATCAGCAGCCGTATCAGCAATATCAATCATCACACCTGTCGGCTGAGCTTCGCGCACGGCTAACGATTTAGTTTCGATACCGTGCAGAATGTCCATGATGCGGCGATTTTCCAACCATGCCTGGTCATCCAGAAAACGCCGCAACTGTTGCGACAATTGTGCGACAGTACGCTGGGTATGCTCTCCGGCTTCTAGCCAATCGTAATGCACACGACGGGTTCGACTATCCGGCTTGAGTTCGATGACAGGTGCCAAGGCCAACACACGCTCAAGCAATACCGACAGTTCTTCTTGGCGACTACTAGACATCAAAAAATCCCAGAATGCGCGAAAGCTGCGTCCCTGATCCGAATCGGAAATCGCATCACGCTCGCCCATGATTTCTTCCAGCAATGCCCCCTTTGATCCTTGCCAAAGTGCGATGCGCTCGCGTACACGCCGATCCAGGCCACGAAAGTTGTGCTCAACTTCACGGAAGTCGCCCAATAGCTCCCGCGCCAATTGCGTGAATTGCTGAAAGCGATCCTTCAATGAAGTATCGTCCAACATCGGTATGTCGCCTGATAATATTTGTTCGATTTCCCTGTCGATTTCATCGCGACGTTTGTGTAATTCAGCGATACGAGTTTGTGGATCGGACTCGCTGCCCTCGCTCATTTGTTTGAGTAGTTCAAACAGTGTGAGCAGCCTTGACTCCGTACCCACAAAGCTACGCTGGGTAAGGGTTGCGAGCCAAGTGATCGCTTTTTCAGTTGGAGGAGAAAGATCGAAATGCGGCTCATCCGATCCTTGCACATAGAATTTGCGTAACCACCCCTTCTCTGGACTCGCCCAGTCGTTGAGGTATTCAAGTGCAGATTTCGGAAAAGCGTCTGAGCCGAGACTTTCGCGCAAAGCGAACAGTTCGTCTTCAAGGGATTCTGCCAAATCAGCTTGCGCCATGACGCGCACATTCGGCACGATAAACACGCGCTGCAAAAACTCGCGACCAACGGTGCATGATCCGAACGCAACAATCGCCAAGCGGGATGGCTAAGACGCAAGGCATCAAGAGTGGCGAAGTCGAAATTCATCTTCAATGTCGCCAGTTCTAGTGGGAACCGAACTGCCCAGCCAACCCATCCACCGTCATGTTCACCGCAATCGCGGTGTGCGGAATCAACACATAGCACCAAGGCTTACCGCCATTGGCCTTGGAGTAATCCGAGGCATTCTTGCACCACCGGATTGCGGCTGCCTTTTTGGCGAGGACGATGGCATCTTCCATCTGGTTACTCGCCTTGGGTTCTAGCATGTAAATCGCAGCCTTCGTCTCGGCGACGAAATCGGGCTGGTACTCCTGATGGTTGGCACCCTGTTTGTAGAAAATCTGGAATTGCCCCTTGGCGGGCTTGAACCACTTCTCGGCATCACGATCAAGAATGACTGCCAAAACACGTTCCGCTTCCGAGTCGAACTTCTGCACCGGATACAAACAACGCTTGAAACCGCCGAACACATACTTAGCCATATTGCTCTTGTCGCTCGGCGACACTCGATAATCAGCAGGTGGCTCATTCACTGCAAAGGTGTAGGCACTGCTCTTGAATTCCGTGAATCCTTTGCTCACCACTACTTCGTAATCAACGGCATCTTCCCAGCTGTGCGCCTGCATCTGTGCATGTATGAACCGAGCAATCTCGCGCTGGTGGTAGCGCAACACATTCCGCGTTTCATCCTCAGACAAGTAGCTGCAAAAATGCTTAACGGTTTGTGCAGCGAGGTCGTATAGCAGGTCAGCCTGCTCGTCATATGAAACATCGTCGAAGTCCACCAGCCCGCTAACCACAAAATCCTCCAGCCGCTTTTCATCAATGCCTCCGTTGCCCGTAGCCACCACATCGCGCTGGCTCGTGCGCAGATGTTGAATCCATAACTCTTCCGACACAGCCGGATATTTCAGCGCATCCAACTGCAAGTTAAATGGTTTGAAACCCGCCTTCACTTCGCCTTTTGGCACAACCAGAATGCGCGGAATATCTATCGTCTGTTGCGTCACCAACTCAACCGTCTTGGCAACAACAGCGGCGAAGTCCGGTTGCTCGCTCACACCTTCCAATTCCATCTGCGAAGGACGATGCCGTTCTTGCACAGCCTTGACGATGGCCGCCTGAACCTCGGGATTTTTTAGGTGCGCCAGTGTCGGCACAATCATTGGGTTGTTCTCCAACTTGCGGATCGCCTCGTAGGCGAGCTGCGCCACTTTCTGCTCTTCCGGCTTGGTGAAAACGGGCTGCACATCCTGCCCAGCCACCTTGGTGTTCCCGGTTGCATCGGCAGGTTTCATTCCCAACTGGGTGGCAAGCTGCGACTGAGAAACGATGGTCGCCGTCGTCTGCCCGAAGCTATCGTCATTCAGTATCACCGTCTTCAGGTGGATGGCGGAATCGGGACGATTCGCTTCATCGACGATTTCCTGAAATTTGTCATGCGCGACGATGTTCAATCTATCCACCGCCGTCACACCGGTGCGCTTGCCATACGGCAGACGCAGCCCGCGCCCGATAGATTGCTCGATAAGAATTTTCGCATTGGCCGCACGTAACGGCACGATGGTGTAGAGGTTGGTCACGTCCCAGCCTTCTTTCAACATGTTGACGTGGATGACGATTTCGGTCGGCTCATCTGTATGCTCCACCTTCAGCAGCCGGGCTATCATCTCCTCCTCTTCGGCACCGGTACGGCTCGAATCCACCTGAATGACCTTGTCCTTGTAGCGCCCCTCGAAAAACACATCCGACTTAATCAAGGCCAGTAAAGCCCCAGCATGAGTCGTGTCGCGTGCTATGACAAGCACAAAAGGTTTAACGATAGCATTGCTGGTTTCCCTTGCGTAAGTCTCCAGCTCCACCTTCACACTCTCGTGCAGACGCACACCGTCTTTCAGCTTCATCTCCTCAATCGCTTCCGGTGACATACCCGCCGGATTGAAATCCTTGCGCGTCACCACGGCAGGCTCTTTCACAAAGCCATCTTCCATCGCTTTGCCCAACGGATAATCGAGAATGATGTTCTTGAACGGCACTGCGCCCTTGGTGCCTTCGACGAACGGCGTGGCCGTCAGTTCTAGCCCAAGTATTGGTTTCAACTCATTGATCGCCCTGATCCCTGCACTCGCACGGTAACGATGCGACTCATCCATCAGCAATACCAGATCGGGCAGCCCTGCTAGGTAATCAAAGTAACTCTCGCCGATATATTCAGACAGCCGCTTGATGCGCGGCGACTTGCCACCCCGCACCTCGGAATTGATCTTGGAGATATTGAAAATATTGATACGCACCCCGCCAAACAGCGCGCCGCTCGCCGGATCATGCTGATCATAGTTATCACCCGTAACGATGACAGGTGCATCAATGGCGAATTCCGAAATACCTTTGAACACATATTTCGGATGCGTCCTGTCGCTGAAATCCGCAATCAACTTGTTATAGATGGTCAGGTTGGGTGCCAGTACGAAGAAATTATTGATGCCATGTGCCAAGTGCAAATAGCTGATGAACGCACCCATCAAGCGCGTCTTACCCACCCCCGTGGCTAAAGCAAAACACAGTGAAGGAAACTCACGTTCGAAGTCGGTCACCGACGGAAACTCGCTACGGATGATTTCCAGAACGGCAGCGATATCAGTGTCTTTTCTAGGCGGGGTAATCTCAGTGATGCGATCCAGAATCTCCAACGAGCGGCGTTGCGGCGCACGCAAACTCAACCGCCCGGCGATGGCGTTCACATAACGGTTCATGCTTTCCCCACGCCTTTCAAGTAGCGGGCCAATCTCAGATTGAAGTCATCACCAGTTGTTTCCAAAATGGAAATAACTGCATTACTCATTTTGACCTTACCATTCCAGATATTGTGACGATTCATTCAGCCTGTCCTTTTTTCTTTTTCGCTGCCGATTTTTTCAAGCCAGAGGAGACATTCTTAACTGCGGCTATCTTTTTCTTAGGCTTTTCTTTGACCGCTATTGGAGTCAAATAGCGCAGCTCACGCCGCAGCTCGTTTTCTAGTTCTTCTACGGTAGGCAAATGCAGTTGATAGCGGCTGGTGAAAATGTTGCGCTCTTCTTGTTCTCCCAGTGTGTACTGCACCACGGCATCATTTTTGTCGGGACATAAGATCAAACCCAAGGTCGGGTTGTCGCCCTCGGTGCGCCGCTCACGGTCATAGTAATTGACGTAGAACTGAATCTGCCCAAGGTCGGCATGGGTCAGCTTGCCCACCTTCAAATCAATCAGCACAAAGCACTTCAATACTGTGTGGTAGAAAACCAAATCAATATAGAAGTGGTCGCCATCCAGCGTGATACGTTCCTGCCGAGACACAAACGCAAAACCTTTACCCAACTCCAATAGGAAGGTTTCCAGATTGCCTATCAGTGCCTGTTCCAACTTGGACTCCACCAAGCGCGGCGATTCAGGCATATCAAGAAACTCCAAAACCACGGGGTCTTTCAGCACATCAATCGGCTGCGTAACTTCATGCCCGTGAACCGCTAGGCGCATCAGCCCTTTCTTGTCGCGACTTTTCGCTAGGCGGTCAAACAACAGGCTACCGGCTTGCCGGTTAAGCTCACGCACTGACCACGCATTGTTGACCGCCTCGATTTCATAAAATGCACGCGCATCCTGTCTAGCTACTCGCAACAGACTACGATAGTGACTCCACGACAGATTTGGATTCAATGTTCCCGGCAACCAAGCGTCGGCAGAATCTATTTCCACAGATTTCCGAGACGCCGTCTCGGAAATTGCAGGAAGAACCGAATTCCGCGACACCGTCTCGGAAATCAGACGCGGGTACTCCAGATAAAACTGTCGGAACGACTCTAGGTTATCTACAGAATATCCACGCCCATAATCACGCCCAAGCCGCTCGGACAAATCGACCAGCAACTTGGCTCCGTAGCTCGCGCGACGCTTACCTGCCTGTTCATCCTCAATAATTTCGCGCCCGATCAACCAGTTTGCAATCACCTGAGTCGTGTTAACGGTGCGGGCAATGTTGCTGCGCGCCGATTCGAGAATCTCCCGAACACGGTCAAACAAAATCGGAGCCTCGGACACAGGTTTCTTTGACTTCACCGCCTTCGGCTTAGTTGTCATGCTTTCCCCTCCTCAAACAACCCACTCTGCGCCGCATTCACAGCACGTCCTTTTGTCCCGCTACCCGTTCGCCCTGAGCCTGTCGAAGGGTCTGATTTTGAACCGCAGCTTTCGGCAAATTCTCCACCTGCAACGAATAATCATCATGCCCCCACTCGCAGCGCGACAGCACCTGCTTGGGGATTTTCTTCACGGTGAGATTCGGATACTCGCCCCGTCCACGGAAGGCAGTGCACAACACCAACAGACTGCGCTCCGCCCCCACCTCATCGGCAAGCTGCTGCAACTGCTCGTGGTTCAGGTTCGCCGTGGTGACGTAGATAAAATCCCGCTCGGTGGAATGCCCGTGCATCCAGTAATGCGCATCGCTGGGCGCATAGGTGAAGCCCTCCAGCTTGCACAAGGCTTGCGCCAGCATCTCCGCGTTGTATTCCTTGTTGATGACCCACTGCCCATAAGCATCCTGCCGCAACAGGCTGGGCGCGAGTTTGTAATAGCGGAAGCCGCCGCCTCCTTGCCAGTTCACCGCCTCGGAAATGCCGCCCTTGTCCTCACCATCAATCACCTTTTGCAGGCGCGGGATGATGTGCGTGTGGCAATGCTCGCCCAGCTCCACCATGATCCAGCGGCGGCCCATCTTGTGCGCGACCGCGCCGGTGGTGCCGGAACCGGCGAAGGAATCGAGGACGAGGTCGTTGGGGTTGGTGGCGATTTCGAGGACTCGCTTTAGCAGACGCTCGGGTTTGGGCGTATCGAATGCAGCAGTCTTGCCAAATAGCGCATGGATTTCTTTCTTGGACTCATCTGTATGTCCAACCTCCTCGTGTGGCCACCACGTCCACGGCACCAACCCTTCAATTTCGGAGAAATAGCGAATTAAGCCGGGTGCTGAGTCTCCTTTTTTGCCAAAGAATACTTTGCCCTCGGCAACCAGTTCCAGAAACTTGGGTTCTAGAACCGACCAGTGTCGGCCTTCTGGTGGGTAAATAATTTTGCCACTTGGGGTTGTGACCGGATACTGCTGATTCGGACGCAGCTCTGCTCCTGACATTGGAACGAGACGCCACGGCCCTCTGGGATCGTTGTTTGGATTTCTATACGCTGAACGTGTCTTCGCATCTGGTTCAATCCGATTTCGTACCGTTTTGAAGCGTTCCGCATCTATGGCGTAGCAAATCACATAATCGTGAACGTCCCCGATTGCAGAGTTGTTATCACGCGAATATCGTTTTTGCCAAACGTTTTGTGCAACGAATGATTTGCGACCAAAAACCTCGTCTAGCAAGACTCTTAAGTATGGCATTTCCCTATCATCAATCGTGATCCACAACGAGCCATCATCCGACAACAGCCGCCGGATAATCTCCAGCCGGTCGCGCATCAGCGACAACCAGATCGAATGCTCTACCCCGTCGTCGTAATGCGTGAACGCGCTGCCGGTGTTGTACGGCGGATCAATAAACACGCACTTCACCTTCCCCGCAAACTCCGCCTCCAACGCCTTCAACGCCAGCAAGTTGTCACCAAAAATGAGCTGGTTATCGAAGATGTCGTTATCCGTCACCCGATGCTTCGCGTGATAACTCTTCGCCGGGTCTTCCAGCAAAATGCGCGGCTCCAGCTTGGGCCGGTTCTCTTTGCCGATCCAAGTGAGTTCGAGTTTTTGTTTTTTGGTATTCATCTGTTAATTTGGTTTCTTCAAAGGGTGAAGACGGCGTGTTTCCCCGGTTGTTGCCCAGTAGCTACCGGACTTACTGCTTCTGGGCCAGCCTGCATCAACGTCGGTCAAAGTGCTCATGAGTTCCAGAACTTGCTGTCCGAACACAAGACCATCGGCATCAAGCAAGTCAAATGAAAGCTCGTTGAAATGGCAGCCAAAGACATTTCGGGCTTGAGCTATCCGCGTGAGCTCATCCACATAGGGTGCCAAAGGGACGGTATTGTAAATCGGTGCACCTGAAGTATCAGTGCCCTTCAACACGTCCACCTTCAGTGAAGTTCGAAGTTTCTTGTCCAAGGCGGGCAGCAAATCCCCGAGGGTATACAGGCCGCCAGCCCTGCGGGGTATTGAGCATTCATATAGCTGGGTAAGAAAATCCAAGGCCGCCTCCAGGATAACACCGGCCTTGGAACAGACAAGCTGTGGATCGGGCGGCGTTTCGGCCAGAAGAAGGCGCAGCCGTTCCATATCAGGCACAGAACGTACCAGAGTTAGTCCATTTACTGCGTTCCATTTAGTCAGTTCAACAAATTGACACTGATCATTCTGGAGCCAGCCCCAACGCAATTTTTGTTTCCATGGACGGTAGTGGGTGGTAATGACGCAATGTCTAAATTTCGCTGCCTCGTCATAAAGCATCTTGATCAATCGTTCAACATGAGGCTCATCAACACTAGCAAGTACATCATCTAGCACCAGTATGGTTTCTTCGGGTTTCTCCAACGCAGCCAAGGCAAGAAAGACGCATAGTCCGAGTGTATCCAGATGCGAGTCACTGAAGTACGCTTGGGGTGGGGTTGCCTGACCACAAAAGCTGGCACCGATTTCCAACGATGCACGCTTGGCGGGGTCAAGCTCCAGAGTGATTTTATTAAGCCCCTCACCAGGATGTGCAACCTCATAAAGACGACCGACCTCGGTGGCGATTCGTGCAAGTGTGACATCGGTGAATTGTCGGCGTTCTTCCTCGGTGATTTGAAGAGCCCTCTCCAGGCTGGGCAGTAATTTATCCAACTCTTTTTGGGCTAGCGTGTTCTCTGTACAAGTTTTGACTGCCCGCTTGAGCGTACTCAGGAACTGCTTCTTGTCTTGTCGTGCAATTTCAGCCTTTTTCCATTCGGCGGGCAAAATAGCATTGTTCGCCAGCCATGCCGACCACTCGGCAATGTTTTCTGGTACGGGCGTGCTAGGCAGCGAAATATCCACAGGCCATAAATTATTCTTACAACATAGGTTGTAACTATCAGCATTCTGCTGGGCGTTCTTCTGCAAAAGTTCAAGCCGTTGTACTGCCTGATGGACATCTTGCTGTTTCTTAACCTTGTTAGCATTCGCTTTGTTAAGCACATCAAATGCAGCTATTCTTTCGTTGACTCGTCCAGCAAGACCCTGAGATTTCTCGGCACTTTCGCAGAGGGGGCAGGCGGCTTGATCAGAATGCTTTGTAAAGTAAGCCTTAGCGGATTCCAGAATGGTGACAATTTCCGCAGCATCTGCCGACACACCAGCAAGGCATTGATTGAGGGCCTGCTGGGCGGAATCGAAAGTATCCTGCGCCTCCTTTAAACTTCTAAATGCACTTTCACTTTGTTCTGGCAAATCTGTAAGGCGCGCATAGGCGTCACAAAGATTGTTGATTGCCTTTATCTCGGTGTCGAACGCACTGACGTCGCGCGTTGACTCACCCTCACCCCAGAGCAGGGGATCGGTTCCAGGCTTACCGGCTTCTTCCCAGAACTGCTGTATTGTGTCCCGATTCTCCTGAACACGGGCAATAGCCACCTCGCGACCAGCCTTGGTATCTTTGATCAATTCCCTGAGTGCCGTTTCTGAAGTCTCAATACCTGATACGTCAATAAACCGGCTGATAGCTGCATAGCGCTCTGACGCTTTGGCTTCAATGAGAGACAAAATTTGACTGCGCCTAAGCACTTCGATGCGAGGGCGGTGTTCTGGCGGCGTTACGACAACCTCTGACTTGCCGACTGTGGCGCGACAAGTTGCTGTCGCTGTTTCAAAAGTGACCGATACATCGGCTGGTTTTTTTCCTATTGAATGCCAGTAGCGATTTGTCTTACCCAATCCCCGATTATCTAAAGAACCAACGTTACCTTTTGAGAGAAACTCAAAAGCGTCGCAAATCGTGGATTTACCAGTGCCGTTCTCGCCGTATATAACCATCAATTTTTTCCCTTTTTCAAAGGGAAGTGAAAATGGCACGACCGAGCCGCGCAGGTGCTCAATCATCAGCTTTTTTGGCACACTATTACTCATGACTTTGCTCCTTTTTCCACAGCCTTTTCAATTGCCAATCTCCAATCCTCAGATCGCAATTTCCCGTCCGCCATTTTTGAAACCAGCTTCTTGGCATCTTCATCCGTAACAAGCTTCTCGGCGGATAGTCTTAAAAATATTTTCTTAGCTAATTCTTGTGAAGATGTGCTCATTCATTTCTCCATCGCAGGCGATTGCCCATTAGGGTGAGATCGTGATCGTTACTCGTAACTGCTCCTCTGCTCATTATCTTGCTGCACTAGGTGATTTGTGGCGGCACCGTCGCTTGCTGCAAAGCTTGTTGCTGCACATCTTGCGCCGCAAGACGCTGCATCACGCTGTTGGCGAGCGGTTGTGAGTCTGTAAGATTGCGGAAGATGGCTAGGTATCCCCTGTCACCTTGTAGCGGCTCTGTCATCGCGTAGATCAATTCGGAAAGTTCATTCGTGCGTTGTGAAAGTAGTGTCCGATCTGCCGGTGCAAGTTCGAGCTGCGGCCTGCCAATAACGTCTGCGGATCGGAGCGCAACAAAAGCCATGATGAAATAACGCGCATGCCGGAAGAACATGCGCCGGTAGTATCCATTCTCAGAGCGCTCCGTGTCTGCAAGGATGCGATCAATAAAACGGAACATCCGCACGAGTCGACAAACGCGCACACCAGACAACCCCGCAGGAAATAGCAGAACCGTAAATAGTGCCTTCCTGCTCCCACAAGCGACCGATCTCTTTCTTTGCAGCTACAACTAAATCGATGGCATTGACTGGCTTGGGCTGCTGCTGAAGCTCAACGGCAGTTCGTACTTTGAAAGCTAGGCATGCCATCGCAACTGCGGCCTCTTCCAGGGTAAAAGCGTCGTCTCTCCGTGCGCGCGCTTCGGCAGAAGGTCGATAGAAATACGTAACCCCCGCTGCGGCAAGCTCTTGACGTAAACGTTCTTGATTCGGATCAAGCGCAGCGAAATCTACACCTCGTACAACGTTCTGATGGTTACGAGCGCGTGTAATTTTGAGGCCGATGTCGTCAACATCAGCACCAATTTCAATTATGGTAATGAGCAATTTGGCATCGGGTGAAATGTCCCCAGCCAAGGTTGCCGTTGCGATTGCGCCTGCCGTCTGCGCACCGTTGACAATTGATAGATTCTTCAACCCGAACGCGCACTTCAGATTGTTTCCCAGCGCTGGCGTGATCGTCTCAGCCACCGCCGTAATGCCATTATTGAGATAGAAGAAGTCACCGGGCCTAGTGCGCACCGTACGTTCAATTGCGGTATTGACGCCAATGGAACCCAGGTAGTGCCTGATATTGCGCTCGAACAGTGCCTTGCCGTGATCTACCACAAGATTGGCAAGTGCTGCCGCACTGATCTGCCCGTAAAAAACTTTGCGTGGGGAGGTAAAACCGGCCCAGTTTTCCAGCGTGATTTGGTCGTTGACGGTTGCCGGGGCCTGCTCTGCAACAAGCCAACTGTATATGGAATCAAGGCCCGTCGCACGCCATTCCATCACGGACGCGAACCGGTTCAACTCAATCTGAAAAGCATTTAAATCGCTGACGACATGAGGCCCAACATTGTCGCCAAGAAAAGCCAGAAGCAGCACGAGTTTCACTCCCGCTGTATCGAGTGCCTCCTCAATTTCGTCCAGGCGGTTACGGATAGCCTCATTGAACTGATTGAATTGTCTTGCTTGGAGAGACTTAACCCCGTTAATAGTCTTCAGGTTCTCTTCTTGTGCTGGTGCTGTCCCAGTTCGCTTGAATTTTGATTGCACCATGACCAAACGATTGCCCGCACGATCAAAGTACAGCGCGTCGATACCGCCGTCATTGCTGCCGTCTGTAATTGCACCGGTCGCCGTTGTGTCATCAAGCTCGCACTCGCTGGCTAAAGCGTAGGCTGCCAAGGCGCGAGAAAGTCGGTCTAGGTCATGCTGATCCTCAGTCCAGTTCTCGCGACCCGGCTTGTTGATCTTGGGTACATTCGGAAAGAACCGTTTCCGCAATGCTGCTTCGATCTGGACAATCTTTTCATCACGGCTCGGCATAATGTCAGCTCAACCTCCAGCAAATAGAGAACAACGGTCGTGTCGTTGTAGCTTGTTGCAGCTTTCCTTCAATCAGTGCGATCAATTCCTCGCGCTGCTTATCCACCTGATCTTGCGCATCAAACAGGGATCGACGTTTCTGATTGCGTAGTGCTTCAAGGGACTTGATCTGCTTCTGCCCCCCTAGTTTCTCTTCCAGCGTCAGCGCAGTGGTGGCAGCACGACGTGCTTCCTTGATCTGTCGGTCAACTTCCTTAATCTCCCGCTCCAGACCTACCTTTAGGTCGTCTGCCCAGCCGTCGAGCTTGTCGGCTTCTGCCTCAAAAAAGTGGGCGTTGCGTTCAGATATTTCACGCTGGATTTTATCTTGCTGATGTTGGGTGGTTGATTCCAATGCCTGCACCCTCTCCCCCAGCCCCTCTCCCGCGCGCAGGAGAGGGGAGGTTGTGCCGGGCAATGAAAGCAGGCGCTTTGCCACTTCTTCATCCAGCAGTTCGCCATCATCAGTCATTGCGGTCAGGATGAGATGATCTTCTGCTTGGTCTAGGGCTTCCACTGTAAAAAGCGACAATGTCAGCACACCGCTCTTACCGATGTGCGGCTCTAGGATGGTGACTTTGCCATCATGAGATTGATAGTCGAAGTCTATTTCAGCAGACGGCAATTCCCTAACCTTAGCTTGGGCAAGGATAGCTTCGGCAAGCGGATGACCTAGACGAAAGAGATGCGCTTCCCCTGTGCGGCGAGGTAGCTCATACAGAACCCAGTGGTATGACGCCAGCGAACGGATTTGATTTCAGTAAAAATGAGGATTGATCATTAAAGTTGGCATGGCCGTTCAACTCATGTTGGGATAGTTGCATTAGCAGTCGTTCGTGCTGGCTCAAATAGACACGGGTGTCCGCATCACGAACCTTGAGCTTTTCCCTCACTTCGTCATCAAAGTTTTCCATCAACTGCTGACGTGTGCGTGTCATGGCTTCGTTGATTTCCAAACTGAGTTCGAGTTGGAGTTGGTCGAATGATGTTTTTATTTCTTCGTGTGTGCGACAACGCTGGTAAATACCCGCAATGCGTTTCTCAAAATCCACACCGGATTCAATAGCACCAAGCACTTCGTCGCTTGCCCCGAAAACACCTTCAAATAATTTGAATTTATCGGATAGCAACTGGTAAACACGCAGGTCGGCCTCGTTGCTCCGGTTCAGGAAATTGACTACGACTACATCGTGCTTTTGCCCGTAGCGATGGCAACGGCCTATGCGCTGTTCTACGCGCTGCGGATTCCAAGGCAAGTCGTAGTTGACCACGAGCGAACAGAACTGGAGGTTGATGCCTTCCGCGCCCGCTTCAGTGGCAATCATGATTTGGCCTTGTTCGCGGAAGTAATCCACCAAGGCGGAGCGCATGTCTGCCGAGCGCGAACCGGAAACACGGTCGGTGCCTTGGTGTCGCGCTTGCCAGTCGGCGTATATCTGTTTAGAGCGGTCATCCGTATTGCTGCCATTGAATAGGACGATGCCATCTTTCCACGGGCTATCAGCCAAGACTCGCAGCAAGTAACTTTGGGTGCGGCGCGATTCGGTGAAGATTATTGCCTTCTTTGCACCGCCATGTTCGTTGGTTGTCGAAAAGGCAATTTCGAGTGCCTTCAGCAGCGCTTTTCCTTTGGCATTGTGTTCGATGGAAGCAGCGAGTTGTGCGAATGCATCGAGGTCGGCTATTTCCTGTTGTAGTGCGGCGCGATCTTCATCCGTGAGTATTTCCACGGCATCATCGTTGTTCCATTCCTCGGCGGTTTCATCTAGTGCCTCGTAGTCTTCGTCGAGTTCATCTTCCAACGGCAAGGATGGCTCGTGCTGCTTCAACTTGGCTTTGAGCCGATTGGATATGGTAGTGAGGGCGCCGGCAATGGCAAAGGTGGATGAGGCCAGCACAACGGACAATTATAGATTCCCTTTCTTCAACTCCATCACTGCATAAGCTGCCGCTCGTGCAGTAAGTGCCATATAGGTCAGGGAAGGGTTAACGCAGGATGAGGAAGTCATGCATGCTCCGTCGGTGACAAAGACATTTTTGCAGTCATGTACCTGGTTATGGGCGTTAAGGACTGAGGTCTTCGGATCACGGCCCATGCGGGCGGTGCCCATTTCGTGTACCGCATTACCCATCATGAAAGACCGATCGTACGTCTTTACATCCTTGAAACCCGCTGCTTCCAGCATTTCGGCAGCGTCGTTGGCCATGTCCAGGCGCATTTTCTGCTCGTTGTCGCCAATGGCTGCATCGAACACCACCAAGGGTAATCCCCAGGCATCCGTATCGGTGGGGTGCAAGTACATCCGGTTTTCGTGGCGCGGCAAGATTTCGCCGAACCCATTCATGCCCATTGACCAGCCGCCGGGCTGGGAAATTTCGTTTTTGAACGCAGCCCCGAATCCTGCTGTTCCATTGCCCCGATTCCAGCCTCCTCGGCTCGACCACCCCTGGTAGCCAAAACCGCGCAGGTAGTCACGTTTATCGTTGCCCCAGTTGCGGTAGCGTGGAATATAGATACCGTTGGGCCGACGGCCAAAGTAGTACTTGTCCTCGAAACCTTCCACGCGGGCGTTCGCGCCTACGCCCAGATGATGATCCATCAGATTGTGGCCCAGTTCGCCGCTGTCGTTGCCCAGTCCGTTGGGGAAGCGATTGGATTTGGAGCGGAGTAAAATTGCCGTTGATGCTATCGAGCCCGCATTGAGAAAGATTATCCTGGCAAAATACACTTCTTCCTGACGGGTAATCTGGTCAATGACCCGTACCCCTGATGCTTTGCCCGACTGCTCATCGTATATGATTTCGGTCACGATCTTATCGGGCAATAAAGTCAGATTCCCGGTGCGTTCGGCGGCGGGCAGGGTGGCGGCCTGAGAGCTGAAATAGGCACCGTATGGACATCCCCGCACACAAAGGTTACGAGCCATGCACTGGCCCCGCCCCAGGGCCAGGTGTTCGGCGGTGGGCTGGGTGAGGTGGGCCACGCGTCCAATCGTGACGGGGCGACTCATTTTGGTAGCTATTTGCTCCTTGAAATGTTCTTCCACGCAGGTGTAGTCATGCGGGGGCAGAAACTCACCGTCGGGTAGCACGTCCAGGCCCTCATTGCGGCCGCTGATTCCCGCAAAGCGTTCAACGTAGCTGTACCAGGGAGCCAGGTCGGCGTAACGGATGGGCCAGTCGATTCCGACTCCTTCCCTGGCGTTGGCCTCGAAATCGGCCTCGTTCCATCGGTAAGACTGGCGCCCCCACAGCAAGGATCGGCCCCCTTTGATGTAGGCACGCAGCCACATAAAGGGCTGCTCTTCCACGTAAGGGTTCTTTTGTTCGTTCAGAAAAAAATCGTTCGAAATCTCGTTTCCATAATTACCCCGCTTTCCATCCTGATTGGCATAGGCAGCGTTCTGGGCCAGACTGATTTCGCCCCGGTGCTGAAATTCCCAGGGAGCTTTCATAGAGGTAGTATACCCGGTGACGTGGGGTACATCACGGCCCCGTTCCAGCACCAGCGTTTTCAAACCCTTTTCGGTCAGTTCCTTGGCGGCCCAGCCGCCACTCACGCCCGAACCTATTACGATGGCGTCGTATCGGTTAGTAGCCGACTGATCCCACTTTCCTTCTGTTCACCCATAACTCAATAGTGGAGTTTTGTTATATTCAACTAGTGCTTGCTCTCCATATCCCTATCCTGAATAATTTTATTCCCCCAAGTGTATCTGGAAAAATTTCCAGGCTTCGTGGGCCACGTCCCGACCCAGTTGAAGGCCGGCGATATTATCGGCCTGTATGTGGTAACCACCGAATACGCGGGAAAATCCGGCCATGTTGGCCGTCTCGGTAAAAGTTGGAAATTCCAGTGTGACGGTCGTGCCATGGTAGTCGTCCTTTTCGGTCATGGCGCCAGCGATGACCTGCGCTTTTGCCCCAAACGTCTCGCTGCCCGTATAGAGCCTAAGCGCTTCGGCGCAGGCTCCGCTAATGGTACTGTGGCCGGAAACGTAGCTTGGAAAAGGTGGGCAGAGGAAGGTCTCGGGCGAGTAGGGCCGCCATTCGGTACCCGGCATCGTGATCAAGCCTTTATCAGGCCCGCCCCATGCTGTGATAGTTTCATCTTGGTAATAGGCGTGAACAAGGGCGTAGGGTCGGGCAAAATCGTAGTATATCTTGGCATCCCAGGAGGCAATGAATGCATCCATTGCGGTGACTTGGTTCAGGAAATACATTTTTACATCTTCATCCAGCCGATGCTGGTCGCGCACCGACACTTCCTGGGCGAAAGCCAACCAGTGCCCTCCCTGTTGCACGGAACGGGGCCCATCGCGCATGAATTCGACGAGGGCTTTTTGTTCGTCAGTCATGCTGGCCTGCAACTCCACCACCTCGCGTACTTCCGCTTTGAGTTGCTCTGAACCAAGGGCAGGCGGCGGGCCGGGTCGAAACTGATCCGATGACTTTAAGGCGATTGGTCGAACTCTATTCCAATAAGGCGTGAGGCATGTAGGCGCAAACCGACCGCCTTTCCCGTCTGAAAAGTACTTGGGTTGCCAGCGGCTGATATCCGTCAAACTATCGGCCGAATTAAGGGGCTCATACCCCGAATAATTAAAATAAGCCTTTCCATCCGAACCCTTTTCGTTTCCATACTGGTTTGAGCCGTCGTGTTTTCGGGCTTTGATAACCGCCAGGGCCGCTCGGTTGCCGATACCTTCGGGCGTATTAGGATCAAGCGAACGATTGTCAGGATCGTAGCCGAGTTGCTGCATGAAGTCGCGGTACAGGAGGCTGTCTGAGTAATAATATTCACGCAAAGCGCCATAAGCAGCGTAGCTAATCGCTTTTTCTTTGTTTTGAAGAGTGCGTTGGCTCCATGCTTGCCTCCTGGTTTTAGTCGAATACACCGGAATGGCCTTAGCGTCATAGCGTGACCATGCGTCGAAAACCGCCGTAAAGATTAGTCCCAGGTACCGTGAAGTTATCGTGGGGCGGGGATTGAATCGTTCGGTGTCGCGGGCGGTAGCCTCTAATGCCATTTGACCCCATTTGTAAGCAATGTTGTCGGCCCCTATTGGTTCAGCTAGTTTCTGACCAACTGTACAATAGGTGAAGGAAATTAATAATATTCCTGTAATCAGAAAGACAGCCCAAATCTTCATAGTAAACACTCAACATTCCAAAAAATCGACAATAAATACCTCGCATACTAGGGCTGCATCTCACTCAAATCCAACGGATCGTCGTACTGCTTCTGTAATTTTAGTAACTCAGCAAAAAGCATCTGCTTTTTAGATTTATATTCAGGTAGGTCGGCCAGGTTGGTTAATTCCTCTGGGTCTTTTTCCAGATCGAATAGCAGTAACTTTTCTGATTTTTGGATAAACAATCAATTTCAATCCGTCCTGACGCACCATGCGTTGCAAATCAATGTAAGCGCCATATATGGCTTCGTATGATTTTCCGGTTTGGGTACCTTTGGCCAGCGGGAGCAGGCTTTTGAACTCCACAAAGCCGGGCTTCGGAATGCCCGCCAACTCCAACACCGTGGGCATGATATCCTGATAATACACATCCTGAGTGACGCTTTTACCGGCCGGAATGCCCGGCCCCGCGATGAGCAACGGTGTGCGCATACTATGGTCGTACATGCTTTGCTTGCCCAGCAGACCGTGCATCCCGAGGGCTAGTCCGTGGTCGGCGGTAAAGAAAATGTAGGTGTTGTCCAGTTGACCGCTGGCTTCCAGGTTGTCGAGAATTCTACCGATCTGAGCGTCCAGGTGGCTGATGATCGCATAGTATTCCTGCAAGTGGGTTTTAACCGCCAACTCGGTACGGGGAAAAGGGGCAAGGGCTTCGTCGCGCAGTGTGGGCCCCACGCCGATCTCATCGTGATAGGGGTAGTCGGGTTGGAAACTCGTTGGGATCTTGATATTTTCCAAGGGGTACCTATCTATGTATTCTTGCGGCGACTGCCGGGGGTCATGGGCGGCATTGAAGGCCAGGTATAGGAAGAACGGTCGGGCCGCGAACGGTCGGGCCGCGCTCGATTTATTTGATGGGCTGGCCTGCCGGGCAAAATCCTGGGCGTCGTCGGCTACGACCTCGGTCCAGTGCTTGCCACCTTCCCAAAAGCCCCCCTTGCTGGTGTCAGTTGGCGACCAGGATTTGTCGTCCGCCGAGAGGGGGCGGTTATATCCATTCGGCATGGCATTGGCCCAGGTTATTTTGCCCGCTCGTGCTTCCTTGAAAGCAGCCTGTGCTGCCGGACTTGTGTAGGTATCCTTCGGCATTCCGGCACGAATGTGTTCCGCGCGTCCGAATACTTTGGGAGCAGGTGCATCCACGTGCCATTTGCCCGTCATGTAGGTATCGTAGCCTGCTTTTTCCAGTAGTTTGGGCCAAGTTGTATTGAAAGCAGTCGTGTCGCCTGACAACCATTTTTCGCGATGTTGATTGACGTGCCATAAAGACATCCCTGACACCAGCATCGAGCGCGAAGCGGTGCAGATGGCACCGTTCCAGCCACCCATGTTATACGAATGGGTAAAGTTGGTACCCCGCGCGGCCAGTCGATCCAGGTTCG
>CAWASY010000082.1:0-4757 GCA_963784505.1 uncultured beta proteobacterium | reverse complement strand
CATTTCGTCGCAGTCGAGAAGAGCAAAGTGACGTAGGTGCAATCTCCGCTTGGTTACGCATGGGAGAACAAGTTGCTGAAAAGCTGGATGGGGTTAAATACAATCGCAGAAAATTTGTAGCGGCGCTAGCAGAAATTCGTAAACTTACCACGCTGCCACCAGAGGAATTTGAACCACTTCTTCGTGCCGAGTTTAGTTCCGCAGGTGTGGCCTTTGTGTTGATACCTGCAATCCCCAAGGCACATGTAAGTGGTGTGGCACGTTGGCTTAACCCGCATCGCCCACTGATACAACTTTCCCTGTATGGAAAAACCAACGATAAATTTTGGTTTACCTTGTTTCATGAAGCTGCTCATGTATTGCTTCATGGAAAAGAATCCGTCTATCTGGATGATCCGTCCAAAGCGGGGGCTGACTCTGCTCAAGAGCGTGAAGCGAATGACTGGGCTGGAAACTTTCTGATTCCAGCTCGCTATTCAGATCAACTGGCAGGACTTAAAACCAAAGCAGCTGTTTGTGATTTCGCCAAGGAAATCGGCATTCATCCAGGTATTGTCGTCGGCAGGCTCCAGCATGACGGCTTGATTGATCCTTCATGGATGAATGATTTGCGCGCGAGTTTCAAATTTACGGCAACCAAATAACATGTCTAGGGAAAATTGGCGCAAAGTGAAATTTGGCGATGTGGTGCGCTTGTCGAAGGCGCGCTGTGCTGACCCGCTGGCGGAAGATGTTGAGCGCTTTGTCGGGCTGGAACATCTGGAACCGGGTGATCTGCGCATCCGCAGTTGGGGTAACGTGGCGGACGGGGTGACTTTTACAAGTGTATTCAAGCCGGGCCAGGTACTGTTCGGCAAGCGCCGCGCTTATCAACGCAAGGTGGCGGTGGCAGATTTTTCCGGCGTATGCTCGGGCGACATCTATGTGTTTGAGACTGCCGACCCTGCTGTATTGCTTCCGGAATTGCTGCCCTTCATCTGTCAGACCGATGCCTTCTTCGATCATGCAGTCGGCACCTCAGCGGGCAGCCTGAGCCCACGCACCAATTGGAAAAGTCTGGCGGATTTTGAATTCGTGCTGCCACCGATTGAGGAGCAAAAAAAGCTGAGAGTTACTTTTGATGCCTTTGCTCAAACCATCTACGCTTACGAGTTGGCTGAAACAGGTGCTAAGGCATACCATGCCGCGCTTCGTGAAGCGCATTTCGGCGGAAATGCGTCCAAAGTATATCTTGGTGATTTGCTCAAGGAAATTCAGGCAGGGAAGAGCCTTCTTGGAATTAATGAACCCCCAACGGGCTGCCAAGAAAAGGCTGTTCTAAAAGTTAGCGCGGTTGGAAAACGTACATTCCTTCCACATGAGAGTAAAACTCTCATCAGACAGGACGAGTTTATTAATGAGCACTTAGTTAAGCGTGGTGATGTACTCATAACTCGTGCTAACACTCCCGATCTCGTCGGTTTGGTGTGCCGAGTGCCTGACGAACATCCAAATTTAATGCTGTCCGACAAAACTTTACGTCTTGTTCCGAAAAATGACGTGCCTGGGCAGTTGCTTGTTGAGTGTCTTAGGACTAATGCGGCAAGGCAATATTTAAAGGTTAATGCGACAGGTACTGGTCGCGCAATGAAAAACATATCGCAAGCTAAGCTACGTGATATGCAGGTATGTTTCCCAAAGAAAAAGTTTAGGGATGAGCTCGTGTTGGTATTTGAAAGCGCAGTTGCTGCAACTGAGAAAATCTCTGATCGACTTGCGCAAGCGAAAGTGCTTCAACATCGAGTTATGCAGGATATTTTAGTGGGGACATAAATGTCATTCAATGAATCCAACACCGTCGAAGCCTACCTTTATGACCTGCTTTCCGGTCAAGGCAAGCAACCTACGGCAATTAATGTAGCCCAGCAAACTGAAACTAGCTATGGGCGTGCCCGCAAGGGTCTCGGCTGGTGCCGTGTCGAAAGCCGAGACATTCCACGTCAAGCACAGGAAGTGTTGGTCGAACGTTGGGTACGCGATGCGCTGATTCGCCTCAACCCTGAAATTGCCTCCTTGCCCGATCGCGCCGATGAAGTCCTCTACAAGTTGCGCGCCATTATTTTTTCAGTGCGCACAGACGGTGTGATCCGTGCCAACGAGGAAATGACAGCCTGGCTGCGCGGCGAGCGTTCCATGCCCTTCGGCCAGAACAACGAACATGTGCCTGTGCGGTTGATCGACTTCGATGACTTGGATCAGAACCAGTATGTTGTCACCCAGCAGTTCACCTACCGCGCCGGCAGTGCCGAGCGTCGCGCCGATTTAATGCTCATCGTCAATGGCCTGCCGCTAGTGTTGATTGAGGCCAAGACGCCGACGCGCGGTGCAGTGAGCTGGGTGGATGGCGCGGTTCAGGTGCATGATGACTACGAGAAGTTTGTGCCGGAACTGTTCGTCTGCAACGTGTTCTCGGTAGCGACCGAGGGCAAGGAATATCACTATGGTTCCATCGGCCTGCCGATCAAGGATTGGGGGCCGTGGAATCTGGATGAGGATGCTGGCGATGCGAGGCACCATCCGCTGAAAACACTCAAGCTGGCCGCCGAGAGCATGCTGCGGCCACATGTGCTGTTGGACATTCTGTCCAATTTCGCCTTGTTCGCCACCGACAACAAGAAGCGCCGCATCAAGATCATCTGCCGCTACCAGCAATATGAGGCGGCCAATAAGATCGTCGAACGTGTGCTGGCGGGTTACCCGAAGAAGGGCTTGATTTGGCATTTTCAGGGTTCCGGAAAGTCGCTGCTGATGGTGTTCGCGGCACAGAAGCTGCGTATGCACCCCAAGCTGAAAAACCCAACTGTTCTAATCATCGTGGATCGCATTGATCTGGACAGTCAGATCACCGGTACCTTTACCGGAGCCGATATTCCGAATCTGGAAAAGGCTGATTCACGCGAAAAGCTGCAACAACTACTGGCGCAGGATGTGCGCAAGATCATCATCACGACCATCTTCAAGTTTGGTGAGACAGACGGCGCGATTAACGAGCGCAGCAATATCATCGCGCTGGTGGATGAGGCGCACCGCACGCAGGAAGGCGATCTCGGTCGCAAGATGCGCGACGCGTTGCCCAATGCTTTTCTGTTCGGTTTGACCGGTACGCCGATCAATCGGATCGACCGCAACACCTTCTATGCCTTCGGCGCGGAGGAAGATGACAAGGGTTACCTAAGCCGTTACGGGTTTGAGGAATCTATCCGTGATGGTGCAACGCTCAAGCTGCACTTTGAGCCGCGCCTGCTGGACATGCATATCGACAAGCCCGGCATCGATGCGGCGTTTAAAGAAATGACCGGCGGGCTCTCTGACTTGGACCGCGACAACCTGGCCAAGACGGCTGCCAAGATGGCCGTGCTGGTCAAGACGCCGGAGCGGATACGCAAGGTCTGCGAGGACATCGTTGGGCACTTCCTGAGCAAGATTGAACCGAACGGTTTCAAGGGGCAGATCGTCACCTTTGATCGGGAGTCCTGCCTGCTCTACAAGACCGAACTGGATAAACTGCTGCCACCCGAAGCTTGTGATGTCGTGATGTCGGTGAATGCGAACGAGCTGCAATACAAGCAATTCTCGCGTAGCCGCGACGAGGATGAGCGACTACTCGACCGCTTCCGCGATCCCGCCGATCCTCTGAAGTTGCTGATCGTCACATCCAAGTTGCTGACTGGTTTCGATGCGCCCATCTTGCAGGTGATGTATCTGGACAAGCCACTGCGCGATCACACGCTATTGCAAGCCATCTGCCGAGTGAACCGTACCTACTCCGATCAGAAGACACACGGTTTGATCGTTGACTACCTCGGCATCTTCGACGACGTGGCAAAAGCGCTGGAGTTCGATGAAAAAGGCATTACGGCTGTCGTAACGAATATCCAGGAGCTCATGGACATGTTGCCGGGCGCGATGCAAAAATGCCTAGCCTTCTTCGCTGGTGTGGACCGTGCGATGGAAGGCTATGAGGGGCTGATTGCCGCACAGCAATGTTTACCCAACAACACAGTACGAGATAACTTCGCCGCCGAATACAGCATGCTCAACAAGTTGTGGGAGGCAATTTCACCCGACCCGATACTCGGCCAATACGTGAAGGACTATCGCTGGCTGTCGCAGGTTTACCAGTCAGTGCAACCTTCCAGCGGACACGGCAAATTGATCTGGCATTCGCTTGGCGCAAAGACGATTGAGCTCATCCATCAGAATGTGCATGTCGACGCCGTACGCGACGATCTAGATACCCTGGTGCTGGATGCTGACCTACTAGAGGCAGTGCTTTCCAATCCTGATCCTAAAAAAGCCAAAGAAATCGACATTAAAGTGGCGCGACGTTTGCGTAAGCACCTCGGCAATCCGAAATTCAAGGCCCTGTCAGAACGGTTGGATGCACTGCGGGACCGCTTCGAGACTGGCGTGCTGAACAGCGTTGAGTTTCTGAAACAATTGCTCCAGATTGCGAAGGAAGTGCTACAGGCCGAGAAGGAAATACCACCCGAAGAGGATGAGGATTTCGGCAAGGCGGCACTGACCGAGTTGTTCAATGATGTGAAAACCGCTGATACACCGATTATTGTTGAGCGTGTGGTGGCTGATATCGAACGAGATTGTTCGCCTGGTGCGCTTTCCTGGTTGGCAGGATACGCTGGCCGGCGAGCGGGAAATAAAGAAAGCCTTGAGGAAGGCCCTGTTCAAATACAAACTGCACGCCGACGAGGAACTGT
>CAWASY010000081.1:0-18670 GCA_963784505.1 uncultured beta proteobacterium | reverse complement strand
ATCAAAAAGCGATGGGGTCTGGACGCCTTGTCAGGCAAGCCAGACACCCTGGGGCACGCATCTGGGCGGTGAGGAATATGAGCCTAATGCCAAGGAGTTTGAGCGCGAACCATTCAATGCGATGAATCTGTATGCGGATACGCCTGACAAAACCATGATGGCTGGGGGCAGCAAGCCCTATGATTACGGCTACAAATTCGAGGTTGCTGTATCGAATGGCGGCAAGCAGACCTTCGTCAAGCATTACTCGATGGGCAGGCTGGCCAATGAATTGGGTGATGTGATGCCGGATGGGCGTACCGCCTTCATGGGCGATGATGGTCGGGATACGGTGATGTTCATGTATATTGCCGATAAAGCCGGAAAACTGACGGCAGGCACATTGTATGCAGCAATCTGGATGCAGATCGATGCCGCCAATGGTGGGCAGGCTCAACTGCGCTGGATTCCACTGGGACATGCCAGTGATGCCCAAGTACATGACCTGATCAAGAGTGGCATCCGCTTTTCGGATATTTTTGAGGTGGCCAATGCGGATGAAGTCAAAGCCACTCCTGAAAAATTCGACGGCTTCAAGCCCGTGTATGTCTATCCGGGTACAGGTATGGAAAGTGCGCATCTGGAGTATCTGAAACTCAAGCCAGGTCGCGAAATGGCAGCGGCCTTTCTGGAGAGTCGGCGCTATGCCGCCATGCTGGGGGCGACCAGTGAATTCACCAAGATGGAAGGTGTCACACATAATACACGTGACAAACGTCTGTACATTGCGATGTCCTATGTTGAAAAGGGCATGATCGACAAGAAAAATGAAGACAGACCGCGCGATGATATTAACCTGGCAGGAGACTCGAAGGATATGGCCTGCGGCGCTGTATATGAAGCGAAAATGCAGGGCGGACAGCGCGATCTTTCCGGCGGTGTGATTAACAGCGAATGGGTTGCAACCGGTATGCAGGCATTGGTAACGGGCGGCAAAAAGCCATTTGGGCAAACTTACGGCGAAGATGATGCGTGTGATTCAGATCGAATTGCCAATCCGGATAACCTCAAGTATTCGGAAGCGATGCGCACGCTGTTCGTCGGCGAGGACAGTGGCAATCATCTTAATAACTTTGTCTGGGCCTATAACATTGACAACAGACAGGCGACACGGATATTTTCATCGCCGATCGGCAGTGAAGATACCGGTTTGCAGGTGGTCGAGGACTGGAATGGACATGCCTATCTCATGAGCAATATCCAGCATCCTGCCGCGCAGGCGGATATGAGCAAATATCCGGATGACATCAAGGTGACGCTGGGCAGCAAAGTCAGCCAGAAGGGTGTGATCGGCTATATCGGCGGTCTGCCTGCCATTAAATAGCCATCTTTTCTAAAAGGCGTGAAATAGATTTTGGCTGTCATATAATGTGACAGCCAATTTTTTAACGTAGCGATGCACATCAAATTTCAGACAGGGCGGTGCAGATTGAGCATGAAATCGCTACTAAGAGGGTTGTTCTTTGTTGCATTGCCTTTGGCATGCGTATCCTGTTCGGCAGAACCGAAGACATCCATGCCAGTCATTCTCTATATCGGCGATTCGCATTCGGTGGGCAGCTTTGGCATTCAGCAGGATGCCTTGTTGCGCAGGCTGAAAGGTTTTCAGGTGGCAACCTATGCGATTTGCGGCAGTGATCCGCAATCCTGGCTGACAGGCGGTGCGACGGGTTGCGGTTACTATTTCAGGGACGCGTTGGGTCGTGAGCAGCGTGGCTGGGAGTCGTCCACGCCGCGTCTGGCCGATCTGATCAAAACCCATCAGCCTCAATATACCGTCGTTCAACTCGGGGCGAACATGTACGGCATGCCGATCGAAGCGATGGAAAAATCTGCACACGAGATGGCGATGGCGATCGTTAATTCCGGCAGTAAGTGTATCTGGATCGGACCGCCCCATGCGCGTATCCAGCCAGAACCGGGGCTAGGGGCTGTTTTTAACGCATTGCATGCGTCTGTTGAACCTTATTGTATGCTTTTTGACAGCCGTAAATTTACGGCATACCCTGATAGCGGCGGGGATGGCATACATTTCAATACGCTGGGCGAACTTGGCCAGCACATGGCAGAAAACTGGGCGCTGAACGCCTACTATGCGTTCAGCCCGCTTTTGAAACTGCCTGACACCGTTAAGTAAGCGCAGATTGGTTGTATTGTATTGATCGGGTCGTTGGGTAGGTCAGGCGATAGGGCATGGCTATAATGCATGATCAAATAGCGAGGTGATGTATTGAGCGCGATTCATTCTTCACAGTTGTCCTTCTTTGCGGCCCATGCGCCATTCGACAGAATGGAAAACGAGCATTTGTTATGGATGCTCGAACGCATGCAGCTTGACTATTATGCGCAGAATGAGGTGATCGTCTCGCCCGAGCAGGGCGTGGCGGATCGGTTTTTGGTCATCAAGCAGGGCAGGGTGCAGGGTGAGCAGCATGTGGCGGATGCTTCCGATACTGACCCTTGGTTGGAATTGTCCGTTGGCGAATGTTTTCCGCTGGGCGCCTTGCTCGCGCACCGTTCGGTGGCGAGTCTATACAGGGCGGTACAGGACACGTTCTGTTATGAGTTGTCTCTTGCTGATTTTCACAATCTGTTGGGGATGAGCGCACCTTTTCGCGATTTTTGCACGCGCCGTATTGCCAATTTACTTGAGCATTCAAAACAACTGATACAGGCGCAATATACCCAGTCGAGTTCGGCGCAGCAGTCGCTCGCAAGTCCTCTGGCGTCGCTGATTCATCGCAAACCGGTTATGTGTACGCCGGACACCACGATTCGTCAGGCGTTACAAGTCATGCACGATAGACGGGTGGGTTCCATGATCGCGGTCGATGAATTGCAGCGTCCGCTGGGCATACTGACTTTACCCGATGTGCTCGAACGCATCGCGCTGCCGCAGATCGATATTGAACTGCCGGTGATCAGTATTATGACAACACAATTGACGACGCTACATCCCGGAGCTCAGGCGTATGAAGCCGCGCTGGTCATGGCCAGACACGGCTTTCGTCATGTGCTGGTGGTTGAGGGAGAAAAGCTGGTTGGTCTTGTTTCTGAAAAGGATCTGTTTGCACTGCAACGAGTGGGGCTGCGTCAAATCGGCAGCAGCATACGTCATGCACAGGAGGTGGGTGAGCTACAGCAGGCTGCTGCTGATATACGCAGCATGGTGCATAACATGTTGGCACAGGGCGTGGCGTCGGAGCAGCTTACGCAATTTATTTCCACCTTTAACGACCTGCTCACAGTTCGTGTGATTGAATTGGAATGTGAAAAAAATAGTTTACAGTCGGATCAAATGTGTTGGCTGGCGCTGGGTTCGGAAGGCAGGTTCGAACAGACGTTGAACACCGATCAGGACAATGCCCTGATCTTCATCGTGCCTGATGGTATGACGGCAAATGAGGTGCGCGAGCAGTGGTTGCCGGTGGCCAAGAAAATTAATGTGGCGCTTGATTTGTGTGGATTCTCTCTGTGCAAGGGAGGCGTGATGGCATCCAATCCGAAGTGGTGTCTTTCACTCAGTGAGTGGAAACAGGCTTTTCTGGGCTGGATTATGAACAGTTCCCCTGAGGCGCTGTTGCAGGCATCCATTTTCTTTGATTTCAGGGCGCTGTACGGAGCGCAACATTTGGCCGATGAACTGCGCCGGTGGCTGTCCGGTATAGCCATTGAAAACTCACGATTTCAGCATCAGATGGCGGAAAATGCGCTGCGTAATCGTCCCCCATTGGGTATCGTCCGTGATTTCGTGGTGGGTCGAGAGCATACGTTGGATCTCAAGGTGAATGGGATTACCCCGTTCGTAGATGCGGCGCGCATTTTTAGCCTGGCCGCAGGCGTGGCACAAACCTCCACGATCCAGCGGTTGCGACTTAGCGCAGTCAAATTGAACATGCCTGTAGCCGAAGTTGATGCCTGGATAGATGCACTGCTGTTTATACAGGTGCTGCGTATGCGTCATCACGACGAGTTGAGTCGGCATGTTCTTGATAACACAACGCTGGATAACCTGATTGATCCGGAATTATTGAATGAACTGGACAGACGCATCCTGAAGGAGGCGTTCCGTCAGGCGCGAAAGTTGCAGGTCAAACTGGCCCTGCATTATCAGTTATGAAAAAATTGTTCAGACGCTGGTTTCAGGGCAGGCAGCTGACTGAGCAACAGGCGGCGCGACTGATGTTATGGCGCAGATTAAGCGAATTTGATCGAAAGTCGAGGTTAGATCAGACACGACTTGTGGTTGTGGATGTCGAGAGTACCGGTCTGAATTTATTGACGGATACGCTCATTTCCATCGGCGCGGTGGCGATTGTAAACGGGCGCATTGTGCTGGGCGACAGTTTTTCAGTGGTATTGCAGCAACAGGAAATCAGTCGGCGCGACAATATTCTGATACACGGCATATCTGGATCAGAACAACTTGAAGGCGTTGCGCCTGCCGATGCCTTGCTGGATTTTCTTGAATATCTGGGAAACGCACCCCTGGTGGCGTTTCACGTGGCCTTTGATGAAACGATGATCAGACGTGCCATGCGCGAATATCTCGGTTTGAGTTTCAAACATCTATGGCTGGATTTGGCCTATCTGATGCCGGCACTTAATCGTTCGAACGCAAAAAAATATCGGACGCTGGATGATTGGTTAGGCGCATTCTCAATTCAAATTGAGGGCAGGCATGAGGCGCTCGCCGATGCACTGGCGACTGCACAATTGATGCAAATAGCAGGGGCACAGGCCAGGCAAAAGGATATTTTTGGTTTCAATGGATTGCAGGATATGGAGCGGGCGAATCGCTGGCTGAACAAGATGGGTTGAGCCGGGTTGCCGGTAGTCTCATTGCGTATATCCATTGCTTTGATGGGCGACTTCACGTAGTCTGCATGCGTTGCAAGTATTCACGTCTAGGCCTGATGAAAGTTAGCATCTAACCATATTAATGGTGTGGGATTTCGATTATCCAAACATGCAAACGGGCGCTGTATCGGGCACTGAAATCAGCATACAGATTGGTTTAGAAAAAAATAAACGATGGAGGAAAAGATGTCCGAAATGATTGCAAGTAAGATACAAAACAATCCGAAATATCTTCAACTGGTAAAACAGCGCGATACGCTTTCGTGGACGCTCTCTGCGCTGGTGTGTGTCATGTATTTTGGCTTTACGCTAATGATCGCCTTTACCCCAGATATTCTTACTCAACCTATCTCTGCTGACAGCGTCATTCCGCAAGGTATGCTCATCGGTGTCGGTGTGATTCTGGCGTCCTGCGTGTTGACAGGCGTGTATGTTTACAAGGCCAATACCGTATTTGACCCTATCGTCAACGAAATTGTCAAAGAGGCGTCCAAATGAGAATGTTTAAAAATGCAATGCTTGCCTTGCAAGCGCTAGTCTTGATGCTATCGGTCAATTTGTCTCATGCTGCTGAGGTTGTCGCCTCTACCGTGGCAGCGGCTGTGCCTGTTGTGCCTGTTGAAGTCCCGGTAAATTGGCATGCTATCGTGATGTTCGTGATCTTTGTTGCCATTACGCTGATCATTACCTATTGGGCCGCAACCCGAACAAAAACCGCAAGTGATTTTTATGCGGCAGGTCGTGGTATCACCGGTTTCCAGAACGGTATGGCGATCGCCGGTGACTACATGTCTGCCGCTTCCTTTCTGGGGATTGCGGCGCTGGTCTATTTTAACGGTTTTTATGGCTTGATCTTTTCAGTGGGCTGGCTGGTCGGCTGGCCAATTATCCTGTTTTTGGTTGCTGAAAGACTCCGTAACCTTGGTAAATATACTTATGCTGACGTGGTGTCTTTCCGTTTGAAGCAAGGTCCTGTTCGTACCATGGCGGCCATCAGTTCGCTGATCGTGGTGATCTGGTATCTTATCGGTCAGGCAGTGGGTGCTGGTCAGCTGCTGCATACGCTGGTGCCGCAGATTTCCTACCGGGAATCCATCGTGGCCGTGGGTGCGCTGATTATCATTTACGTGACTTTCGGCGGCATGAAGGCAACGACCTGGGTGCAGATTATCAAGGCGGGACTGTTGCTGGCAGGTGCTACCATGATGGCGCTTGGTGTGATGGCGCATGAAGGATTCAGTTTCGAAAAACTGTTTTCCGATGCTGTTGCAATTCATCCTGAGCACATGGAAATCATGAAGTCCGTGGTGAAAATCGGCGCGCATGCCAATCCGATCGAGTCTATCTCGTTGGGATTGACGTTGATGTTCGGAACTGCGGGTTTGCCGCATATCCTGATGCGATTCTTTACCGTTACCGATTCCAAAGCAGCGCGTAAATCGGTGCTTTATGGTACCTGTTTCATCGGCTTCTTCTATATCCTGACCTTTATCATCGGTTTCGGCGCTATTGTGATGGTGGCCAATCAGCCGGATTATGTGGCTGATATCACCAAGAGCATCATGAGTCTGAAAGGCGGCAGTAATATGCCTGCGATTTACCTTTCACATGCTGTGGGTGGCGATTTCTTCCTGGGCTTTATCGCTGCTGTGGCATTTGCGACCATTTTGGCCGTTGTTTCAGGATTGACGCTGGCAGGCGCATCGGCGCTGTCCCATGACATCTATGCAAGCGTAATCATGAAGGGCAAGGCGAGCGAGAAACAGGAAGTATGGGTATCGAAAATGTGTGTGATCGGACTGGGTGTGCTGGCTGTGCTGCTAGGTATCGCATTCGAGAAACAAAACGTTGCGTATATCGTCGCGTTGACCTTTTCGATTGCAGCCTGTACCAACTTCCCCATCCTGGTGCTGTCGATTTTCTGGCGTGGTCTGACCACACGTGGCGCGGTGATGGGCGGATATACCGGTGTTGTCGGTTCAATTGGTCTGCTGATCATTGGCCCAACGGTCTGGACCAAGGTGCTTGACATGGGGCCGGCTATTTTTCCGTATGACTTCCCGACCTTTGTGGTGTTGCCTACGGTTCTGATTGTTGCCTATATCGCTTCCGTGACGGACAGCAGCGAAAGCGGCAAGCAGGAAAGGGCTGCTTTTGATGCACAGATGATACGTGCTGAAACCGGCTTGGGTGCGGAAATGGCTTCTGCCCATTAAGTAAATTAACTGTTAATGAAAAATGGCCACCGATATTTGGTGGCCATTTTTTTGCGCTGAATTTCGATAGTGTGCCGCAGGGCAGGACGAATCGTTAGCTGGCATTACATCTGCTCGAAACAAGCATGGTAGCATAGGCGCTTACTGATAAATTCGCCGCGTCTGTTGCGTGGTATGGTTGTTAATATTTCTGCCTGAATTGGAGTTGCCACGATGTTGGATGCCCATATTCGTTTTTCGTTGCCTGGAACGGTGCTATCCGTCACGGGCAGCATGGAAGCACTACTGGGTTATGCGCCGCATGACTTGGCGGTCGGTAAAATCGCCTTTAAAAGTCTGATTCATGATCAGGATCAGGATGTCGCTGACGAGCTTTTTGCAAACGATATTAGTCAGCCATCTGGGACGGCTAGCATCCGGCTTAGGCAGGCTGATGGTCGCATCTGCTGCATCCGGCTGGAATTTACCAAAGTTCAGGAGGAATCCGCCGTCATTCTCGACCTTCATTTGCTCGATGCCAGTTCACTCGCCGTTGTCGGACAAGCCGTAATGCCGAACTTCAGGGTCATGCTGGAGAACTCGCAGGAACGTATTTTTTTCAAGGATCGCAACCATCTCTATACCGCTGCCAGCCAGGCACTGGCTGAACTTTCTGAACATGCCGTGCGCTGGACTGATTTGCCTGGCAAAACCGATTACGATATTTTTTCGGAGGCATACGCCGATTACGTTTACCGACTGGAGAAACAGGTATTTACCGTTGGCGTTATGGTTCACGAGGTAGCGCAAATAGAGGATCGTGATGGACGGGTGCGCTCGATTGATCTGCGCATCGTGCCCATACGGGATGAGAGAAGCTTAATCACAGGGCTGTATGGTGAAACACGCGATGTGACCGATGTGCGGTTTAACGAGGATGAGCTGCGCATCGCAGCCACCGTCGAGTCGCAGGAAAGCACCATGATTACCGATGCCGATAGCGTGATCCTGCGGGTTAATCAGGCATTTGTCGATACCACAGGATATACATCGGAAGAGGTGGTGGGACACAAGCCCAACATGCTCAAGTCAGATCGCCATAACGCGGATTTTTACCGCGCGATGTGGCAGAGCATTGAGCAGACGGGAAAATGGCGGGGTGAAATATGGGACAGACGTAAGAATGGTAAGGTCTATCCCAAGCTGTTGACTATTTCAGCCGTCAAGACGACGGGCGGAGTCGTGACGCATTATGTCGGATCGCACATCGATATCTCTGCACATAAGGCAGTGGAAGAAGAGGTCAGGCATCTGGCATTTTATGATCAACTGACGGGATTGCCCAACCGACGGCTGTTGTTGGACAGATTGGCGCATGCGTTGGCTTTTGGTGCACGCAATGCCACCGAGGGTGCGTTGCTGTTCCTTGATCTGGATAATTTCAGGACGCTGAACGACACGCTCGGTCATAACACCGGCGACTTGCTGCTGCAACAGGTTGCACGCCGTCTTGAACATTGTGTGCGTAAAAGCGATACCGTAGCGAGGCTGGGCGGTGATGAATTCGTCGTGATGCTCGAAGGGTTGAGCGAGCAATCATTGAGCGCAGCAGCACAGACAAAAATTGTCGGCGATAAAATCATGGCAGCTTTGGTTCAGCCTTATCAGCTTGATTTGCATAACTGCCGCAGCACACCCAGCATTGGCGTTGTGTTGTTCGGTGATAACCCGCAATCCATGGAAGAGTTGCTCAAACAGGCTGACATTGCCATGTATCAGGCCAAGCAGGATGGGCGCAATACGCTGCGTTTTTTCGATCCATTCATGCAAAAGGCAGTCAACGATCGGGCAAACCTTGAAGCTGATTTGGAGCGTGCCATTGAGGGACAGCAATTTCATTTGTATTACCAAATCCAGATGGACAGTTCGCGCCGCGCATTGGGTGCAGAGGCGCTGATCCGCTGGGAACATCCTATGCGCGGCCTGGTGTACCCCACGGAATTCATCCCACTGGCAGAAGAGACTGGATTGATCGTGCCCATCGGACAATGGGTGCTGGAGACGGGCTGCGCACAGCTCAGTGCATGGCAGAAAAACGAGTTGACCCGCGATCTGGTGCTGGCGGTGAATGTCAGTTCGCAGCAATTTCGTCAGCCCGATTTCGTGATGCAGGTGATGTCATCCGTGAAACGGCATGATATTGATCCGACCAGGCTCAAGCTGGAACTGACCGAAAGCCTGTTGCTCAATGATGTTGAAGGAACCATAGCCAGTATGAATGCGTTGAAGAAAGTTGGCATTCGTTTTTCGATGGACGATTTTGGTACCGGTTATTCATCCTTGCAGTACCTGAAACGATTGCCGCTGGATCAAATCAAGATAGACCAATCCTTCGTACGGGATATCGTGACCGACAGCAGTGATAACGCGATTGTTCATACCATCATTGCGATGGCCAAGAGTCTGAATCTGAGTGTGATTGCCGAAGGGGTGGAAAACAGCCAGCAAAGGCAGCTTATCCTGGACAGCGGTTGCACGGATTATCAGGGCTATCTGTTCGGCAAGCCTGTCCCCATAGAATTATTCAACGAACTGTTGAAGGAGGGGTGAATTTCTGCCTGATGATTCGAATGGTGCGCCCAGCAATCTGACGCACGCAGTCGTTTACTTGGCAAGTGCGTTGGCGATATCGCGTTTGTGTTCTTCTTCCTGAATCAGGATGTCTTCCAGTACACGCCGCAAGCCGTATTCCTTCAGTGCTTCTGCCTGACCGATGCGCTCCTTGTAGCGTGCTATGGCGTTTTCTTCACCCCATAAATCCTGTTTGAGCATTTCCAGGCTGTCAGTTGAAATGTCGCGTTTTTCGACATCGACCGTGGGGGTGCCGCCCAGATAATCAATCTGTTCGGACAGCATCACGGCATGCTGCATTTCCTCCTGCGCATGGATCAACAGCTCCTTTTGTATGGAATCGAACTGTGCGCCGTTGATGGTGGCGGCATGCTGCACATACTGGACGGCAGCCGCATATTCCCATTCCAGATCCTTGTTGAGCTCGACCAGCAATTTTTTCAAAGTAATTTTCATTTGTCTTCTCCTGTAGTTAAACAGCAAATTATCAAATATTCGTTGTTCGCTGCATTGCGAATTGGCAGCATACACCCATGCTGACAAAAAAGGGGGGATGCACGGTATCCCAAAGTCGGGCAGGATCGGTTAAGCTTACGCACTTCAATTTTTTGTGCGAACACTATAATGGCTCAATATGTAATGTCCATGCTCCGTGTGAGCAAAATCGTTCCTCCGAAACGTCAGATTATCAAGGATATTTCACTCAGTTTCTTTCCCGGTGCCAAGATCGGCCTGCTGGGTTTGAATGGTTCCGGTAAATCCACCGTGCTGCGCATCATGGCCGGCGTGGACAAGGAATACGACGGCGAGGTGCAGCATCTGCCCAATATCCGCATCGGTTATCTGGCGCAGGAACCACAACTTAACCCGGAAAATACCGTCCGTCAGGAAGTCGAAGAAGGTCTGGGCGAAGTGATGCAGGCGCAGAAAAAACTCGATGATGTATATGCGGCCTATGCCGAGGAAGATGCGGATTTCGATGCGCTTGCCGCCGAGCAGGCGCGTCTGGAATCGATTATTGCTGCAGCCGGTTCGGATTCGGAGCATCAGATGGAAATCGCTGCGGATGCGTTGCGCCTGCCGGATTGGGATGCATCGATCAAGAATCTGTCAGGGGGTGAGAAGCGTCGCGTCGCGCTTTGTAAGTTGCTGCTGGAAAAACCGGACATGCTGCTGCTCGATGAACCGACCAACCATCTGGATGCGGAATCGGTGGATTGGCTGGAACAGTTTTTGGTGCGTTTTCCAGGTACCGTGGTTGCCGTCACCCACGATCGTTACTTCCTTGATAATGCCGCCGAATGGATACTGGAACTCGATCGCGGTCACGGCATTCCGTGGAAGGGTAATTATTCTTCCTGGCTGGAGCAGAAAGGCGCGCGTCTGGAGACAGAGAACAAGCAGCTTGATGCGCATGCCAAGGCGATGAAGCAGGAACTGGAATGGGTGCGTCAGAACCCGAAGGGGCGTCAGGCAAAGTCCAAGGCGCGTATCGCACGCTTCGAGGAACTCAATTCGCAGGAACACCAGAAGCGCAACGAAACCCAGGAAATCTTTATTCCGGTTGGCGAGCGATTGGGTAATGAAGTCATCGAGTTCGAAGGCGTATCCAAGGCCTATGGTGATCGTCTGCTGATCGACAATCTGAGCTTCAAGATTCCAGCAGGTGCGATCGTCGGTATCATCGGCCCGAACGGTGCGGGTAAATCGACCCTGTTCCGCATGATCACCGGTCGCGAAACACCGGATTCGGGCACCGTCAAGATCGGTCAAACCGTCAAAATCGCGCACGTCGATCAGGCGCGCGATTCCTTGCAAAGCGAAAAGACCGTGTTCGAGGCGATTTCGGGCGGCAACGACATCCTGACCGTCGGCAAATACGAAACCCCGGCGCGCGCCTACATCGGCCGCTTCAACTTCAAGGGCGGCGATCAGGCCAAACTGGTCGGTCAGTTATCCGGGGGTGAGCGCGGACGCCTGCATCTGGCGCAAACGCTGATTTCGGGCGGCAACGTATTACTGCTGGATGAACCGTCCAACGATCTGGACGTGGAAACATTGCGCGCGCTGGAAGATGCGCTGCTCGAATTCGCAGGATGTGTGGCGGTCATCTCGCACGATCGCTGGTTCCTCGACCGTATCGCCACGCATATTCTGGCCTGCGAAGGCGATTCCAAGTGGACGTTCTTCGACGGCAACTATCAGGAATATGAGGCGGACAAGAGGAAGCGGCTGGGTGAAGAGGGAGCGAAACCTAAGCGGATTCGGTATAAGCCGATTAGTCGGTAGCCCTGCAAGGGACTGACTTCATAAATGAAAGAGATACCTCGCCGCAAGCCAAAAATCAGGGTTAACGCGCCTTGCCCCTGTGGAAGCGGGAAGAAGTACAAGAAATGTCACGGCAGTTCCAACTCGGAGTTGCCCTCGTTTACACCTGGCCGTCTAGACGCTCATCTTAAAAAGTTAGTTCCACCGAGAAAGTGCCTCGCCCCCTCATCCATGGTTTCCGAATGTTCTCGCGGAACCATCAACGCACACACTGTTTCTCGTTCAGGTAGTTTGGGAGCCATTGCGAGAGATGGTCACGTTTATTCCTACAAGTTCTCGGTAGAAAGTCTGGATAGGGCAGGCGGAAGGATGCTTCCGTCGTTAGTCGGGTGGAGGGATGCTTCAACATTTCCAGGTTTCTGTGGCGTCCACGATAAGCGCCTATTTGCACCGCTAGAGGATGAGTCCTTCGTTGGTTCCATGCAACAATGCTTCCTCTTGGCGTATCGCGTCGTAGCGCGGGAGTTTTATGCAAAGCTGAACTCGTCTAATCACAGTGCTTTTCGTGATATGCAGGCAATCGGTGATGAAATATTGAGCGATTTCATAGGCGCTTTGAACTTCGGTGTTGATCTGGGTTTGCGCGATTCAGAGCGCCATAAACAACGTTACGATGCCGTACTTGAATCCGGTGACTGGAGAACGGTTAAAGCCGTGGTGTTTAAACTCAATGGGATTTTCCCCATCCAATGTGCCGGTGGGTTCTTCCCCGAGATGGATGTAAACGGGAAGGTGATTCAGACTTTAGGAATTAGTAAGAAGACGCCAGATGCAATCACTGTGTCTTCGATCGCTGCGGAGGGACGATCCTACGTTAGTTTCTGCTGGCTTGCAGATAGCGACGTTTCCTGCTCTGCGTACATGTCTGCATTGCTGGCGTTGCTACCCGCTTATCTTCCAGCGGTGTTGGGGACAATCCTGTTGCAGACAAGTGAGAATTGTCACTTTTCTCCCGACTGGTACGATGGCCTTTCGGTCGCGGGGAAGGAATGGGTGTGCGCGCAGAACCATGTTGGCCTCCCATCAATTCTCTCGCTTACGAAGGCGCAACCACCCGCCGCCAATTGGGATATTTCGTACTTCAGCGGTCTTACCGTTGAATCAATCGTCAAGTTGCCGTAGATGATTTCTGCCTACAAACTAAAGGTACCGGAGTCGAATTGTTATTGTGTGGGGTTGGAAAAAAGTCGACTCCGGTACCCTGAAGTACATGCGGTATAAGCCGATCAATCGGTAAGAATAAGATTTCATAGGTGTCGGAATTGAATTGATTTTGAAGTGCGGCGGAAAGAACCAAAGGTACCGGAGTCGATTTGCTTTTGAGTAGGGCTGGAAAAGCAAATTAACGGGGTCAGCTTCGCAATAAGTTTGCGTTAGATGAAAAGCATGAACACTACGGCACACAACAAACGCATCGTCATCATCGCCGGGCCGAATGGGGCGGGGAAAACAACCTTCGCCCGCGAGTTTTTGCCGACGGATGCGGATTTGCCCAATTTTGTGAATGCCGATTTGATCGCTGCGGGTTTGTCTCCTTTTGCGCCCGAGCTGGTAGCATTCAAGGCGGGGCGGTTGATGCTGGAAACGATTGCGGATTATACCAAACGCGGCGAGAGCTTTTCATTCGAGACGACGCTTTCCGGTTTGACCTATGCGCAGATGATTCCGGCGTGGCGTGCTTCCGGATATTTGGTGAAATTGATTTTCCTGTCTCTGCCAGGCATTGAAATCGCGCTGGAGCGTGTGGCTACCCGTGTGGAGCAGGGCGGGCATAATGTGCCGGAAGAAGTGATCCGGAGGCGTTTTGCACATGGCATCAATAATTTAGAGTGTTATAAGCTGCTGGTGAATAGCTGGCAGCTATATGATAATTCCGATTCGCCAGCCACTTTGGTAAATGAGGGACAGAACAAATGAAATCTGTAGCCGTTTCACACTTGAAAGACCCAGACCTGCAAAAAGTCCCGCAAGCCTTGCTGCGCGCGGCTGAAAAGGCAAGACTATTGGCCGAGCAGACCGGCACGCCTTTCGTTACGCGCCAGCCTGCGCCAGCAGCAAAGCAGGATAAATCTGCGTAGATGCAGGAATCAATGGGGTTTCGGCGGTGGACAGGGGACAGAGCGTTGTTTGCTATTCTGCCAGTCCGCTTTCTCGCTGATGGCGGAGGATGAGAATGTCTACCCGGTCTTTTTCGGGTAAGTAGCGGTACAGTGCGACATAACCGGTACGGCCCTTTGAAATGACCAGTTCCCGAAAGTCTCCGACTGGCCGACCGATCAGAGGGTGGCGTTGCAATATGCTGGTTGCATCCACTATTTCTTCGGCGGTTTGAGTGGCGATGTCAGGCGCTACCTGTATCAGGAAGTCGAATATCCGCTCCAGATCCTTCAGTGCCCTATGGCTGAAATTGACCTGTGTCATGGCGTTTATTTTGTCTTGGGCAGTTTTGCGGATTTTCCCGCTGCCTTATTAAGTATGTATTTGTGCACGTCCGCCATCGCATAAAGTGCACCGCCCGTGTCGATGTCGTTGGCTGAATCCTTTGCATCCTCGATGAATGACAAGCACATTTCGCTCTGCCTTGCCTGTGTTTCCAGTGCTTCAATCATCCATGCATGGGGCGTTTTAGCCGAGGAACGGGCAAGCGGCGCGATGCGCGCCTTGAGTTCTTCCGGTAATTTGAGTGTGGTAGTCGTAGCCATGTCAGCGCTCCTCTAGGTGGGTGTCACCAAGGTAACACCTGGGCTGGCGGCGTGTCAATATGAGGTGATTTTTCGGTGGCAGACTGGCTGTGCGCAGGCGGGGAAATGGATTTTCCTCGAAAATAGTAGCGCTGATATCATAAAATCCGTATCTTCATATTTTTACCGCAATCACGCTGATGACTACCCCGCAAACACTTGAGCCCAAACTTGTCTGGTCACATTTCGCCACGCTGTGCGAAATACCGCGTGCCTCTTATCATGAGGAAGCGCTCATACACCATCTGATTCAATGGGCAAATTCGTGCGGTATCGAATCCGCTGTCGATGCGGTGGGGAATTTGATCCTGAGAAAACCGGCTAGCGCAGGTTGTGAATCGGCACCGGGTGTGATCCTGCAAGGGCATCTGGACATGGTGTGTCAGGCCAATTCGGGCACGGTGCATGATTTCGGGCGCGATCCTATCCAGACGGTAGTCCGGGATGGCTGGATGGTTGCGCCGAATACCACGCTGGGTGCGGACAACGGCATCGGTGTTGCGCTGGCGCTGGCCGCCCTCGAAGCGCCTGACTTGATTCATCCTGCGATCGAAGTGCTGCTCACCGTTAACGAGGAGTCCGGTATGGACGGGGCGCGGGGTTTGGCAGCCGGTACGTTAACAGGCAGCACATTGATCAATCTGGATACCGAGGAGTGGGGACATTTTTATCTGGGTTGTGCAGGGGGTGTGGATGTAGAGGTGCAGGGCGAATGCTCGCAACAAGCGCTTCCAGCGGGTTATGTGACGGTACAATTCGAGGTTTCAGGACTATGTGGCGGACACTCGGGTATCGATATTCATCTGGGGCGGGGTAATGCAATCAGGCTGATGGCCGAGGCGCTGCGCGATTTTGCCAGTCAGGCCGATCTGCGTCTGATTTCGCTGCAAGGCGGTACGGCGCGCAATGCGATTCCCCGCGAGGCGGTGGCGGTATTTGCCGTGCCGGGCGATACCGATGCGGCGCATCTAGATGAATGGGTTGCACATCGGCATGAATCATGGCGAGAACGCTATAAGGGGGTGGATGACACGGTGTCGTTTAACTGTCGTCTGGATCAGTTGCCGTTGGCAAAAGCCGTTGCAAATGCAGAGCGCGACCGGTTGCTGGCTTTTCTGGATGTGGCGGCGAACGGCGTGGCTCGCACCAGTTGCGATTTCCCGGGCGTGACCGATACATCGAGCAATCTGGGTGTGGCTCGTCTCGAAGATGGCGCTTTTCGCGCGACCTTTAAGGTACGCTCATTGCAGGATGCGCGGGCGGATGAACTGGCCAACAAGCTGATTTCGCAGGCGGCAGCCTATGGGCTGACTGCCGCAAAGGGCGGCGCATATCCGGGTTGGGAGCCAAATCGGGATTGCAGTCTGCTGAATTTGTGTCAGCGGGTCTATACCGAACAGTTCGGCGCGCCTGCCAGTTTACAGGTCATCCACGCGGGCCTAGAATGCGGTCTGCTTGCTGCGAGTCATCCGCATCTGGAGATGATTTCCTTCGGGCCTGACATACGCAGTGCCCATGCGCCCGGCGAACGGGTGGAGATCACATCGGTAGCGCACTGTTGGATGCTGTTGCAAGCGATATTGCGGGAATTGGCCGGGTATGACACAGATAAGGCTTGAGGCAACTGTCGCGGCATGGAACACAGCGGAATTCGTTGAGGTTTTCCAGCGTGAGGTGGCGTGCCATGCGGGAGATTTGCCATTGCAACGGGCGCTGGCCTACGGTAACCATGTAGCTGACAGCGAAGTGACCGTGATGGTCATACGCCAGAGCGAGACCGCACAAGTCATACACATCAAGGCCGGGTTATTTTTTCAGAGCGTGATCGCGGGCTGTAGTTGCGCAGACGACCCGACACCGATCAGTCCGTTGCAGGAATACTGCGAGTTGCTGCTTGATGTCGACAAGTTGACAGGAGTATCAACCATTACGCTGCTTGACTAAGCCGTTATCGACTCGGCAGAATCACGTCAAACCAGTGTTCGTGCTGAACCCGTCCAAGTACATGAACCAGCACATGTTTCGACAGGTAAAATACGAATTGGCTCATGCCTGAGCATGGCGAATCAATGCCGGAAGGAAACGGTACTCAAAGACCCGAAACCCTACGAATATCAGGATGTAAATTTTTTAACCGCGCCTTTAAGGGCTGGACCGGCAAGGCCTCTGGACAATGTCGGCACATGATGAATGCATTATAGTCAATGACTCAGAGCCGATGGATTCGCTGATCTTTTTGATTTCGCAGGAAAATAATTATGCGTAAAGTGGCGATAGTCGGGGGTGGTCCGACAGGGTTGATGGCTGCTGAAGTGCTGGTTCAGGCAGGCGTACAGGTCGACCTGTATGACGCGATGCCCAGCGTCGGGCGCAAGTTTCTGATGGCCGGCAAGGGTGGCCTGAATCTCACCCATGCCGAACCTTATGATCAGTTTGTGGCGCGCTACGGTCAGCGCCGCGAACAGATTACGCCCATGCTCGATGCGTTCGGGGCGGATGCCTTGCAAGAATGGGTGCAAGGCTTGGGTGTTTCCACCTTCGTTGGCAGTTCCGGACGTGTATTTCCGACAGAAATGAAGGCGGCTCCCTTATTGCGAGCCTGGTTGCACCGCTTGCGCGAGGCGGGCGTGAAGTTTCATATGCGTCATCGCTGGCAGGGTTGGTCGGGGGGTGCGCTGTGTTTCGATACGCAAATCGGTGTCGTGACGGTAGCTGCCGATGCGGTGGTGTTGGCGCTCGGCGGCGGTAGCTGGCGCAAGCTGGGTTCGGACGGCGCGTGGGTTTCTGTCCTTGCAGAACGTGGCATTGCCATCGCCCCGCTGCGCCCTGCCAATTGCGGTTTCGACGTGAACTGGAGTCCGCATTTTGCCGAGAAATTCGCCGGCCATCCGTTAAAGGCGGTGACCGTGAGTTTTACCGATGCGGCCGGGACGCTGCATTCCCGGCAGGGCGATTTGATGGTGACGGCGGGTGGCGTGGAAGGTGGATTGATTTATGCGCTGTCGGCACCGCTCAGGGACGAAATCGAGGCGCGGGGCAGTGTCGTGATTTACATCGATCTGGTGCCCGGCAAGACCTTGAGCCGGGTTATCGCCGAAGTTGATCATCCGCGTGGTTCGCGTTCGATGTCCAGCCATTTGCAGAGTCGGGCAAACATCACCGGCGTGAAGCGTGCTCTGTTGCGTGAATGTCTGCCACGCGATGTGTTTGATCAGCCGGAATTGCTGGCAAAAGCCATTAAGTCGCTGCCGTTGCCGTTGAATGTTGTACGGCCGCTGGATGAGGCGATTAGCAGTGCTGGCGGTGTACGCTTTGAGGAACTCGATCAGAATTTGATGGTGAATTCGTATCCTGGCCTGTTTTGTGCGGGTGAAATGCTAGACTGGGAAGCGCCTACCGGTGGTTATTTGCTTACTGCCTGCTTTGCCAGTGGGCGTCGTGTGGGGCTGGGCGTGTTGGATTGGCTTTTGAGTTGTCAGTCAAATTCAGAGGATGAAGGATGCGTAAGACTACCTGGTTGAGTTGGAGCAGCGGCAAGGATAGCGCTTGGGCGTTGCAGGTTTTGCGCGAGGGTGATGAATATGAAGTGACGGGTTTGTTTACCACGGTAAACTCGGTATTCGATCGCGTCGCAATGCATGCGGTGCGCATTGAGCTGTTGCGCGAGCAGGCGCAGGCGGTGGGTTTGCCGCTATACCTGATTGAAATTCCCTATCCTTGTAGCGACGAGCAATACGCTGCGCTAATGGCTGATTTCGTGTCGCGTGCAAGCCTAGCGGGTGTGATCTGCATGGCGTTCGGTGATTTGTATTTGCAGGATGTGCGCGACTATCGCGAGCAACGTCTGTTGGGTAGCAGGAACTGAACGAGTTACAT
>CAWASY010000080.1:0-3246 GCA_963784505.1 uncultured beta proteobacterium | reverse complement strand
TGTCCTGTCTTCGACTCATTTGTACGCATCTGCTTAACGTATACGTAGCGTTTTGATTATGGCTAACTGCAACGATATGGTTTTCGCGGTGAGGTGAAGCTGCGTGCACGGGTCGCTATGGGTGGCTGTATCAGATCCAGCATGTTCGTTCTCCTGTCGAGTTTATGCGAACAGCATAGGTCTGGCATGTTGCAGCCCAGTTAAGAAATTATGAACTATAAATGAAACCGTTTAGTCAGATTTGCCAGCGACTTGCTGTTTGGGCAGGAGTGTGAGCAACATGCTGAAGATCGGCTGGAAGCCCTGATGAGCAGTGTTTCTGGCAGGCGCAGGGGGAGCAGCATGCAGCGTTTCAAGCGCTTGGCTGATTTGTTGACGGGCACACTGTGCCAGCGTGCGTCGATTGATTTTTGACGTATCAATCGACGGTGTGGCGACGAGTTGTACGTGCAGTTTCCGGCAGGCAAGGATTGATCTGAAAGATTGGAAAAACGTAATCTCGTCGATATAGGCCGGTGCCGTGCTGTGTACGCCGTTCTGGTCATGGTAACGCAACGCCAGTGGGTGAATTTGCGCACCGGCATCAATGGCCGGTTGCATTAAGGAAGCGTGGAACTCGGCAAGCTGAGTGCCATCCGTTGTGGTGCCCTCGGGAAATACGGTCAGGCAGTCGCCACCTTGCAATAATTCGACGATCTGCCGGTTGATGCGTGCCGCATCGCGCGCCTTGCCGCGCTCAATGTAGAGCGTGCGCACGCTGCTGCACAACCAGCCTATCATCGGCCAGTCCCTGACATCGGATTTGGCGACAAAGCGCATGGGCATGATGGCGCTGAGCACGAAAACATCCAGCCACGAAATGTGGTTGGTGACGATAATGCCGGTTTGCAGCGACTGCAACGCGGTATGGGATTCAGCGGACAGTTCAACATTGAAGATGGCCAGCAGATCGGCAGACCAGCGTTGTTGCAGGCGATCGCGTCTGGTCTGGCTGAAGTGAGGGAAAAAAAATGCAATTGCGAATCCATAGGCCAGATGGATGGCGACGCGTAGCGCACGCAGGCTGCCGATGAACAGCGTCATAATCATGCTTGTACGGATGCTTTGCGTTGCTCAATGAACAGGCTGTTGCCCGCAATCTTCTTGGCCATTTTTTTGGCTGTGCTCATCGCAGCGGAAACTTCGTGGTGTGAGTTAAACTGACCGGGCAATACTTCCAGTGCGCCTACCGACAGGCTGGTCAGGGGGTGAAATTTCAACGTGCCATTGCGATCTTCGCTTGAGTAGCCTCCAGCTGCCAGATCATGTTCCTTGAACAGCAGCGAGGCCGCCTGTTCGAATGAACGCAGCGCCTGCTCACAGCGCGATTTCCAGTCCCGGCTTTGCATCAGCAGGATGAAGTCATCTCCGCCGATGTGGCCGATGAAATCCTGGTTTTGGTCGCATGCCCAGCCCAGAATCCGGCCTGTGAGCTGTATCATCTCGTCGCCCTTGCGATAGCTGTAGCAGTCATTGAAAGGTTTGAAGTGATCCAGATCGCAGTAGCAGGCAATGAAGGGGGTTCTAGCCAGCAACAGCCGTTCGATGTGTTCGTTGATCGGTACATTGCCGGGCAGTAGTGTGAGCGGATTGGCGTAGCGAGCCGATTCGATTTGCATGCGGGTCAGTTCACGCAGCAGATCCTGTCCTGATGCGATGCCGATGTAGCGCTCGTTTTCTGTAATGATGAAGCCGTCGGCAAAATAGCGGTTGTCGGATTCGGCCAGAAAATGGCTAAGTTCCTCAATGGGCATGCTCATTTCCACCAGTAGCGGTGATGATAGTATGGACTGTTTGCAGGGCTTTTTGCCGAGCAGTTCGCGCTGAAAAGGTTTGGTGAAGCAGTCGAAGAACTGGTAACGGTTAATCAATCCGACCGGCAGACCATTTTTTACCACTGGAATGCTATGCAGGGTGGGGTTGTCTGAAAATCGTCCGAAGATCAGATCATTGCTTGTTTCAAGTTGCGCAGGTTCCACATATCGGAGCAATTTCTGTGCGGTAAGCTGGGAGCGATTGGTCGAATCGCGCCGTGGGAAGATTGCGATTTTGTTGGAACTAATGATGCTGCCAGTTTCGCTGGAGGCCAGCAGGGGCGGGGTGTGACTGGGGCGCGCGATGAAGTAGCCCTGGCCCAGTGCGATGCCGATATCCTTGACGACCCGCAATTCTCCTTCTGTTTCAATGCCTTCGGCTATGACTTTGGTGCCGCAACTATCTGCGATTTGCTGGATGGATTTTAAGAATTGCAGTTTGATCGGGTCGTGATCCACACCCTGCACGAAGTGCATGTCGATCTTGATATATTCCGGGCGCATCTCTGACCATAGACGCAGACTGGAAAAGCCTTCGCCCAGATCATCAATGGCCGTCTTGAATCCCATGGCGCGATAGTGCATCAAGGCGCTACGCATCGCTTCGAAATCAAAAAAAGGCTGGTTTTCGGTGATTTCCATGACCACGCGTGTCGGGTCAATTCCCAATGAATGCATGAATTCAAGTGTCTGACCGTTTTTGAAGCTAGGGTGAGTCAGTGTTTCCGGGCTGATGTTGAGGAACAGGCTGCCGGGTAAATTCTGTTGTGAAAAGGTCTCCAGCACGATTTGTCTGGCCAGCATTTCCACTTCCAGTGACAAATCTTGCTGTGCGGCGGCGGCAAACAGTTTAATAGGTGCATGCAAGGCGCTGTCGGCCGGGCCACGAATCAGCCCTTCGAAGCCAAAAAATTCGCCGCTTTGCAAATCCAGTATGGGTTGAAACAGGGCACTCAGTTTGCGCTCGGAGATAATTTCCTGCAGAGGGGTCATCACTTGACCACGGGATCGGTCAAAAGTATCGAGAAACTCCACGTTGAGATTGCGAAATGGTTTGCTGTCTGAAAGGAGATGCGGGATGGAGGGCATGCTGGTCACTATCGTCACACTTGAGAGCGACACCATAGTTTAGTTGTGTGACAAAATGATGACAGTGTGTACCCGGGTGTGTTAGTCGGTAACGATACGGTTACGGCCGGCCTTTTTTGCTGCGTACAGATTGACATCGGCGTGCTTGACAAACTCATCTAGCGCCGCAATGGCGGCAGATTTTTCGGTCAGACCGATGCTTACAGTCATCTTGATGGGCGGGTGATCGGGTAGTGACAGCACCAGATTTTCGATGGCATTGCGCATCCGCTGTGCAACCTGAGCGGCAAACTCAAGGCGTGTG
>CAWASY010000079.1:0-21085 GCA_963784505.1 uncultured beta proteobacterium | reverse complement strand
GTGTTAGAGACTATTCTCATAGACTTTTTGTCCTAAGGTTTACTAGGGGTTCTGTCAGGAATCCTGCATGCACTTGGTTGACCAGCCAATTTGAATGCACCAATCAGATGCGGCCAGACATGGCTGAAAATATATTGCACTGGAAGAAAGTGCTATTGATGCGTCCACCGCCGGAGCGCAAGAATGGAATCCGGCCGGCCAGCTTGCACGAAGAGACAAGGGAGCGCTCAGAGCAAGCACCCGAAGTTTGAGGCCCCTAGCGGCATCAAACCGCACTCTCAAAACCCTCTCGGCGAAATACCCGCTACAAAAAGAGCGGCAGACCGGCGGAACAATCCGGGTAAATAAGATCGGGGAAATTCCCGGAGCCCGCTACAAGGTTACAAGGCCAGTAGAAGCCTCCCACATACCCCGGGATGATTAACCGAAGGTTATTACATAACGTTTTATCAGAGTTAGGTGCGTGCAACCGGTGTTGACGGGCGAAGTCAAACCGGGCGAGCCGGGTTGCGACCCGTCTCGCACGCCCTCTGCGGGGTTGATCCACCCCAGGGGGCACGCGACTCAGCACTGATTGATTATTCCACACATCGCCTATAGCATGGCAGAAGGAATATCGAACCTCTTGACGTCAAGCCGCCCTAGAGTGCGCTGGAACCTTTGTGAAGGTTGCCAGCGGCTGCAAGCGCCGGGAAGACCCGCCAACAAAGAGCAATATATAACCCCTCCCCTGCCGTGAAGCAGGGAGTCCCTTTACATTTATTAACGCCAAGTCTGTACCCTCAGTAGTAAGGGATACTGACGAAGCTAGCCCTTGAAGGCAAATAAAGTAAATACTCTTAATCTTAACCCTTCATTATATTTAAGGCACTGTCTAACCTATTGTCACATAGATTAGTACAGCAAATACGGTGCAATCTCCTGTGCCCTATCCTCTTCTTACTCTGTTTTCTGTGGAGCCAACGCCCAAAGCTTCACATATGGTGCTCCTTACAGGGGCACAGCCCACCGTACCCGCCTCGTCCTGTCCTCGTCCAGTCCTCACCTCGCCTTGCCTCGCCTTTGCCCTTCGTCTGCTCCTCGCCGAGTCGCTTTTGGGATAACCGGCTTCCGTATTTGCCACGCCAATGTGCCCATGGAAACAAGCGACCCCGAGAGAGACCAGCGCCTACGGTTCCAAACCCCCGCCGGCCCAACGCCCGGGGATACAGAGCTTTGAGTAATCCGGCGCGAGGACCTACCCGTAATCCAATTGGAGCGTCCTTCGCTCTCGGGCCCCGCCGTGTTGGAGACCGCCCTCTCGCTTCTGCAAGGCCGAGTTCCCCAATCTGACCTGGCCCACACTTCACTGCCTGTGTTTGCCAACCAACCTAACCTAGAGGTTCTTTGGGAGGCGTTCACCACCTTTCTCTCCCAAGACGCGGGTTCTTTGGAACGAATGAGAAACCTGCATCGTGTGCACGACTTCTTGGCCCAGTTCGTGCATCCCGCTATCCGCCACGTGGTGAGCACCCAGGCCGCCCACCACGTCGAAATCAACAGCCTGGTTCGTTACGCCGGTGAAGTGCGCGAGTCTCAAATCTGTCTTGCGAGCCAATTGGAGACCGCCTTCTCCGACGTCCGTACAGTGGTCCTTCGAAACCAAGATCTGAGCCTTCAAGCTCACTCCCGCCTCGATTATCTGGAAGGCCAACTCAATACCATGCTCCCCGAGATCCTCAGCTCTGCGTTTGATTCTCGTGGGTATGACTTTGTCTGGTTCCGGGATGTGACCCGCCACTGCTCCGCCGCCGAGACCGCTTTAGAGCGAGTCCAATCTGACATCCTGTCCTTGCGAGCAGCGACGGAACTTTACCCTGACCAGATGTCCAGTATCGAGAACCGCTTCGAAGACGTCCACGCCCGCATCACAGCCGAAGTTGACGCAATCCGCCGGTCCCAGAGCAACGCCGCGGATGAGGTTCATGACCTACACGCCTCTGTCCAACAACTCCACGACGAAATCCTAGTGGCCAACCAGGCTGCTAGCGTCTTGGACCAACTCGCTACTCGCATCAGTGAAGTGGAAGCCGATTCCGCCTCACGAGTCGAGGAGGAATTACAGCGTCTAGGAAATCAACTCGACGACCAGCTCTCGCAGTTCTTGGCTGATCTGCCTTCCCCTGGTCCGTCTGCGCCGCCTTCTGCCTCTAGTCCTTCCGCTGAAGATCTCGCCGAGTTACGCCAATTAGTGGACGACCTTTCTGTCTCCTTGAACCGCCAAGGACGCGAGATCCAAGTGGTACGACAAACCGCCAATGATTCCGAAGCCGCCCTCCGCCTTGATCTTTCCCGTGCCACCGCCCAACTGAGCGCGGTAGAGCAAGCTTATGAGCAAGAGCTGAGCGCTGCTAAGGAAGCCTTCCATTCCCTCAAGGAGCGTCATAATGCCTTGGTGGACCATACCGACCATCTCTCAGACGCTTTGGAAGCTGCCCGGGCCGAGATTGAAGACTTAAGAGAAGCCCAAGATCAAGCCCGTGTAAACTTGTCCGACGTCATAGAAGAAATGAGAGAGAATCGCTGCCACTGTGGTTCCAGCAGCTCGGGCCCTTCGCTGGAACAACTCTTCACCACCAGTGGAAGCACCACCCTCCGACACCCTAATTCCTCGGAATACGACGGGGACAGTGCTTCATCAACTGGAGGCCGACGCTCCATCCCCCGGGTGTTTGTAGCTCAACCCACCCCGGAGGAAACCCCGCCCACTCAACGTGCAGAGGCCCCGCGCAGCGCCTCTCGCACCAACTTCTTCGCGCGCCCGACCACAAACGAGCCCGCGACTCCACGCCGCGCCAATGTCGACAACTCTGGAGGGGGACGGTTCAAACCAATGAACCTCCCCAAGTTCGACCCCAAAGGCAACGTGCGTACCTTTATCCGCCTTTTCGAGATGTCAATGTACGGTGCCAGCGATCAAGACAAGGCCACCACTCTGTTGAACCAACTCGATGCCGCCAGTACCGATCTGATCATCCCACACATGCCAGCGATAACGAAAGGATCGTGCTTCACGCCATATTCGGCATATTTCACACGCATCTTTTGCAACACTTCATCCACCTTTGCAGCCAGGCACTCCTCACCGACACGTTCCTGGAAGTTGATCTGGTTACAGGTCGCAAAATAGGGATTGATGAGCCAGGGATCGATCCCCAGCAACTCGGAAAAGTCACCCGCCACCCGATCATAAGCCGCGAAATGCTGGGATTTTCGACGGGCGTACCAGCCAGCTGACAAAGGCGGAAAAACCGCCTGTTCAAGATTTTTAAGAATATCCGGCACGCCGCCTGACAGATCGTTATTGAGCAGCACCACACAGGGATCAAAGTCCTCAAGACCCAGACGGTTGCCGCGCCTGACCAGCGGCTCCAGCTTCAACTCGCTGCCATTAGGCAGATTGATTTCCAGTGGCGCTGTCAAATCTGGCAGCAGGCTGCCCACCCGCACCAGCATACCTGCCTGCTTCAAAATGGTGACGATTTGCGCCACGTTTTGCAGATAGAACAGATTGCGCGTGTGATTCTCCGGAATCAACAGCACCCCGCGCGCCTCCGGACAAATCTTTTCTACCGCCCCCTGCATTGCCTGCACACACAGCGGCAAAAAATCCGGGTTGAGATTATTAAAGCCACCGGGAAACAGATTGGTATCCACCGGCGCCAGCTTGAAACCGCAGTTGCGCAGGTCAACGGAGGCATAAAATGGCACGGCATGTTCCATCCATTGCTGGCGAAACCAGTGTTCGATGTTCGGCATGGCAGATAGAAAGCGCCGCTCCAGATCAAGCAACGGGCCGTTGAGTGCAGTAGTCAGATGAGGAACCATGATATAAATCCGTAACAAACTTCTCACATTCTAGCCTATCCCCTCTGACAATTTCCGGGAAACACGAGCCATGTTGATTTTAATCAATCATTTTGCGTATTTAAGTCGCAGCACATGCTGCGCACAGTGTTAAAATCGCGGATTAGAAATTTTCAAGATCGAGTTTTTCATGCTTTCCACCGCAAATATCACCATGCAATTCGGGGCCAAACCCCTGTTCGAGAATGTCTCCGTCAAATTCGGAGACGGCAACCGCTACGGCCTGATCGGCGCGAACGGCTGCGGCAAATCTACCTTTATGAAAATTCTGGGACGTGATCTGGTACAGACTTCGGGCGAAGTCATGCTTGACAAGAGCGAGCGTCTGGGCAAATTGCGCCAGGATCAGTTTGCCTATGAAGACAATCGCGTACTGGACGTCGTGCTGATGGGACATGACGAAATGTGGGCGGTGATGTCGGAGCGCGATGCGATTTACGCAAACCCGGATGCTTCCGAAGAAGACTACATGCGCGCCGCCGATCTGGAAGCCGTGTTCGCCGAATTCGATGGCTATACGGCAGAAGCGCGTGCCGGCGAATTGCTGCTGGGTCTGGGTATTGCCATCGAACTGCATCAGGGTCCGATGAGTGCGGTCGCGCCCGGCTTCAAGCTGCGCGTGTTGCTGGCGCAGGCCCTGTTCTCCGACCCGGACATTTTGCTGCTGGACGAACCGACCAACAACCTGGACATCAATACCATTCGCTGGCTGGAAAACATTCTGAATGCGCGCACCTGCACGATGGTCATCATCTCCCACGATCGCCACTTCCTGAACAGCGTGTGCACCCATATGTCCGATCTGGACTACGGCAAAATCACCACCTATCCCGGTAATTATGACGACTACATGATGGCATCCGCCCAAGCGCGCGAGCAGCAATCAGCAGACAACGTCAAGGCGAAAGAGAAGGTCGCAGAACTCAAGGCCTTTGTCGCACGCTTCTCGGCCAACGCTTCCAAGGCGAAACAGGCCACCTCACGCGCGCGCCAGATTGACAAGATCAAAATCGAGGACATCAAACCCTCCAGCCGCCAGTATCCGTTCATTCGCTTCGAATTCGACGAGCGCGAAAAGCTGCATCGCACTGCCGTAGAAGTAGAGAATCTGGCCAAAAGTTTCGACAAGCCATTGTTCAAGAATGTACATTTCCGTATTGATGCAGGAGACAAGGTCGCCATCATCGGCCCGAACGGCATCGGCAAGACTACGCTGTTGCGCTGTCTGGTCGGCGATTTGCAGGCGGATTACGGTGACATCAAGTGGACAGACAAGGCCAAGATCGGTTACTACGCACAGGACAGCACCGCCGAATTTGCACAGGACAGGAGCATGACCGACTGGATGACCTACTGGCGAGGCCCGGGTGACGACGATCAGACCGTGCGCGCGACGCTGGGCCGTCTATTGTTTTCAGGCGATGATGCGCTAAAACAGGTTGGCGTACTATCCGGTGGCGAAAAGGGTCGCATGCTGTTCGGCAAGCTGATGCTGCAAAAAAACAATGTGCTGCTGATGGATGAACCGACCAACCACATGGACATGGAATCCATCGAGTCGCTCAACACGGCACTACTCGAATACAAGGGCACCGTGATTTTCGTCAGCCATGACCGCGAATTCGTCTCGTCACTGGCCACCCGCATCATCGAAATTTCTGCCAAGGGGATCACCGACTATCACGGCACCTACGAAGAGTATCTGCGCGATCAGGGTATGGCGCTTTAACGAACTGCAACGTATACACCCCGTCAAATGGCGTGTGTCGTGTTCAATCATGGAGCCGCATTGAATACAGTCAGAACCATAGGCGTATTTGATTCCGGCGTAGGCGGTTTGTCGGTGCTGCACCACATCCGCCGAACCCTACCGGATGCACGCCTGATCTATGTCGCCGATTCGGCTCACGTACCCTATGGCGACAAATCGGCGCATTACATTGAGCAACGCGCTGCCGCCCTCACGCAGTTTTTGATTTTCCAAGGCGCTGATGCCGTCGTCATCGCCTGCAACACCGCCACCGCTGCCGCCGCAGCAAGTCTTCGCAGCCGGTTTTATCTTCCCATTGTTGGCATGGAACCTGCCGTCAAACCCGCCGTTTCCGCGACAAAATGCGGCGTAGTCGGCGTGCTGGCAACGGTAGGCACACTGGAAAGTGCACGCTTCGCCGCTTTGCTGGATCGCTACGCCGGTAATGTGAAAATTATTACTCAAGGCTGCCCAGGGTTGGTTGAGCAGGTGGAAAAAGGCGAGTTGGATGGGGACAGGACGCGTGATCTGATTGAACGTTACACGACACCGTTGCTGTCACAAGGGGCGGATACGCTGATTCTGGGCTGCACACACTATCCCTTTATCGCACCGCTCATACGTGAAATCGCTGGCGATGCGATCACACTGATCGACACGGGAGAGGCGGTCGCACGCCATTTGCACCGACGCCTTTTAACCGAACTGCCTCCTTCGACAAACTCAGGACAGTCGCCTTCGGCAGGCTCAGGACAGGTTTCTTCGAAAAATTCAGGACAGGTTGAATTTTTTACCAGCGGCAATGCATCACAGCTGACTAAAATCATGTCAACCCTGTGGGGTGAGCAACTCAACGTGCAGCAACTCCCCCCAGAATTCTCAAACTGAACACACTGACAGCTAGCTACATCACCCCAGCCATCACCAGCGCAATGAATGCGCCAAAGAGTGCAAAGTGGCTGATACCTTCAATAGCATTGGTTTCCCCGTCGTGCAGATTGTTCATCACGGTTAAAAAGGTCAGCAGCAACATGCCGCCCTGAACCGGTGTCAGCGCCATGACGATACGCTCGCCACTAAACAGCGCAATGCTTTCAATGACCGGCAAGGTGAGCAACACCGTAGCGAGCGATGCGCCCAGCGCAATATTGACCGTGGTCTGCATCCGATTGTCCTGTGCCGCTCCCAGGGCGGTGAGTATCTCTGGGGCTGCGGAAATCAAGGCCACCATCACCGCTGGAATCGCCTTGGGCAGGTCACTTCCAGAAAGACCCGCGTCGAGCAATGTGGACAACACTTCGGACAACAAACCGACCAGCACGACCGAACCTATCATCAGCCCGACATGCAGACTGTTCGGGCTATTCATCATGTCGTGCGCCTCTTCTTCGATCTTGCTGGAATACTCGAAAAACTTACGATGCTCAACGGTTTGCAGACGCAAAAAGGCGACATACATTACGACCATCATGCACACCGAAAACACGGAATAGAATTGCCATTTCGCCTCGGGGATGAAGTCTGGAATGAACATGCCGATGCCGATTGCAACCAGCAACATAGCGATGAATGAATTGGCCGAATCCACATTGTATTTGGCGCTGCCGTGTTTCAAACCGCCCACGATCGCGGCAAGCCCCAGTATGCCGTTAATGTCGAACATCACAGCCGAAAATACTGTATCGCGCGCCAACGTCGGACTCGGTGCACCCTGCAAGAGCACAACCAGTATCACCACCTCCACGGATACCGCAGCCAGCGTCAGGATCAGTGTGCCGTAAGGCTCACCGAAGCGTATTGCCAGCACTTCAGCGTGATGGGCGATACGAAAGGCAACACCAATAACGGCTGCGAGTATCGCAAGCAGCAATCCCCACAACAGCATGCCACCATGCGCCACGGCGACATGTTCCAGCGCAAAGCCTGCCACTAGCATGATGAGTGCAATAAAAACAGGTGATTCGGATTTCAGATATTTCATGGAATGCTTCCAATCGATAATTTTACTGCGGATGCGGTAAGGTTGCTCGAATTCTACTATGACGGACAGCATGCAGACTATCGCATTCGTCTGTCTGACATACAAGCCAATCCTGCCGTACTTTTCTCAATCGATAAGGCATTATCCGTTAGAATCACAACATGCCATTTCCAAAAATTACTGCATGACTACCCGCTATTACACCCTGACCATTTCCTGCCCCGACCGGGTAGGCATCATCGCAGCCGTGACCAGCTTCATTGCGCAACACGGCGGCTTCATCGTCGAGGCAAGCTATCACACTGAGCAGGAAGAACAACGTTTCTTCATGCGCCAGGAGATACGCGCCAATTCACTGCCGTTCGGTGCAGAAGAATTCAAGCGGCTTTTTTCACCACTTGCCGCCGAATATGCAATGAACTGGCAACTTGCAGATTCGGCACGGAACAAGCGCCTGGTCATACTGGTCAGCCGACAGGATCATTGCCTGAACGATTTGCTGCATCGCTGGCGGAGCGGCGAGTTGCAGGTGGACATCCCCTGCGTGATCTCCAACCATGAGGATTTACGAAGTTTCGTCGAGTGGCACGGCATTCCTTTCATATATATCAATATGCAGGACAAACTGGCCGCGTTCGAACGAATTGCCGCGCTTTTTGATGAATACAGGGGAGATGCCATGATACTGGCGCGATTCATGCAAATTTTGCCGCCCTTCCTGTGCCAGCGCTATCCGGGTCGCATCATCAATATTCATCACAGCTTCCTGCCGTCCTTTGTTGGTGCCAGGCCCTATCATCAGGCGTATTTACGCGGCGTGAAACTGATAGGCGCAACCTGCCATTATGTCACCGACGAACTGGATGCTGGGCCCATCATCGAACAGGACACAGTGCGTATCGATCACGGTGACACCGTGGATGATCTGGTGCGCTATGGGCGCGACATCGAAAAAACCGTGTTATCTCGCGGCTTGCGCTACCATGTAGAAGACCGTGTGCTGGTGTGCGGCAACAAGACCATCGTGTTCAAGTAATTGAACTTTTACAACCTTATTTGTCGGATATGTTCCCTTACTGAAACACCCACTGAATGGCCGACAGCCCCAGCCGGATAGGCAATTATTCCATCATCAAACTGATAGGTGAGGGCGAAACGTCCACGGTGTATCACGCTCAGCACGTCGATACGCTGGCCTCGGTTGCCATCAAGCAGTTACGCCGCCAGTCAGAAATTTATCACGCCATGTTTACCACCGAAGTGGCACTGGGTCGCCGCATGCAGCACCGCAATATCGTTCGTGTGCTCGATGCCGACCTGCTGGATGCAAGCGGCCCCTACCTGGTCATGGAATATATCAATGGCAGGGCGCTGGATCATTACGACCGATCCAACACGTTGCCGCCCATCCAGACCGTCCTGTCAGTCATCGAACAGGTATCCAGTGCATTGCGCTATGCGGCCAACATGGGCGTGGTGCACCGCGATGTCAAGCCGGGCAATATCATTCTGATGGACAATGGCGTCGCCAAACTATCCGATTTCGGCTGCGCCATCCCGGTCAGCGAAATGGGTGCCGTCGTTGCGGGCAGTCTGGCCTATATGTCGCCCGAACAACTGGATGGCGGCGCACTTGACCAACGCGCCGATATCTATGCACTGGGCGCAGTACTCTACCGCCTGCTGACCGGGAAATACACCTTCGAGGCTGACAATACCTTCGATGCGCAAATTGCGATCACCAACTATCCGATCACGCCCATCCAGACCTATCGCAAGAAGTTGCCGGTTGAATTGATTGAAGTCATCGAATGTTCCCTGCAAAAGGACAGGGAGAGGCGCTATAACAACTGGGATGAATTCATCAGTCATTTTGGCAATGCCTCGCATGTGATCCGCATGTCCGATTATGATATGGATCTGTACCGTGGCTTTAGCATGTCAACGCAGTCCATCCTGTCCAGTTATATGTCGACCGATCGCGCCTTTTCCCGCAGCGGGTTCTCGCGCAGTACCATGCACGAATACGACGGCATATAGTACGGTAAGGCGCAGCTAATAGCGTGCTATAACAATTTTTCCATGGCAATTTGAATGATGTTAGTATTGCAAATACCAGTCATTTTCACGGCCTCACAACCACCACGATAAGCAATGGCGCACGATAAAATGCTTGGCGCAATGTGTGCCACACCCAAACTCTTCGACCCGATGAAATTGTCGTTCCGGGTGAGTACGCTATGGAAGACGGCACATGATTGACAAGAATACGCAACTCGCCGCACAAATGGACAATCTGCGTCGTGGCTATCTGGATGGATTGCCCGATAAGCTGGAAAAAATTACCGCCATCGCGCAAAACCTGTCCGGCACCGAGGCCGATCATTATATTCTGGCAGAGCTTCATCAAGACCTGCACCATCTTGCCAGCTCCGGTGGCACATTCGGCTTGCACCAGTTGAGCGAACAGGTACGGCTGCTGGAACTAGCGGTTTATCGGCGACTACAAGATTCCGTCATGATCGATGCGCCACTGCGCAGACAATGGCTCAGGGACATCGCCGAACTTTCACAAACGGTTCCCGCAAAGGACACTCATCCCATTCCTGACCTGACCATCGCACAGGCATACCATGCCGAAAGCAAGCTGGTTAAACTCTGGCTGGTGGATGACGACGAGCAACTCGGGCTGAACTTGAAACAGATACTGACGCAGTGTGGTTACGACGTCAGCCTGTTCACCCGGCTTGAACAACTGGAAGCGGCCACTGATCAACATGGGCCTGATGTGCTGATCATGGACGTACTTTTTTCCAGTAAATCACTCCACGATACCGAAGAAATACTGCAGCAGCCCGCATTTCGCACCCTGCTCTGCCCCGTCATTTTCATCTCTGCGCATGGCGATTTCGCCTCACGGATAAGGGCAGCCCGCTTCGGTGCCAAGGGATTTTTGCTCAAACCGCTGGATATACCGGCCCTGGTCGATCTTCTGGAGCAAATCAACCAGGCCAGATATAAAATCCTGCACCGCATCCTGATTGTGGACGCAGATGAATCGCTGGCTTCGCATTACGCGCTGGTTTTGAAGAGGGCCGGTATGGAAGTGTCGGTACTTAGCCAGCCGGAGCTGATAATAGAAACTATCAGCGCCTTTCGCCCCGAATTAATACTGATGGACATTAGCTTGCCGGGCTATTCAGGCCCTGAAATCGAATCCGTCATCAGGCAGCATGAAGGATGGACAGGATTGCCCATCGTCTATCTCGCTAGCGAAACGGGTCTGGACAATCATATCCGTGCAATGGGCATCGGGGCAGACGATTTTCTGACCAAGCCCATTTCCGATATCAGGCTGGTGGCGGCCGTTACGGTAAGAGCTGCCAAAGCGCGTCAACTGTCTGATCTGATGTCAAGAGACAGCCTGACTTCCTTGTTCAAGCATTCACGCATCAAGGAAGAACTGGCTATCGAGATCGAACGATCAAAACGCAATGGAACCGATGTCAGCATCGCCATGATAGGGCTCGATCATTTCAAGCTGATAAATGACAGCTTCGGACACGCTGCTGGCGATCATGTACTTCGCGCCATCTCGCAACTGCTCAAGCAGCGCTTGCGCAAATCTGATGTGGTCGGCCGATACGGCGTTGAGGAATTCGTCATCATACTGCCAGCTTGCAATTTGGCAACCACACAGCGGATTATGAATGATTTGCGGGAGCGCTTTGCCATATTGCGATTTCATCATGAAGGCGCCGAATTCAGTTGCACCCTGAGCGCCGGACTATCCAGCAACGCACAATTTTCGGTCACCGTTCCTGAAGCGTTTCTGGCAAGTGCTGACAGGGCGCTACAAAACGCCAAGCAGGCCGGAAGAAATCAAATTTGTTCCGCCACCGAAAATACTCAATGAAATTAAAGGTCTGGGAATCGCCACCAAGCGGCATCTCTCTCCTATCCCAAGGGGATGCAGAAAAGCCACCCTCATTGTAAAAATTCGCCGCCATATCAACGCCGCTGACATCCAGCCTGGATCGTTCGCTTTGCAAGCGAAATACCTTTTTTCTCCAGCCATTCCTTAAAAGATGCCTCTGGTTTTCCACGGCACGCTAACTGCCTGACGGCCTCAAATTGACCGCTGCGCATAATTCGATATAAAAATAACCGGCCAGACCTTGTGCGCAGACCATTACGCACAAACATGGTGCGTCCATACAATGCGCGGCACCATTTATGTACAGCGAACATGGAAACCCGCATGAAAAATACCCCCAATATCGCCTCGACTAACCTGGCACGTTTCATGCTTAATTAACCGCGAGGGTGTCGATCATTTCGATCTGCCACTTGCAGAAGAACTAGGGTTCCGACCGTCAATTTAAGATTGGTGGTGTCTGGTCCGAGAGTTCTCGGTCTTGTCGAAGACAAGACTCCACGGAGGGATAAAAGCCCGGGAGGTTGTGACCACATTACGTTGGCACCCTCTTGGGCAATTTTTTTTCAGGAGCCGAACAATGTCTTCAACACAAACATCAACACCGGCTGCCACAAGCAGCATCCTATCCGGGTGGCGCACCCTTTGGGTTATACGCGGACATCTGAGTCACCGCAGCTATTTACTGTTTGCCCTGACTGGCATGCTGCTTCCGCTCATTGCATGGTGGTGGTTATCAGGCAGCGGCCTGATGGACAAGGTCTTTATGCCCGGCCCGCTGGATGTGGTGTTGCGCTTATATAGCTGGTTCATAGATGACCATCTGCTTGATGACATGTGGATCAGCACCTACCGGGTTGTCGCAGGCTTCGCGCTTTCGGCGGTACTAGCCATCCCGCTAGGCATCATGATAGGCACATACCGACCCATACAGGCCCTGCTGGAACCCTTGACCGACTTCATCCGCTATATGCCTGCAGTCGCATTCATCCCGCTGGTCATGCTATGGGTGGGGATAGATGAAAGCGCCAAGATCGCCATCATTTTCATCGGCACGTTCTTTCAGATGGTGTTAATGGTCGCAGAAGATGTGCGCCGTGTACCCGTCACGCAAATTGAGGCCGCACAAACCATGGGGGCGACTCGCAGGGAAATCGTCTCGCTGGTCATCGTTCAATCAGCCAAACCCGCATTGCTCGACACCTTGCGCATCACCATGGGCTGGGCATGGACCTATCTGGTAGTGGCCGAACTGGTCGCGGCGAATTCAGGCCTGGGTTACGCCATCCTGAGAGCGCAACGTTTCATGCAAACCGACAAAATTTTCGCGGGAATCATCCTGATCGGACTGATCGGACTGGCTATCGATCAGTGCTTCCGCTGGCTGCATCGCAAAAACTTTCCATGGCTGTACAAGGGCAAATGATGAATATCAAGATCAGTATTGAATCTGCAGGCAAGGTTTTTGGTGAGGGCGATCGCAGCATCATCGCCTTACAGGATGTCAACCTTAACATCGGCTGCAACGAGTTTGTGACCTTCGTCGGTGCATCGGGCTGTGGCAAGTCCACATTGCTGCGCTGTATCGGCGGACTGGAATCCTTATCCAGTGGCAGCATCAAAATCGATGGCCGTGTAATCAACGCGCCCGGCGTAGACCGCGCTATGGTGTTCCAGCACTACAGCCTGTACCCCTGGTTGACGGTCATGGAAAACATCAAGTTCACCCGACGGTTGAGTGCGGGGCGGGAAAATATCACCTCTGCGGATGTCGAGGCGGCCTCCGGTCGTGCGGACGCATTGATTGATCTGATGGGGCTGGATCATGTTCGAAATGCCTATCCCAACCAGTTATCCGGTGGCATGCAACAGCGAGTCGCAATCGCCCGCGCACTGCTGCCACGCCCGCAAATACTGCTGATGGACGAACCATTCGGTGCGCTGGATGCGCAGACGCGCGAAGTGATGCACGACATGATCTTGCATGTCTCCAAGCTGGAGAAGACCACCATCGTGTTCGTCACACACGATGTGGAAGAGGCGATCTATCTGGGTCAGCGAATCGTTGTGATGGCACCACGCCCGGGGCGCATCGACAGCATTTGTCCAGTTAGCCTGCCTGAACGGCGCGATCAGGACATGAAGCTATCCAGCGAATTTCTCCAGCAAAAAAAGGACATCCTGACGCGTATCCGCGAAACCGCAGGCATGCGCACCGACCGCGAGGTGTTGGAAAGAATGACCCGGCAGGCTGAATCAAACAAAACAAATGATATGCAATGAAAGGAATGTCATGACTGAAAAACTATCCAGACTCAACACGCTGTGGGAAGAAACGCTACCCGGCGGCGCACACGGCTCATTCGTCATGAAGCGCGGCAGTGCGCTGCGCATCACCGATATCGAAGGCGATGCCAATTTGTCCACCTTGCTCTACAGCCAGGAAGAGCCGCTTGAACGCTACAACATGGCGGACACGCTCAAGGCTCAACACACCGCGCATCTGACCTGCGGTTTCGTGTGCTATTCGGACATGGGGCGTGTGCTGGCTTCCATCATAGAGGACAGTTGCGGCTGGCACGACACCATCAGTGGCATGAGCAACGCGGCACTGGTCGAGAAAAAATACGGCGCGGCCACCTACCAGCAACAGCGCAACGACATGCATCGCAATGCACGCGACAGCATGCTCATTGAGCTTGGCAAATTTGGACTTGGCAAACGCGACATCGTACCGAATTTGAATTTTTTCAGTAAAGTCAGTGCCGATGAGGCGGGCGATCTGCACTTTCACACGCATCATTCCAGGGCCGGGGATTATGTCGAGTTGCGCTTCGAGATGAACGTACTGGTCGTCGTATCGACCTGCCAGCATCCACTTGATCCGAATCCACAATACGCACCCAAACCCGTTCTACTCCAATCATGGCAGTGCGGCACACCGGGCACTAACGATTATTGTCGTAACCACCGTCCGGAAAACATGCGCGGTTTTTACAACACTGAATTGCTGTTTGCATAAGGAAAAATCATGGCTATCGTAGCTAGCAAGCTAAATCCACAACACGCGATCCTGGATGTCGTTCTGCCAGCCGGTGAATCCTGGCTGCATGTAGTTAAGCGTGGGCAGGTGTTCCGCATCCTAGATCTGGAGGGCAATCAGGCGGTAGACACGCTGTTCTACAACGCCTGCGATCCACAGGAGCGCTACAGCGCAGTGGACACGCTACGCGAGCAGGGTAATTTGTATCTTTCCGCCGGCACACCACTGATGTCGACCGAAGGCCGCGTGCTGATGACCATCGTTGCTGACACCTGCGGGCGACATGACACCTTGGGTGGTGCCTGTGCATCGGAGAGCAACAGCGTGCGCTATGGCATCGACAAGAAATATATGCACAGTTGCCGCGATAGTTTTTTACATGCGCTGGGACATTGCCATTGCGGCATGGACAAGCGCGATCTGACTGCCAATGTGAATTTCTTCATGAACGTGCCGGTTACTCCGCAAGGCGAGCTGACCTTTGCCGATGGCATTTCGGCACCCGGCAAGTATGTGGAAATGCGTGCAGAAATGGATGTAACCGTGCTTATTTCCAACTGCCCGCAACTGAATAATCCGTGCAATGCCTATAACCCGACACCTGTGCAGCTGCTGGTCTGGGATAAAAAATAACCATCGCGTCCGGACGGCCGGATGTGGAAAAACGATGCAGGACGACCTGCCGGGTAAAACATGTTTAATAAAGTATTGATAGCAAATCGCGGCGTGATCGCCTGCCGCATTATCCGCACCTTGAAGCGGATGGGTGTCCGGTCGGTTGCGGTTTATTCAGAAGCCGATGCGCGCTCATTGCATGTGCAGATGGCAGATGAAGCCGTATGCATCGGTGCGGCGCCTGCGGCCGAGAGTTATTTGCGCGGCGAGCACATCCTCGAAATCGCGCTCGATGTCGGTGCAGAAGCGATCCATCCGGGCTACGGATTCCTGTCCGAAAATGCAGGCTTTGCCGAACAGTGTCTGGAGGCAGGCGTGGTATTTATCGGCCCCACCGCCGACCAGATGCGCCGCTTTGGTTTGAAGCACACGGCACGCGAACTGGCTGAACAGAACCATGTGCCCCTGTTGCCGGGCAGCGGACTGCTTGTCGATGCAGGTCACGCACACGCCGAAGCATCGCGCATCGGCTACCCGGTCATGATCAAGAGCACCGCAGGTGGCGGCGGCATCGGCATGCGACTGTGCTGGAGCGCAGATCAGCTCTCCGAAGATTTCCAGTCAGTGGATCGTCTGGCGCGCGCCAACTTCAAGGATGCCGGCATCTATCTGGAAAAATACGTTGAACATGCACGCCATATCGAAGTGCAGTTGTTTGGTGACGGCAAAGGTGGCGTGATCGCGCTGGGCGAGCGCGACTGCTCCGTACAGCGCCGCAACCAGAAAGTGATCGAAGAAACCCCTGCGCCCAATCTGACCCCCGCAGTTAGAAAACACCTGCTGGAAACCGCCGTGCGTCTGGGGCAGGCCGTTCAATACCAGTCGGCCGGCACGGTGGAATTCGTGTTCGACGCAAACAACGGCGAGTTTTATTTCCTTGAAGTCAATACGCGATTACAGGTCGAACACGGCGTCACGGAAGAAGTCACCAGCGTCGATCTGGTCGAATGGATGTTGCTGCAAGCCGCGGGCGATCTGCCGCCGTTGGCCTCGTTGCAGGTCGAACCCGTGGGCGTGTCTATGCAGGTGCGCCTGTATGCGGAAGACCCTAACAAGAATTTCCAGCCCTCCAGCGGCGTGCTGAGCGGCATCGAATTTTCGAAAGATGCGCGCATCGAGACCTGGGTGGAACGCGGCAGCGATGTCCCGCACCACTATGATCCGATGATCGCGAAGATCATCGTCAAGGCCGAAAGCCGCGAAGCCGCCTTGCAGAAAATGCAGCGCGCGCTGGCCGGCACACGCGTGGACGGCATCGAAAGTAATCTTGAATATCTGCGCCAGATCGTAGCCGATCAGGTATTTGCCGAAGGTCGCCAGACCACGCGCTACCTGAATGGCTTTCACTACCAGCCGCACACGCTGGATGTAATCGAGCCGGGTGTACAAAGCAGCATACAGGACTTTCCCGGTCGTATGGGCTACTGGAATATCGGCGTGCCGCCTTCCGGGCCGATGGATGCATTGGCCTTTCGTCTCGGTAATCGACTGCTGGGTAATACCGAGGCGGCGGCCGGGCTGGAACTGACCGTTTCAGGGCCGACTCTGCGCTTCAACACGGACACATTCATCGCGCTGACGGGCGCTTTGATGTCGGCAGAACTGGACGGCGTAGCACTTCCCTTCTGGCGCAGTCATGCCGTCAAGGCCGGTAGCATATTGCGTCTGGGCAGTGTTGTGGGTGCCGGCTGTCGCAGTTATCTGTGCGTGGCAGGTGGTTTCGATGTGCCCGACTATCTGGGTAGCAAGGCAACCTTTACGCTCGGTCAGTTCGGTGGACATGCCGGGCGCACCTTGCGCTGCGGGGATGTGCTGCATCTAGGGCCGGTGTCCGATACGGTCGCTGAGCAGACGCTGCCCTGCGAGTTGATCCCCAACTACGCCAATCACTGGGACATCGGCGTGCTGTACGGTCCGCATGGTGCGCCGGACTTTTTTACGCCTGCCGACATCGAGACGTTTTTTGCCACCGATTGGGAAGTGCATTACAACTCCAGTCGCACCGGTGTGCGTCTGATTGGCCCCAGGCCACAATGGGCCAGAGAGGATGGTGGCGAGGCCGGTCTGCATCCATCCAATATTCACGACAATGCCTATGCAATTGGCGCGGTGGATTTTACCGGTGACATGCCGGTCATTCTGGGTCCGGATGGCCCAAGTTTGGGCGGCTTCGTGTGTCCGGTGACCATTGTTCATGCCGAACTGTGGAAGATGGGCCAGCTCAAGCCCGGCGATACCGTGCGCTTTAACTGGATGACGCTGGCACAGGCCAATCATCTGGAGAGAACTCAGGATACGGCTATCGAGCATTTGAAGTTGTCTGAAGCAAGCGCGGTTTTAGCAACTGTCATGACGCCACCCAGTGCGATCGTGCACCGCATTGCCGAATCCGCTGAGCAGGTGCAGGTGGTCTATCGTCAGTCGGGAGATCGCAATCTGCTCATCGAATACGGCCCGTTGGTGCTCGATCTGAACCTGCGTTTCAGAATTCATGCACTGATGCAATGGGTCCAGCAGGCAATGGATGAAGGGCGCATGCCGGGTATCCTTGACCTGACACCGGGCATGCGCTCCTTGCAAATCCACTTCGACAGCCGTGTGCTATCACGCGACCTGCTGCTAGAAGCATTGATTGCAGCGGAAAAACTGCTGCCATCCATCGAAGACATGCAGGTGCCGACCCGCATCGTGCACCTGCCGCTATCCTGGGATGACCCTTCCACGAAACTTGCGATTGAGAAATACATGCAGTCGGTTCGCAAGGATGCGCCGTGGTGCCCGAGCAATATAGAATTTATTCGTAGAATCAATGGGATAGATGATATTGAAACGGTAAAGCGCATCGTGTTCGACGCGAGCTATCTGGTGATGGGACTGGGGGATGTTTATCTTGGAGCGCCGGTCGCCACGCCGCTCGATCCGCGCCATCGCCTGGTCACCACCAAATACAACCCCGCACGCACCTGGACACCGGAGAATGCTGTCGGCATCGGCGGCGCCTATATGTGCGTGTACGGCATGGAAGGGCCAGGCGGTTACCAGTTTGTTGGTCGCACCATACAGATGTGGAACCGCTACAAGCAAACGACTGATTTTACCCAACCGTGGCTGCTGCGCTTCTTCGACCAGATACGCTTTTACCCGGTGTCAGAACAGGAACTGCTCACGATGCGCGAAGACTTCGTGGCAGGGCGTTTCAAGCTAAAAATCGAGGAGCTGACCTTCAGCTTGAAAGAATACAACCAGTACCTGCAACGCCACGATGATGCAATTTCCGCATTCCGCAGCAAGCAGCGCGCGGCCTTTGCGCTAGAGCGCGAGATGTGGAAAGCCAGCGGCCAGGCCGACTACGCCTCGGACAGCAGCATATCGGAAGCCGGAACCGACAGTCTGCTCGAATTGCCCGTCGGTTGCCGTGCCGTTGCCGCACATGTCGCAGGCAACGTGTGGGCCATCCCGGTACAGCTTGGCAGCAGGGTCAAGGCAGGCGACACGCTGGTGGTCATCGAGTCGATGAAAATGGAGATCGCCGTGGTCGCACCCTGCGACGGCGAGATCGTGCAACTGCATTGCCGCACGGGTGGACAAGTCGCCGCCGGACAGGACCTACTGGCCATTCTGATGAGTGAGGGAGCGTAACATGGACCACAGTCTCGATATGGTCACGCTGCGTCAGCGTTATCTGGACGGCACGCTTCATCCGCTGGACGTGATGAAAGACATTGTGGCCCGCATCGGTGAGGATATTAACCATGTCTTCATCCATCGCCTGCCGATAGATGCCATAGCTGAATATGTGTACGCCTTGCAGCACAGAAATCCGGCAGATCTGCCGCTGTACGGCATTCCGTTCGTGATCAAGGACAATATCGATCTGGCAGGTGTGCCGACTACGGCAGGGTGTGCGGAATATGCCTATCATCCCCGGCAGCACGCTGCGGTCGTGAGTCTGCTGATCGAAGCCGGCGCAATCCCGATCGGCAAGACCAACCTCGACCAGTTTGCCACCGGACTGAACGGCACGCGCTCACCTTATGGCGCATGCCGCAATGCCTATGATCCTGACTATATTTCCGGTGGCTCAAGCTCGGGTTCTGCGGTAGCAGTTGCGCTGAAACTGGCAAGTTTTAGTCTGGGTACCGATACCGCAGGCTCGGGGCGTGTACCTGCTGCGTTCAATAATCTGGTCGGCGTCAAATCCACGCGCGGCTACCTTTCTACGCGCGGCGTTGTACCCGCCTGCCGCACGCTCGATTGCGTGACCGTCTTCGCGAACAACATTGTGGATGCAAAGCAGGTGTTCCAGGTGGCCGCAGCCTATGACGAACAGGATGCCTATTCACGCCGGAGAGACGCGCATGGTTTTGATTTTGGACAGTCAGCGAGTTTCCGTTTTGGCATACCACGCACCGAACAGCTGCGCTTTTTCGGCAACGAACAGGCAGAAAAACTGTTCCGCCGCAGTTGCTGCGCACTGCAAGCCATCGGCGGCATCCCTGTCGAAATAGATTTCAGCCCTTTTCTGGAAGCGGCGAGACTGCTGTACGAAGGCCCCTGGGTCGCAGAACGCTATGCCGCGATACGCGAATTTTTCGATGAATACGAAAATCTTATCAACCCGGTCGTTCGCGACATTATCGCAGGCGCAAAAAATTTCTCGGCGGCGGATGCCTATACCGGCATGTACCAGCTGGAAGCCTTGCGCAAGGAGGCTGCGCTCGTGTGGATGCAGATCGACTGTCTGGTCACCCCGACCGCCGGAACCATTTACCGCATCGATGAGATGGAAGCCGATCCGATCCGGCTGAATGCCAATCTGGGTTATTACACCAACTTCATGAATTTGCTGGATTGCGCGGCCATTGCTGTGCCCGCAGGCTTTCAGGAGAACGGGCTGCCCTTCGGTATTACGCTCGCCGCACCGGCTCATCAGGATATCCCGTTGCTGCATCTGGCTGAACGATATCTCGGTATGGAAGAAAGGCATACGCAACAAATAACGAAACCACTTGAGGGGCGGGTACAAGTCGCCGTTTGTGGTGCTCACCTCGAAGGCTTGCCACTTAACCATCAACTCACGGATCGCGGCGCACATCTGGTGGCACGTGGCCTGACATCCAGGGATTACCAGGCTGTACGCACTGCCCGGCGGTCCGCCCTATCGGCCAGGCATGGTGAAGGTGGCGCCAGGGGAGGGCAGCGCCATCGAAGTCGAAGTATGGGAGATGGCGGCTCGCGAATTCGGCACCTTTGTGGCGGGCATTCCTGCGCCACTTGGCATCGGCACGATTACGCTGACTGACGGCAAACAAGTCAATATCCCTTTGTGCCTTGGTGGAAATTACCCTCCTTAGGAACCTTCCACAATAAATAAATTATTTACATAATACTAAGGGGAAGCGATCGCTTTCAGTAATACTACTATTGTCATCAGTAGCAGCACTATAACTTCTACTACTTCTGGCTTTAGTCAGGTTACCGTTAAATCAATAGACATCTCCAAAATATAATAATATCAGAAAATTAGTATAATAACTTTAACTTCTGAGGTAAAAAATATCAAAAACAATGAATAATTATACTTGGAACTATATTCAGAGCCATCCCCAAGAAACTAAAAGACTATTAGGTATTAATTATGATCAGTTGCAAGATTTAGGGAAATATCTAAAATTGCTAGAAGAACAAGAGAATCAAAAACAAGAACAAAAGAAGATAAGAATTAATAAAGTAGGAGGTGGAAGGGATGAAAAAATAAGTAAAGAAGAACAAATAATTATGACTTTGGTTTAT
>CAWASY010000078.1:0-14683 GCA_963784505.1 uncultured beta proteobacterium | reverse complement strand
TTCCCGTCGAACCACTCAAAAAGGTTGGGGAATCCAAAAAGAAAGGCACTATCGTTCATTTTTTGGCTTCAGCTGAAACCTTTGGTTTGATTGAATTTCACTTTGACCTTCTGGCTAAACGTCTGCGTGAGTTATCGTTTCTAAATAACGGTGTAAAAATTGCGCTGATTGATCATCGTAACGGCAAGGAAGAAAATTTTTCATTTACCGGTGGTATCAAGGGTTTTGTCGAATACATGAACCGTAACAAGTCGGCTTTGCACCCCACCGTGTTTTACGCCATAGGCGAAAAGGATGGCATGACGGCTGAAATCGCCATGCAGTGGAATGATTCGTATCAGGAAAATGTACAGTGTTTTACCAATAACATCCCACAACGGGATGGCGGTACCCATTTGACGGCCATGCGTGCTGCCATGACGCGTACGCTGAATCAATATATCGAAACCGAACAATTGGCAAAAAAAGCCAAGGTTGAACCCACCGGTGATGATATGCGTGAAGGTCTAACTGTCGTGCTGTCGGTCAAATTGCCGGATCCCAAATTTTCGTCACAGACCAAGGATAAACTGGTTTCATCCGAAGTCAGACCCGTCATTGAGGAATTGATTGGTCAGCAAATGAGTGCGTTCCTGTTGGAAAGACCGGCAGATGCAAAAATTATCGTTGGCAAAATCATCGAAGCTGCCCGAGGTCGCGAAGCGGCCCGTAAGGCACGGGAATTAACCCGCCGCAAAGGGATATTGGATGGTATGGGCCTGCCCGGAAAACTGGCAGATTGTCAGGAAAAAGATCCTGCTTTATCAGAAATATATCTGGTCGAGGGTGATTCTGCGGGTGGTTCGGCCAAGCAGGGACGTGATCGCAAATTTCAGGCTATCCTGCCGCTCAAGGGTAAAATTCTTAACGTAGAAAAAGCGCGTTTTGAAAAGTTGATCAGTTCCCAGGAAATCGCCACACTGATCACCGTGCTGGGCACGGGCATAGGCAAGGACGAATACAATCCGGACAAATTGCGTTATCACCGTATTATTATCATGACCGATGCGGATGTGGACGGTTCACATATTCGTACTTTGTTGCTCACCTTCTTTTATCGTCAGATGCCGGAACTGGTGGAACGCGGTCACATTTATATTGCACAGCCACCGTTGTACAAAATCAAACAGGGACGCGAAGAGCGTTATCTCAAGGATGATCTTGAGATGAAGGGCTATCTGCTGGGCAATGCGCTCAAGGATGCCGCTTTATATCCTGCCGTGGACGCTGTAGCGATTGAAGGTATTGCGCTGGAACAAATAGCCAAACAGTATTTTATTGCTGAAGCCGTCATTGACCGCCTGACACATTTCATCGCGCCAGAGGCTTCTCACGCCCTGCTCGTCCTTCCTGCCCTGTCGCTCGACGATGCGGAACAGGCACAAATAAGTGCAAAACTACTAGAAGGTGCCAGCGGTGGCGTGATCAAGGTTACGGTCGAGAATGATGAGAATGGTGATCTGCGTCTGCACCTGGAAAAACTTTACTATGGAAATTACTCAATCAGTTATCTGGATAAGGAATTCCTTCATGGCAGTGATTACATACAGATTCGTCAGGCTGCAGATGCATTGAATGGTTTGATGAGCCCTACTGCTTATGTCAAGCGTGGAGAACAAAAACGCGGTGTTTCCAGTTTCAAGCAGGCGATAGAATGGCTGCTTGAGGAAGCAAAGCGTGGCTTATCCATTCAACGCTACAAAGGTCTGGGCGAAATGAATCCGGAACAATTGTGGGAAACGACTATGTTTGTCGAAAATCGTGTTTTATTGCGTGTGCGTATTGAGGATACCATTGCCGCCGATGAAGTATTTACAACCTTGATGGGTGACCTGGTTGAACCACGTCGCGCCTTCATCGAGAAAAATGCATTGGGTGCCAAAAATCTGGACGTGTAATTTTGTAGTTTGTAGGTTCCCACATAAGGTGAAATTATTCTCACTAAGTGAGAATGGATTTGGTTGAAATTAAAATGAGGGCGTTTACTAAATGCCCTTTTTTAATTTTACGAATATCAAGGGGGTATTAATTACAAATGTCAGCCTTTCGGCCTAAGCCGACATTCAAGTCCATTAGTCAATCTGCCGTGATGCGCCCCTTGGCAAACGCACCCTCCTGACCCGTTGAGGCCATTCGCAAGCGTCTGCAATCGGAACCTTGTTACAGCACCGCGCACTATACCTTTGTGGCAATCTCCGCCCACTCATCGAAGTTAGACCTCGCGGGCATGGCACAGTTTTTTGCGCCACCGCTCCAAAGCCTTCTCACGCCCAGTGCTCGAATCCCTGATGCCACTTCAATCAACTCGGGCAGAGCCTTCCAAAGAGCCTCGACAATTTGTAAGTCTGGCACGATGCCATCATGCACTAAGTCATTACGCTTGCTACGAGCCTGGCATAGCGCCTTGTGGCATTCCTTACTGATGATCTTCGAGAGCCGTAGAAGCTGTTGCTTTGCCCAAATCTGGTCGCGATCAATTGCTTTCTTCACATGGGCATGGCACTTAGCAACACGAGCGGGAAAAGTGCTCTTGTTCTTAATATAGTTCTCTGCCCATAGATACTCCGTAAGCTGCTCCACGACTATCCAGAGATTATTGAGTGCGTCACTGTTATTGCGATACATCATCGCTGTGTATCCGTTCAAAAGAAAGAACGGGGAAAAATTGTGGATAGCTCGAATGACCTGCTGGCCCTGACTGTATGCCGTTTGTATCTCCACCACCATTAACACTCTGGGGTGCATCAAGGGCGATAGTCGGTCATTGATGGCAGCCCAGTTCAACCGCAGTTGGCTATGAAGGGATGGGGTGTAGGCAAAAAGCCTCGTACTGTCCTGCAAAGAACCGACGACAAGATTATCCGAGTGAAGCACCTCCGTATGGACACCACCAAGCAAAAGGCTACAAAGAATTTCGTTGAGCTTGCTAACGCCATCAGCATTGCATGGGAAGTCGTCACATTGGGGAATTGCTATTGCCCCGTCATAGCTGATAAGCGCAGGTATTCCACTAGGCGTATTTAGAGGGAGAGTTGCTACCACTTCTGCCAGCATATTGCCATCGTAGGAATCCTTATTGATCTGTTCAAGAGAGATATTCAATCCAGAGGATTCATCACGATGGACTGCCGTATATGGGCGCAGATAGGCCATCCATGCGGGGTTGTACGAAGGAACGCTGGAGATGGGTTGCGTGTAACCCGGAGGTGCTTCTTCCTGTTTAATCCAGTCACCCTGATACCAAACGTGTGAATCGCTTGGTTTTGGCTTGATGGTTTCAGACAGCGTAATTGGAATGTTCCTGTTGTTCAGCGCACGAGGATCAACGTCATCTTCAAACGCATAGATCAGCCCCGTTTCTGTATCTTGGTAGTGCTTCATCTCCCCTCCGTTTTCGCCATCCAAGAATTTCAGCATACTGGTAGAACTTTACCAATACACTAGAAAGTGTCTGCCTCCGGAATGCTACAGCCACTCGAAATTGTCCGCAATGTGGAAGCTTGATTGAAGGTGGTGGCTGGCCGCAACAGGCACTGAAGCGCCCATCAATATCCATAATCAACCTTCCACAATGCAGCCAGTGGCGAATGAGTGCTTTGGCCGACAACTTGCCGCTCCTGTTGAAATGGATCGTCGAAATTTTTAGGTTAGACGCCCAAGCACACCCATTGGCCATTCCAGACCTTATGCCGGTCAAAAAGAACCCTCCTTCTGGAAAATATGACAAATTTCAGGTAGTGACCCTGCTCAACCCAGTATATTCAAGGCTTGCGGAGCTGTCTTGTTGTAATGTGCCTAGATTGGCCTGACGCAAGCATGGTAATGTGCGAGTCAGGGCGAGATGGTGAAATGCGAATTTGGCACCTTAAAATCGTTATTTATGACAATGTGCGGATTTTGTGCGGAAATGAACTGTTTTGAAGCCTGAAACGGAGCGCTGCGAGTTGACGCCCCGTTTCTGGAAGGTCTTTGTTAAGTTGTCTTTACTTTTTTTGTCACGGGCTTTTTAACTACGGCATTATTTGCGGGCGTTTTTTTAACTACGGCTTTCTTGACAGCAGGTTTTTTAACCGCGACTTTCTTCTCAGTAGTTTCCTTGGCAACCACTTTTTTAACGACCTTTTTAGCCGCCGGCTTTTTCACTGACGGCGCTTTACGCGCTGCCCCCTTTTTGACCGCCGGACCCTTGGCGGCTTTTGCGGCAATCAGTTCCAGTGCTTCTTCGAGCGTGATGTCATCCGGCGACACATCCTTGGGCAAGGTGGCATTGATCTTACCGTGGCGTGCGTAAGGGCCATAACGACCGCTGCAAATTTCTACTGTTGTGTTGTCCACAGGATGGTCGCCCAGTGTACGCAGCACAGTATTGCCATCTCTGGCCTGCGCCAACAATTCAACGGCACGCGCCAGTTCAATGTCAAAAATACTGTCCGTTTTCGGTATGGATTTGAATTTTCCGTCGTGGCCAATATAGGGACCAAAGCGACCGATATTGACGATGACCTTTTTGTTCGTTTCCGGATGCAGCCCCAAATCGCGCGGCAGGGACAGCAGTTTCAATGCAGAAACCAGATCAGCCTGATCAATGGGCATTTCCTTGGGCCATGAAACACGTTTTGGTTTGGTTTTTTCACCTTCGACAACTTCGCCCAGCTGAACATAATGACCATAAGGGCCTTTGAGTAACAGCACTGCCTGGGCAGATTCGGGATGGCTTCCAAGTTCGACACGTGCGCTGGCATCGTCCTGCGTTTCACCCGTCAGACTGCGCTTGTATTTGCATTCCGGGTAATTGGTGCAGCTGATGAAACTACCGTACCGGCTTAATTTTTTGGCAAGCGGTTTTCCGCATTCCGGGCAGGCTTCATCGAGCAGTTCCTGGGGGCGCTCAATATTGGTTTTTTCCTTAATCAGCGTGGAAAACCCTTTCCAGAATTCATCGAGCACGCCAATCCAGTCTCGTTTTCCATCCGAGACATCATCCAGTTCATCTTCCAGCGAGGCGGTGAAGTTGTAGTCCACATAACGCGGGAAATGTTCAGTCAGAAACCGCGTGACGACGCGGCCAACATCTGTGGGCACAAAACGTTTTTTGTCGATTATCGCGTATTCACGGGTTTGTAGCGTTGAAATAATAGTGGCATAGGTCGAAGGGCGACCAATGCCGTATTCTTCGAGCGATTTGACCAGACTGGCTTCGGTGAAACGCGGCGGCGGCTGAGTAAAATGCTGTTCACCGAATAATTTGTCGATCGGTAATATATCCCCTTCGGCAAGCGGCGGCAATTTACTGCTCTGCTCGTCTTCGGCATCATCCACATCCTCCATGTAAACGCCGATGAAGCCGGGGAATACCATTACCTGACCGTTTGCGCGGAATAACGTGTCATCGCCGCCAAGACGTATGTCGGCGCTGACCGTATCAAAACGTGCCGGTGTCATCTGACAGGCGAGTGTGCGCTTCCAGATCATCTCATACAGGCGGGACTGATCGGCTGTCAGACGATCGCGAAGACTGTCGGGCGTACGTGTTATGGACGTCGGGCGTATCGCTTCATGCGATTCCTGCGCATTTTTGGTTTTGCTCTTGTAAACAGGGGGTGAGCTTGGCAGATAGTCAGCGGAGAAGTTATCACCGATGTAGTCGCGGATTTCCTGGACGGCTTCCTTGGCAAGCGATACCGAATCGGTACGCATGTAAGAGATTAAACCGACTGTCTGACCGCCGATATCCACCCCTTCGTAAAGCGTCTGTGCGGTACGCATGGCACGGTCGGTGGACATGCCAAGTTTACGGACGGCTTCCTGTTGCAGTGTGGAGGTGGTAAACGGCGCAGCGGCATAGCGCTGCTTGGCCTTCTTTTCCACCTTGACAACTTTAGGTGGAAATTTCGCATCACTCAATTTCGCGTAAATGGCGTCATAGTCGGCGACACTGGCAATACTCAACTGCTCCAGCTTTTTTCCCTGATACTGGAACAAACGGGCTGAAAAGGGCTGATGATCCTTATGGGTGTCCAGATGGACTGTCCAGTATTCCTGACTGGTGAAGGCTTCTATTTGCTGTTCGCGTTCAACAATCAGGCGCAGCGCAGGACTTTGCACACGACCTGCAGACAGGCCGGGACGGATTTTTCGCCACAGTAGCGGCGACAAATTGAAGCCGACCAGATAGTCGAGCGCCCGTCTTGCCTGCTGCGCATTCACCAGCGGCATGGCAATTTCACGCGGATTGGCAACTGCTTCGCGCACGGCAGATTGTGTGATCTCGTAAAACACCACACGTTTCATTTGCTTGTTTTTGAAACCACGCTTGGCTTTGAGCAATTCGGCGATATGCCAGGCGATAGCTTCTCCCTCGCGGTCCGGATCGGGTGCGAGAAAAATGTTGTCGGCGGCAGCGGCGGCCTTGGCAATGGCGTCCATGTGTTTGCTGTTGCGTGCGATGGTTTCATAGTTCATCGCAAAACCATTTTCAGTATCGACCGCGCCCGACTTGGGCACCAGATCGCGTACATGACCATAGGAGGCCAACACCTCGTAATCATTACCCAGATATTTATTAAGTGTCTTGGCCTTGGCCGGTGACTCGACGATCAGAAGATTAATTGCCATGCGTGGTACTCAATGTAGTTGCGTTGAATTTATAGGGACGAGCAATTCCTCTATCAACAGTGGACTCAGATCCTGATGGCGATCCCAAAGCACGATCAACATGATGAGCTTGAGTTTTTCAAGATTCAAATCCTTTTGTTGCAGTGCAATAGCCCGATCGATGATGATTTCTCGCTCTACCGGGGAAATCATGGCTTGCTGTTCGGCGAATAACAAAAATTGACGGGCTTCATAGCCTATGCGTTCGTATTCGAGCTCAGCAAAAAAACGAATACCGGCATGATTGAGCGTATCAGGGTAGGTATCAGCATTCTGTAGGCGTAAGGCTGATAACCAGGCCAGCGCGTCGTCGATGTCTTCACCCTCAAAACCCGCAGCAGCAAGTTTGCGGGTGAGTTTATCCGGCGCGGGATAGCTGCCCGCATCGATATAGCTCTCAAATAAATACATCAGAATTTCAAACATGGCATTTTTTAATGTGTGCATTGGTATAAACCGCCGGGCAGTGCAGAAAGGCGACCTCCCAGCTCCAGTGCCAACAGCATGGCGGATAGCTGGTTAACCGTCAAGCCGCTGCGTGTACAAAGCGTGTCCATAGAGACAGGATCGTTACCAATCAGTTCCAGCAACGTAGCCATTTCAGCTGGTTGTTTGTCAATCGGGTTGGCAGGATGAGTAGCCTGGATCAGTTTGAATTGGCCTGCAAGTTCATCGACGATATCCTGAGCCGTTTCAACCAGTTTTGCACCCTGTTTGATCAGAGCATGGCAGCCGCGACTTTGCGGCGTATGGATGGAGCCAGGTATGGCAAATACATCCCTGCCCTGTTCCATTGCAAGACGCGCGGTGATCAGCGATCCGCTTTGCTTAGAAGCTTCTACAACCAGGCAACCGATGCTCATGCCACTGATCAGTCGGTTTCGACGCGGGAAGTTTGATCCGATTGGCGGCGTGCCGAGTGGGAATTCCGAAATCAAAGCCCCTTGTTTGGCCAGCAAGTGCGCCAATTCACGATTGGCAGCCGGATAAACCTTGTCCAGTCCTGTCCCCACCACGGCGATGCTGCTTCCCTGGCCGCGCAATGCGCCCCGGTGAGCGGCGGCATCTATTCCGTGCGCCATGCCGCTGATGATGCAAAGACCTGCATCGCTCAAGGTGTTGGCAAATTGTTCGGCATTGCTAATGCCCTGCGGGGTGGCATTGCGGCTGCCGACCATGGCAAAACAAGGCTGGTTGAGTAAATCCAGACGCCCCTTTACATATAGCAGTAGCGGGGGATCGCAGATGTTGAGTAGCGCTTGTGGATAATCACGATCCCCCAGCGTGACCAGATGATTTTGTTCCTCTTCGAGCCAGAGGACTGCAGCGGATAACACATCCTCCCCTATCCCTTGTCGAATGGCGAGCACGGTATCGTGTTTAACGATGCGCCCGAGTGCGCTGACCGGGGCAGACAGGATGGCGTCGGGTGAACCGAATTCCTTTAGCAGGTGGCGAGCACTCTCTGAGCCCAGTCCGTGTGTCAGACTGAGCTTCAGCCAAGCCCGGGTAGATTCATCTACCGGCATGCTGGGCGGGTTGATTGCCTGTGTTTCACGTGAAACCTGTGAGTGTGATTCAGGGGGTGGACGCCCTGTCCAGGAGTTGCGCCGGTAAACGGGTTTGCATGACCAGTGCGTAAGATACCTTGTCAAACACACGGAAAACATAGGTCAGACCGTAACGTACATCCGGCAACTTGAGTGATTTCCCTTCGCTAGTGACTGCTCCGCCCTTGCTGTACAGCGCCAACACATGCCCGTTCTGCAAGCCGTCACGCGCCCCCTTGTTGAGGGTAATGACCGTGTTCTGCCCGCCTTGTGATACGCCGCCGTAGATGGAAATAATGGTGGCATCGATTTCCTGTTCAGGTGCGCGCGGCAGATAGTTGCGGGACGTGAATGCGGTGGCTGCGATCAGGCGATCGCCGGCGTTTATTTCCAGCTTGGTGTCGGTCACTATCGCCGTGCTGACCTTGCCGAATTCATTGATGTCCACCGAGCCCAGATAGATCGCTTCATGACCGAGCAATTCATGGGTGACCGGATCGGTAAGCAACTTGCCGGGACGGTAGACTTGCCATTTGTTACCTTCGTTTTCAGATACGCCAGACACATAAACCGTATCCCCCTTGCCTACCATGACCCGTTCTTCCGGTAGTCCCACGACCCTGGGGGCGAGGGCCATTAAGTCGTCGGAGACGATTAGCGGTTGACTAAGGAAGGGCTCGATTGCGCCGGGTGGTATGCTGGGAATGGCATTATGCGAACTATCCATCGACAAGGTTTGCGGGGAAAGTTTTATAACTTTATTGCTGCTTGTCGCATCACCCACGCTTAAGGTACCGCTTGCGCGGTCAAGTACGATGGTTTCGCCTGGATAAATCCAGTGTGGATCACGGATACTATCCTTGTTCATACCCCAGATATATGGCCACTTCCAGGGATCACTGAAAAACTTCCCCGAGATGTCCCACAGGGTGTCTCCTTTGATAACAGTATAGCGATCAGGGGCATCCTGGCGAAGCTGTGGCGGGGTTTGAGTTTGGCCGGCAAAAGCCAAGACAGGCAATAAAAAGCAAATCAGCGATATAATCTTGCGCATGGGTAACCCCGAAAGTGTCGATGACAAAGGCGCACGGCGTACCGTGGCGCAGTAAATTCTGCATCCAGTCAATTAAATAAGCAAGCATTATGGCGATCTTAGAAATATTACAGTACCCAGACGAGCGCCTGCACACAATCGCAAAAAAGGTTGTGCAGGTTAATGACGCGACTCGCGAACTGGTAAAAAACATGGCACAAACTATGTATGCAGCGCCCGGTGTCGGTCTTGCGGCAACTCAGGTCGATGTTCATGAGCAGATCATCGTGATCGATATTTCCGAAACGCATGATGAGCTTAGGGTGTTCATCAACCCCGAAATTTTGAAGTTGAGTGGCGATTGTGAAAGCGAAGAAGGCTGTTTGTCTGTGCCGGGTATTTATGAAACGGTACCTCGTGCAAATCAGATTACGGTGCGGGCGCTCGATGCAAATGGGAAATCTTTCACGCTTGAAGCAGATGATTTTCTGGCGATCTGTATCCAGCATGAAATGGATCATTTGCAAGGACGCGTATTTGTCGAATACCTATCGCAACTAAAACAAACCCGACTGCGTGCCAAGCTTAAAAAACGCCGCCGCGAGGCTATGTGATGAAAATAATTTTTGCCGGTACGCCGCAATTTGCAGCCGTTGCGCTGCAAGCCTTGCTAATGGAGCATCAGATTGTTGCAGTCTTGACTCAGCCGGACAGACCATCAGGTCGCGGTATGCAGCTCGCGGCCAGTCCGGTCAAACAACTGGCCTTGCAACAGGGTTTGCAAGTCCTGCAGCCGACAAGTTTGAAGACCGAGGAGGCGCAACGACAAATCGCAGCGCTGGATGCTGATGTGATGGTGGTAGCCGCCTATGGACTGATACTGCCCAAAGTGGTGCTTGAGATGCCGCGCCACGGTTGTCTGAATATCCATGCATCGCTGTTGCCGCGCTGGCGTGGGGCTGCACCGATACAACGCGCGATTTTGGCTGGGGACAAACTGACCGGCGTTACCATCATGCAGATGGATGAGGGGCTGGATACGGGCGATATGCTGCAAAGCGTAAACTGTCCGATTGCCGATAATGATAATGCACAGACCTTGCATGACAAACTGGCCGAATTGGGTGGCACCGCCATACTCGATGTGCTTCGCAGTCTGCAAGCGGGCAGCCTGCATCCCGTTGTTCAGGACAACGCGACGACCTGCTATGCCGCAAAATTGCTCAAAACCGAGGCGAAAATTGACTGGGGGCAAGATGCTGAACAGATAGACCGTGCAGTTCGGGCCTATAATCCTTTTCCGGTATGCCAGACCGTTTTACATGACATTGTTTTGAAAATTTGGCAGGCCGAAGTATGCCCGGACCGGCAGGGTAAGCCGGGCGAGGTGCTGGCTGTCGACAAACTGGGAATTCTGGTTGCTTGCGGTAGTGGCGCGCTGCGCCTGCTGGTATTGCAGCGTCCTGGCGGACGTGCACAACCCGCCGTACAATTTATGCAGTCCATGCCGGTAGCTATCGGCGATCAATTTTCGGTACTTGAATAAATGCATAACGTACAAATGGCAGCGACCCAGATCGTCCAGCAAGTGCTGGTGGATGGTCGAAATCTTAATCAGGTGCTGGATGAATCGCTGCGCAGAAAATCGGTCTGGACGCCTGCACAACGTGCTGCCTTGCAGGATTTGAGTTATGGTACCTTGCGTTTTTACGGGCAGCTGAACGCAGTGCTCAATTTGCTGTTACACAAACACATGACGGATCAGCGCATCACCTATTTGTTGCTGGTCGCCCTTTACCAGTTGCAATACAGCAAGGCGGCGCAGCATGCGGTGGTGGATTATGCCGTGCGTTCGGCCGAAATGCTCAATCCAAAAATCAGGGGCTTGGTGAATGCAATTTTGCGCAATTTTTTGCGCAATAAGGATGAGCTGTTGACGCAGGCTGCGCTCAAGCCGGAAGGCCGATACAGTCATCCTGTCTGGTGGATGGATGAGCTCAGGGCGCAGTATGGAAGTCAGGCCGAGGCGATACTTGATGCCGGGAATGGACATCCTCCGATGACACTGCGGGTCAATCAACGCCGTGGAACGACGCAAGCTTATCTTGCGCAATTAACTGAACAAGGTATAGCTGCGCAGCTGGTTGCACCGGATGCCATTTTGTTGGACAAGCCGGTGTCTGTGGACAAATTGCTCGGATTTTTTGACGGACTGGTATCCGTGCAGGATGCTGGCGCACAGTATGCGGCGCGCCTGCTGGATGCGCAGGGTGGCATGCGCGTGCTCGATGCGTGCGCAGCGCCTGGCGGCAAGACGGCGCATATGCTGGAGAGGGCTGATGTCAACATGGTGGCGCTGGACAAGGATGAAAAGCGACTGCTGCGTGTGGGTGATAATTTACAGCGTCTTGATTTGAGCGCCACACTGTTGACTGGAGATGCCGCTGACTCGGCCGCGTGGTGGGACGGCAAACCGTTCGACCGCATTCTGGCCGATGTGCCCTGCTCGGCTACCGGCGTGGTGCGTCGTCATCCTGATATAAAATGGTTACGACGTAAAAAGGATTTAGCGACTTTTGCCGTACAGCAGCTGGATATTCTGCATTCCCTGTGGCCGCTTTTAGCCAAGGATGGCTTGCTGCTCTATGCCACCTGCTCGGTGTTCAAGCAGGAAAATCAGGATGTCATAGACAACTTTATGGCCAGTACACCCGGTGCAATCCGGATGAGCTTGCCGGTTGGGCAATTGTTGCCAACAGATCAGCATGATGGATTTTTCTATGCTCTGCTGCAAAAATCTTTATAAAGTCCTGCTCGGGCTTTTGATCTGCCTGTGTGCCTTGACGGCATACGCCGATGGTATTGATGTTAATCGGGCTGAAATGCGCCAAACAGAAGACGGCTATCAACTGGTTACCGATTTCAAGATTAATCTCAATTACGTCGTGCAACAGACCCTCTCGCTGGGTATCCCGCTGTATTTTGTGGGCGAATTTTCCCTGACGCGTTCGCGCTGGTACTGGCTGGACGAACAGGTATTCCAGAGTGAGCAAACCGTTAAGCTTTCCTATAATGTGCTGACTCGCCAATACCGTATATCGCGCGGTGCACTGTTCCATGTACACAGCCAGAGACTGGTCACCGGCCCGTCATACAGTGCCCCTTCAAACCAGATGGCCACTTCGTGGAAGTTGCCGCTATCCTTTGATCGCGAATACCAGATTCGGTAAAGGCTGCGCTCAACCCCAGCCTGCAGGTCCGTTTTTTATTTGACACTGCAGCCACTCCTCGGCCCTTTTGTGGGCTTCGCCCCGTCCGACGCCGTCACGCTCACGAACCAGCTCAGTCCGCCTGTCGAGTTCTTCTCCCATCAGCTGCTGGTGCGGTGCCGCCACCGCGTGTTCTGATGGACGTTCAGCCGGTGCGCTGGTGTCATTTCCCATTACTGCTTGACTCCTGTCCTGGCGTCCTTACCAGCCCACTGAGTATCAACACCAATATCCAAGTCGCATACGGGATCGGTCTGTGATCCTTGCTGTTCGTTCATGACTGCCCATGCCGAATCGTGCTCACGTTCACGTCCAATTGCCAAACCGCTTCGGCTTGTGTCCAATTCGCACGGTCAAACAAACACAACATGGATCTCTTCTGGTTGCAGTTGACGAAAACCGTGGCCATTGGGCGGCAACACCTGAGCGTCCAGTGATGTGGCCACGGGTAACGACGAGACGCATTCCTTACTCAGTTGGTTCTTCGATCTGGCCTCAACCACCAAACTTAACATGCCACTGTAATTTTATATAGCGCGCAAACTGCGCGCAATTCAATGAGGAAAGATTGCAAAAAAGCATAACGCTCAGATGTGCTCGCTGACGCTCGTCCCTGTCTTCTCATGGCACCGCGTGGTGCCCCCGCAGCGCAAGCCACGAAGCCCTGTCGGGTTCCCGTGCGATCGGTCACGGGCAGATTCCTGCCCGCGCTGCGATCTGCGTTTGAATGGCCTGCGCTGCTCCCCTCCTGCCTTGGGTTTGTCGCCCAAGGGCGGCAGCAGCAGCTGTGCTGCGTCTACCGCCCAGCCGGGCAACCATTACTGCAGGAGAAATAGCATGGCCAAGACCCTCCGACGTGCAAGCGCCCGCAAGGATGTACACGCGACCATTACACAGAACATCATCGAAGCCATTGAGAAGGGACAAGCCACGAACGAGCTACCGTGGAGAACGAACCAGTATCTGCCGATCCGGTTCACTGAGCGGCGTGCGTATCGTGGTGTGAATGTGTTGAACCTTTGGGCAGAATCCATGCTGCGTGGATTCAGCTCACCGTATTGGGCAGGGTTCAATACCTGGAAGGCCGCTGGGTGGATCGGTCAAGGGCCAAAGCGGTGCCATTGTCGTCTACTCAGGTACCAAAGAGCGCGAGTCGACCGATGGAGACACAGAGACGGTCCGCTTTCTGCGTTATTTCACTGTGTTTAACCGTGAACAGGTGACCGGTTTAGCGTTGGATGAGACTGCCGAGACGGTGCGCTCGAGCGCCGTGGATGGACAGGCCGGACCGGTAGTCGAGCAGTTGTGCACCGCGCATGCTGTTCCCGTGATCGTTCACGGTGACCAAGCTTTCTACACACCGAAGACAGACACCATCACGATGCCCGATAAGTCGCGGTTTATCGACACGCTCAGTGGTGATGCTGATGCCGGATACGCATCGACCCTGGCACATGAACTGGTCCATGCTACCTCGCACACGAGCCGCTGTGATCGCACCATTGGCCGCTGGGGAACTATCGAGTATGCACATGAAGAACTGGTCGCCGAATTGGGCAGTGCCTTTGTTTGTGCCCGCCTGGGTATTGGCTATCACGGTGTGGCAGGACATGCAGGCTATATCGAAAGTTGGCTGAACATACTACGTGCCGATTCATCCGCTCTGTTTAAAGCCTCACAATCAGCCAGTGAGGCCTGCGACTTCCTGGTGAGCGATGATAACGAAAACATCAATACCAACGAGCTCAATAACGTGAACGCGATGACTGCGTAATGTCACCGACCCGCCTTGAACGAGTCGTCTCTGCTCGGCCATCAAGACACCAACGTATAACGTCGCCCCTGATCAGGGCGCAAACGAATGGGCAGTCCTGTATTCATCAAGCAGTCTATTTATCCGAATTCTGCTTCAATCAGCAGCGGATTCAAGACGCATACCAGCGGGTGGCCATCCCGGCCACGACTGACTTTTCCCGGTTGATTAGTCGATCAGGGATCGCGTTCTTCTCGCTAGGGGCGCTGCCACCCCGCGCCTGCAAGCGGTATCCCCACTCTTCCGCGCTGCGCTTGTGCAGAGCGGGTGATTCCCCACCGCTTGCAGTTGCTACCCCCGCTCTCGGCGAGGGCCAAGGCCCATG
>CAWASY010000077.1:0-4957 GCA_963784505.1 uncultured beta proteobacterium | reverse complement strand
CGTATCGCTACCGTTCATGATGTGCGACATGCCGAATTCACGCACGCCGTAGCTGATGTAGTTGCCGGTGCTCTTGCCGTGTACGTGCTTACAACCGACCCAGTTGGTCAGATTGGAGCCGGTCAGATCGGCTGAACCGCCCAAAAACTCAGGCAAGGCCGATGCCAAGGCATTGATCGCGTTTTGCGAAGCCTTGCGTGTGGCAATGGTTTCACCTTTTGCATTGGTTGCAGCAATCGCTGCGGCGGCGTGCTCTGCCCAGTTTCCGGCAATTCATTCTTGGTGCGACGCTCGAATTCAGCAGCTTCAGCAGGAAAAGCTGCGCGATATTCCGCAAACTTGTTATTCCACAGCTTTTCCAGGCCTTCGCCCTTAACGCGTGCATCCCATGCTTCATACACATGCGTCGGGATTTCGAAAGGAGGGTAGTTCCAGCCGATGTGCGCGCGGGTTGCAGCTACTTCGGCATCGCCCAATGCTGCGCCGTGCACGTCGTGCGTCCCTTCCTTATTCGGCGAACCCGCACCGATGACCGTCTTGCAGCAGATCAGGGTAGGCTTGTCCGTTACCAGCTTGCCCGCTTCAATCGCGGCATTGATGGCTTCAGGATCATGACCCTGCACATTGGCAATAACGTGCCAGCCGTAAGCTTCAAAACGCTTGGGCGTATCATCCGTGTACCAGCCGCTAATGTGACCGTCGATGGAGATATCATTGTCATCCCAGAAAGCGGTTAGCTTGCCCAGACCCCAAGTACCAGCCAGTGCACAGGCTTCATGCGAGATACCTTCCATCATGCAACCATCGCCCATAAAGACGTAAGTACGGTGATCGACGATTTCGTGACCCGGCTTGTTAAACTCTGCAGCGAGCAATTTTTCTGCCATCGCCATGCCGACTGCATTGGTGATGCCCTGACCCAGCGGACCACCGGTCGTTTCTACGCCTGCGGTATAACCATATTCAGGATGACCCGGGGTCTTGGAATGCATTTGACGGAAGCGCTTCAATTCGTCAATTGGCAAGTCGTAACCGGACAGATGCAGCAAGGCATATACCAGCATGGAGCCGTGTCCATTGGACATCATGAAGCGATCGCGACCAGGCCATTTTGGATTGGCGGGATTGTGACGCAAATGACGATTCCATAACACGTCAGCAATTTCTGCCATACCCATCGGCGCGCCCGGATGGCCGGAGTTCGCTTTTTGCACGGCATCGACTGCCAACATGCGAATTGCGCCGGTAATGTCGTTATATTTTGGTGGGGTAACGCTACGATCTGCTGTCATTTACTGACTCCTCCGAAACATCCCATAGGGATGGGTTTATGTTTAACACCTAATTACAATTGGGCAATTATGCCGCACACCCCGCAATACATCAACAAGCTTGCCAATATTAATCTTATCTATTGCACTGATGGGCAAGCCTAAAATGCAGTCATGTTTCATTTTCGCCGATTTTTTTGGCGACCTTGATACCCAATTGTTTGAGCTTTCGATACAAATGGGTACGTTCAATGCCCACCTTTTCCGCCACACGCGAAACGTTACCGGCTTCCATTTGCAAATGGTAATCAAAATAGATTGCATCGAAATGTTCACGCGCTTCGCGTAATGGCAAATCCAGCGGCAGGGGAAAATTCCGGGTAGTACCATCAATTTCAACGGCCAGGTTTTGTACCGTATCGACTTCGCTGGCGATGAGCTTCGGCTTGGATGCGCCTGCCTTGAGCGCATGCGCGACCGTATTCAACAATTTTTGCATGCCAATCGGCTTTTCCAGAAAATCCACTGCGCCAATACGCGTTGCCTCAACGGCATTTTCTATGGTGCCATGACCTGACATCATTACCACAGGCATGGTCAGCAAATCCTGCTCAACCCATTCCTTGAGCAAGGTCACGCCATCGGTATCCGGCATCCAGATGTCCAGCAACACCAGATCTGGTTCCTGTTCATGCCGGAATCGCCGTGCTTCCTCGGCATTTTCAGCCATCTGTACCTGATAGCCCTCATCAAACAATATTTCTGCCAGCAACTCACGTATGCCGACTTCATCATCTACGATCAATATCTGTTTACCCATTTTCTATCCCTCCCGAATCAGCGGCAGGCTGATGGTAATACGCGCGCCGCCTGATTCCTGATTTTCAACACTGATTCTGCCGCCATGTTCCTCAACAATTTTCTTGACGATCGCCAACCCCAGACCGGTCCCCTTGGTTTTGGTGGTCATATAGGGTTCAAAAATGCGTGACAGCACATTTTCCGCAAAACCACTGCCATTATCCGCCACGTACAACAGGATTTCCTCCTGCACCACTTCGCTACTCAAAGTAATTTGTGGGAAGGATACCCCGTGCAATGCATCCTGCGCATTTTGCAACAGATTGTGAAAAACCTGACGCAAACGCGTTGCATCTCCATTGATTTCGGCATGTTCCGCGTGCAGAGCCAGCCTGATGGGAATCGTATTGGCCTCATATAAACCTAGCACCTCCCGGATCAGCCTGTGCAAATCCAGGATGGTTAATTTCAATACTGGGCCTCGCGCATAATCGGCAAAATCATTCACCATATTTTTCATCGCACTAACCTGACTGACGATGGTTTGTGTGGCGCGCTGCAACAGCTTCGCATCGTTTTCATCCAGTTTGTCGCTGAGCTTGTATTGCAAACGCTCTGCAGAAAGCTGAATCGGAGTGAGCGGATTCTTGATTTCATGCGCAAGTCGGCGCGCCACTTCCCCCCACGCAGATTGCCGCTCTGCCTGCAGCAAATGGCTGATATCGTCGAAAACCACAACAAATCCCGCTTCTGTACCCAATGGCAGACGTGTGCCGCGCATCAGCAATATTTGCGTACCATTGCGGCTGAGTCGCTCAATTTGCCGTTGCCACTCACTCGACTCGGCAAAAGCATCCGCAATGGCCTGGCAAAACGTATTGAGCAGACTGTATTTTTCCGCAATCAGCCGCAAGGGCATCCTTTGCATCTCATGCAAGGGTACATCCAGAATGTGGGCGGCGCTGGTATTGACCGATCTGAGCCTGAATTCGCCATCAAGCGCCAGCACACCGGAAGACAGGTGAGTCAACACACTTTCAAGATAACCCTTGGCGCTCTCGACCTCGCGCTGCTGCTGTTCACTTGCGCGCCTGGCATCCGCTAACTGGTGCGTCATCTGATTGAACAATCCTGTCAGTGCACCCAATTCATCGCTGCTCCTGATCGGATGCTGCCCGGTAAAATCCCCCTGAGCGACAGCGCGCGTACCTTCGGCCAGCGCCTCCAGCGAGGAACCCAGTCGCTCGCTGAGAAAAAATGCAACAGAGATGGCCGTCAGCAACACCACCAGCAAGGATAATGACAGTGTAATGCCATACAGCCTTTTCAAACCGACACGCGACAAGGTAAGTTCCTGATAGTCTCTGTATACCGATTGCACCGTTTCCGCATCCGCTTCCACCTGCTTGGGTACCGACTGATTGAATTGCAGGATATAACTCGCCCGTGAATAGCTATTTGACCGAACCAGTGCCAACACACGCAAACTCAGCGATTTATCCGGCCTGTCTTCAATGGCGGCATATTGCCCCTTAACCCTGGCCTCTTGCATCAGCTTTTCGCTAGGCATATCCGGCAACAGGGCACGGTTAACGGATGAAAAGGCGAGCACCCGACCACCCGTATCGAAAATCGCCGCTTCTTGCGTTGCCCCCTCATTGATCAACTGGGTCAGCGCGCTTTGAAATTGAGCAGGATTTTTTTCCGACAACAGCAGTGCAATGAACTGGGTCTTTTTTGCCAACTCCTTCAGGCTATTGTCCAGACTGCTCCTGCCCAGATTGAGCCCGCCTTCCAGTGCTTTTTCCACACGGACATCAAACCACGACTCGATGCTCTTGGATAAAAAATTGACCGATACGGCATAAACAAGAATGCCCGGCAATACCGCAATCAGCGTAAAAAATATCACCAGCCGCATCGTCAGTTTGGCGCCAAATACCTTTTTTTTCAGCTTGTCCCGCAAGCGCCAAATCTGGTACACCACCAACCCCAGTAAACCCGCCGCCAGCAAGCCCATAAGTGCGAGCAGGCTGTAATAATTCACCGAAAAAACTTCGGTATTGACACTGCTGCTCGACAAAAGATAAAGCAGCACAGTTCCGGCAATGACACTGAGCAGGATCAGATATCTCATCGCGCTATGCTCACTCCGCCCGGCCTGCATTAAAAGTTGCAGACTCTCCCGGACGTATCACCCAGCGATACCAGCCCGAATCGAAATCCCAGTCTTTGCTGGTCAATACGTTCACCTGCATCAGCTTGGGCAATTGTTTCGTATCCAGACGCAGCCGCACGGCGGCAATATAGCTACTGTCCTTTTTCATCAGTTCGGTCGGGATATAGGCAGAATTTTGCCTGGCAAGAATGTGCAACATTTCATCCAGACTGGCGAAGTTCTGGAACAGTGCACCGCGCGATATACGGTATTGGCGAGTCAGCACATTATAGGAAAGCTTAACGGTTTGCTCACTCTGGAATACCTGTTCGTCCAGCCAGTACCAGCGCGAACGCGTCAGGGAAAATTCGCCCACAAAATACAGCGGGATACCCAGCGAGAGGGTCTGTTGCACGACGTAATTGAGATTAATCTTGAAATCGGTAACCAGTTGATAGCCGTCTTCTGTTTGGCGCATTTCAGCCCGATTAACATCAATACCATCGGCGTATGCCGTCAAGGCACACAGGCAGATCAAAAGCCCGAGCAGGACTTTATAAAGATTTTTGCAGCAGAGCATAGAAAAATCCATCATGCTGATCTGTTGGCAACAATTGCCCAACCGGCAAGCTCATCCGGATTGCACCGGGTGTACTGGCCATAAAGTTGTCTATGACATCCTGATTTTCCTGCTTGAACACCGAGCAGGTGGCATAGAGCAGCAAGC
>CAWASY010000076.1:0-17256 GCA_963784505.1 uncultured beta proteobacterium | reverse complement strand
GCAAGTTGGGATTTGTTATTGATGCCATGAATTTCCCATTCATGATCAGGTTGTACGGTATGAACAGCTACGCCCGACTGTACAGCCATGGCGACAATATCTGTCAGATAATATTCACCCTGGGTATTGTTTGTTTTCAATTTGGACAACCAGGAACGCAAATGGCCGGTTGGTGAGAGCAGGATGCCGGTATTAACTTCTTGTATTTCGCGCTGCTCAGGCGTCGCATCCTTTTCTTCGACGATACAGCTTACCTCGCCCAACTCATTTCGAATGATGCGTCCATAACCGGTTGGATTTTCCAGAAACACGGTCAACAACACCAAACCACCCTCAAATTGCTGCATCCGACGCAAGGTGGTGTATTGGATCAACGGCACATCGCCGTACAACACCAGCGTCTTGCCAGCATCATCCAGATACGGCATGGCCTGCTGCACAGCGTGACCCGTACCGAGTTGCGGTTCCTGGAGCACGAATGCGGCCTTGGTTGACGCAAACGCCTGAGGCACTGCCTCGCCACCATGCCCGTATACGATGCATATTTGCTGCGGATCAAGTTTATTTGCGCAATCATATACATGATGAACCATGGACTTGCCGGCCAGAGCATGAAGTACTTTCGGAATGTCCGAATGCATACGGGTGCCTTTTCCAGCCGCAAGAATTACAACATTAACTGCATTCATATTTACACCTTCTTACATGAAATGTTGATGCGAAATGTTGGAACGATCAAACTATGGGGGGAGGAAGAACTGATGAACAATTTTATTATATAACCGATGGGTTTTATATATATTTCAGGCAAAAAAAAAGCAGCCACGCTGCTTTTTTTTGATTGTAAAACCTAGTGCCCTGATCGTTTACCGAGTTGATGTATCATTCTCAACTGTGCAAGTGCCTGAGCAAGTTCCGCCTGAGCCTGTGCATAATCAATGTCGGATGTACGATTCTTCATAGATTCTTCTGCTGCCTGCTTCGCTTCCAGTGCGCGCGCTTCATCCAGATCCTTGCCGCGAATCGCGGTATCGGAAAGTATGGTCACGCAGCCTGGCTGCACTTCCAGCATGCCGCCAGACACGTAGATCTGCTCAACTTCAGCCTGATCAGGACGCTTGATCCTGACTGAACCCGGTTTGATGCGGGTCAGCAAAGGTGTATGTCTAGGATAGATGCCCAACTCGCCCATCTCGCCCGGAACGACAACTATTTCTGCAAGCCCGGAGAAGATCAACTCCTCCGCGCTAACTACATCGACATGTACTGTCATGGCCATGATGATCCCTTTTAGAGTGTCTTGGCTTTTTCGACTGCTTCTTCGATACCGCCAACCATATAAAATGCTTGCTCTGGCAAGTGATCGTAATCACCGTCTACGATACCCTTGAAACCCTTGATCGTTTCTTTCAGTGTTACATACTTGCCCGGGCTACCGGTAAATACTTCAGCAACGTGGAAAGGCTGGGACAGGAAACGCTGAATCTTACGAGCACGTGCTACTGCCAGCTTATCTTCAGGTGCCAGTTCGTCCATACCCAAAATAGCGATAATGTCACGCAATTCCTTGTAGCGCTGCAGGTTCTGCTGAACGCGACGGGCAACCGAGTAATGCTCATCACCCACAACCAGTGGATCCAGTTGACGTGAGGAAGAATCCAATGGATCAACAGCAGGGTAGATACCCAGAGATGCGATGTCACGAGAAAGAACAACGGTTGAATCCAGATGCAAGAAGGTCGTCGCAGGCGCAGGATCGGTCAAGTCATCCGCTGGAACATAAACAGCCTGAACCGAAGTAATCGAACCCACTTTGGTTGAAGTAATACGCTCTTGCAAACGACCCATTTCTTCAGCAAGTGTTGGTTGATAACCTACAGCAGAAGGCATACGGCCCAGAAGCGCGGATACTTCAGTACCGGCCAGTGTGTAACGATAAATATTATCAACGAAGAACAGAATGTCACGGCCTTCATCGCGGAATTTTTCAGCCATGGTCAAACCGGTCAGTGCGACGCGCAGACGGTTGCCAGGTGGTTCGTTCATCTGACCGAACACCATGGATACTTTGTCAAGAACGTTTGAATCCTTCATTTCGTGGTAAAAGTCGTTACCTTCACGGGTACGCTCACCTACACCGGCAAAAACCGACAAACCGCTGTGTTGCTTGGCAATGTTGTTGATCAGTTCCATCATGTTCACGGTCTTGCCTACACCCGCGCCACCGAACAGGCCAACCTTACCACCCTTGGCGAACGGGCAAACCAGATCAATCACCTTGATGCCGGTTTCGAGCAAGTCAATTGAAGGAGACAATTCAGCAAATGAAGGAGCCTTGGCGTGAATCGGACGACGCTCATCACATGCAATTTCACCCGCTTCATCGATTGGGCGTCCCAGAACGTCCATGATGCGGCCCAATGTTCCTGCACCAACCGGAACACTGATGGGCTGGTTGGTATTGATGACAGCCATGCCGCGCTGCAAGCCATCGGAGGAACCCATGGCAATGGTACGAACCACACCATCACCCAGTTGCTGTTCAACTTCGAATGTCAGACCTGCTTCTGCGATCGACCCTGGAGCTGCCTGCAACTTGAGCGCGTCATATACTTTTGGCATTTGGTCGCGTGGGAATTCAATATCCACCACCGCGCCGATACACTGAACAATCTTACCTTGAGTCATTTTAAAATTCCCCGTCTAAATTAATTTTGTGTTGTCGCTGTATTCACAGAATAACAATTAGCCTACTGCCGCCGCACCGCTGCAAATTTCAGAAATCTCGCGTGTAATTGCAGCCTGACGCGCCTTGTTGTATACCAGCTTGAGATCGGCAATGACGCTTTTCGCATTATCGGATGCCGCTTTCATGGCAACCATACGCGAACTTTGCTCGGATGCCATGTTTTCAACAACACCCTGATAGACCAGCGATTCAACATAACGCAGCAGCAATTCATCAATCGCTACCTTGGCATCAGGCTCGTAAATATAGTCCCAATTCCCAGCCGGCGCACCGAGTAATTCGCCGCTCAACGGCAGCAACTTCTCAACACATGGCTCCTGCTTCATCGTATTGACAAAGTTGTTGTAGCAGATATGAATCTCATCAATTTCGCCGGAAATATAGGCATCGAGCATGACTTTCACGGCACCAATCAAACTGGCAAGATGAGGCGCATCACCCAATCCGGTCAGATTCGATTTAACTTCAGCACCCAGTCGGTTCATGAAACCAAATCCCTTGTTCCCAATGGCGCAAACCGCGATCTTCTTGCCTTCGGCGTCCCAATCCTTCATTCGTGTGACGACCATGCGCAACAAATTACTGTTCAGACCACCGCACAAACCCTTGTCAGATGTAATCAAAATCACACCCACCTTTTTGATCGCTTCACGCTTGACCAAAAAAGCATGTTTGTATTCTGGATTGGCATGGGACAAGTGCGCCGCCACTGCCCTGATTTTTTCCGCATAGGGACGGGCAGCGCGCATACGCTCCTGTGCCTTGCGCATCTTGGCTGCGGCAACCATTTCCATGGCGCGTGTAATCTTGCGTGTATTTTCTACACTCTTGATTTTTGTGCGTATCTCTTTACTGCCAGCCATTTCTCACTCCGACGTAAAACCTTCCGCTCAGCAACCTGTGGCTGCCAAGCGGCACGGTCAGTTGTTTATCAGTAAACCGCAGTTGCCTTGAATTCTTCGATCGCAGCAGATAGCAGCTTCTCATTGTCCGAACTCAGATCTTTTTTGGATTCAATCGTATCCATCAGATCCTTGTTTTTGGACTTCAGGTAAGCATGTACAGCCGCTTCGAATGCCAACGCTTTTGATACTGCGACATCATCAAAATAACCCTTGTTTACGCAGAATAGCGTAACAGACATTTCAGCTACAGACAGTGGGCAATATTGCAATTGCTTCATCAATTCCGTTACCAGCTTACCGCGTTCCAACTGCTTGCGGGTTGCCTCGTCAAGGTCAGATGCGAACTGCGCGAAAGCGGCCAATTCACGGTACTGCGCCAGTGCCAGACGTACACCACCACCGAGCTTCTTGATAACTTTAGTCTGCGCTGCACCACCGACGCGGGATACTGAAATACCCGCGTTGATCGCAGGACGAATACCGGCGTTAAACAAATCGGTTTCCAGGAAGATCTGACCGTCGGTAATCGAAATCACGTTGGTTGGCACGAATGCTGAAACGTCACCAGCCTGTGTTTCAATGATAGGCAAGGCAGTCAATGAACCTGTTTTGCCTACAACGGCACCGTTGGTAAACTTTTCAACGTATTCGGCGCTAACGCGTGCTGCGCGCTCAAGCAAACGGGAGTGCAGGTAGAAAACGTCGCCAGGATAGGCTTCACGACCTGGTGGACGACGTAGCAACAGTGAAATCTGACGATATGCCCAGGCTTGCTTGGTCAAGTCGTCGTATACGATCAGTGCATCTTCGCCGCGATCGCGGAAATATTCGCCCATCGTGCAGCCTGTGTACGGTGCCAGAAACTGCATGGCAGCAGAGTCGGAAGCGGTAGCAGCAACCACGATGGTGTAACCCAGCGCGCCGTGCTCTTCAAGCTTGCGAACTACGTTCATTACGGTAGAAGCCTTCTGGCCGATAGCGACATAAATACAGGTCATATTCTGACCTTTTTGGTTGATGATCGCATCAACCGCAACCGCTGTCTTGCCTGTCTGACGGTCACCGATGATCAGTTCGCGCTGACCGCGACCGACCGGCACCATGGAATCGATTGCCTTCAAACCGGTTTGCACTGGCTGATCTACTGATTTACGTTCGATAACGCCAGGCGCTACCTTTTCAATCTTGTCAGTCATCTTGGCGTTAACCGGGCCCTTGCCGTCAATCGGCTGACCCAATGCATTAACGACACGACCGCACAATTCAGGACCAACAGGAACTTCAAGGATCTTGCCTGTGCACTTTACGGTGTCGCCTTCGGAGATATGCTCGTATTCGCCCAAAATAACCGCGCCAACTGAGTCACGTTCCAGATTCAACGCCAGACCAAACGTATTACCAGGGAATTCCAGCATTTCACCCTGCATCACATCGGACAAGCCATACACACGCACAATACCGTCAGTAACGCTAACCACCGAACCTTCGGTGCGCGCCTGAGTCAGCGCTTCGAAATTTTCGATGCGACTGCGAATCAAATTGCTTATTTCAGAAGGGTCAAGCTTCATCTGGATTTCCTTATCTTGATATATTGTCAGGCCAGGGCGGTTGCCATTTCGACAAGACGGGTGCGTACTGAACCATCTACCACCTTGTCTCCGGTACGGATGACGACACCACCTAGCAAATCTTTGTTGACACTGCAGACCAGCTTAATGTCCCGGCCCATGCTTTTCTTGAGTGAACCAATCAGCGTTTCCTGCTGCTTGGCTGTCAGTTCAAAGGCCGACTCCACCACTACATTTGCGGACTTTTCTGCTTCTGCGCGCAAGGCTTCAAAAATCGCTGCAATTTCCGGAAGTTCGGCAAGACGCTTTTTGTCTACCAATACCCTGACGAAATTGCGAAGTTGAGCACACGCCTTGGCATCAAGCAGACCGAGCATTATTCCCTCAACTTTAGTCCTTGCAACTTTTGGACTCGATATGACAGACGACAACTCGGGATGCTGGACGGCTTCGGCCAATGACACGATGACCGCTGACCAACCTTTTAAGTCGGCCAGCGAAAGTGCCGTGTCAAATGCGGCTTGTGCATAGGGTCTTGCTGTAGTTATGGTTTGAGACATAATGTTTACATTCCCGCAACAAGTTTATCGAGCAAGTCGTTGTGCGCCTTGGCATCAATTTCACGTCCCAGTATCTTGCCTGCGCCTGCCAGAGCAATTGCTGAAACATGGGAGCGTAACTGCTCTTTGGTACGGAAAGCTTCCTGCTCTATCTCAGCCTTTGCACCAGCGATGATGCGGTCGGCTTCAACCTTTGCCTGAAGCTTGGCAGCTTCGATGATCTCGCTGGCGCGCTTGTCGCCACCTGCGAGAATATCGGCTGCTTTTTCTTTTGCTTCGCGCAATATTTCAGCAGAACGTTTTGCTGCCAGATCCAGATCATGCTTGGCACGCTCACCAGCGGCGAGGCCGTCAGCGATGTTTTTTGCGCGTTCCTGCATGGCCTGCGTCAATGGCGGCCAAACAAACTTCATGGTAAACCAGATGAGAATGGCAAATGTGATTGCCTGCCCAAACAAGGTTGCGTTAATATTCACGGCTATCCCTTTCGGTCAATTACAGTGGGATTAGCCCTTAACAACGGCGATGAAGGGGTTTGCGAACAGCATGTACAATGCAATACCAACACCAATCATGGTTACCGCGTCCAACAGACCTGCCACGATGAACATTTTAACTTGCAATACTGGAATCATTTCTGGCTGACGTGCTGCGCCTTCGAGGAAGCGACCACCCAACAGACCAAAACCAATCGCTGTTCCCAGCGCGCCCATACCAATCAACAGTGCAACCGCGATTGAGACATTACCCAACAATAGTGCTAATTCCATTTTCACTCCTTACAAGTTTAAGTTGATACAAGTTAAAAAACGTTAGTGACTTTCGTGCGCCATGCTGAGATAAACAATGGTCAACATCATGAACACAAAAGCCTGCAATGTAATGATCAGCAAGTGGAAAATTGCCCACGGTGCACCCAGCATCCACTGAATATACCAGGGAAGCAATGCGATCAAAATAAATACCATTTCGCCCGCATACATGTTGCCGAACAGACGCAGTGCCAGTGAAATCGGCTTTGCAATGTCTTCAACCACACGGAACAGAATATTGACTGGAATCAGCAAGGGGAACTTACCAAAAGGCGAGAACAGAATTTCCTTGGTAAAACCACCAAACCCCTTGATTTTGAAGCTATAAAAGTAGATCAGGAAGAACACCGTCAGCGACATTGCGAAGGTTGCGTTCAAATCCGTCGATGGAACTATTTTCAGATGCCCGATGCCGAACCAGCTTGCAATCAGCGGCAACAGATCAACCGGTAGCACATCCATTGCGTTCATCATGAAAATCCACACAAAGATCGTGATGGCCAGCGGCGTAATCAACTCACTCTTGCCGTGAAAACTATCCTTGACCTGTGTATCAACCATGTCGACCACCATCTCGACAAAGTTCTGCAAGGGCCCGGGCACGCCTGAGGTAGCCTTGCGCGCAGCAAGCCACAGCGTTCCTATCGTAATCACACCAATGATTAACGATACAAATATGGTATCCAGATGAAATGTCCAAAAACCCTCACCCGCATGCAGGTTGGTCAGGTGATGCTGGATATACTCTGTTGTAGTTAAACCTTCAGCGCTCATAATCTTCACACAAAAATTAATGCTGCCCAATAGACCAGTAGCGTTGCACCGTACCCAACAAACAGGGGCAGTGCAAGTACCTCTTTAAACTGCGTAAATACCAGTGAAAATAACAGGACTGTGAATACCAGCTTGTACGCTTCGGCGCTGTAGTGCGCTCTTGCTATTTTTTTTGCATCGCTACCTAATGGCGCGAACATTTTATTTGCGTATACCCAGCCGGTAATAAATCCGATTGCTCCCCCTGCAAAGGCAGATATGGCGGCTAATTTCCCCAGCACGACCCACATCACCAAGGCACTTATAACTGCAACTGCAAGCTGTACCAGAATAATCCGGCGCACCGCACAATTTAGCCTTGCCTCTTTTTTTAACTGCCGCATTCTAACCAAGCCCATCCTGTCAAGTCAACGATTTATTTCAATTGTGCGATCAGTGTATCCAGATGATCATGCCCCGAAAAGTCAATTACCAGCTTCCCGCTGCCTTTTCCGCCTATTTTTATGGTCACTTTTGTGCCCAGTTTTTCCGACAGGTTTTCCTCAAGGCGTAGCGTATCTCGGTCGATTTCCCTGGCTACAGCAGGCGCCGGTGGATTCAACAACCGTTGCACCAACGCCTCAGCATCCCTGACCGACATTTTTTCCAGCACGATCCTGTTTGCTGCGCCGACCTGCTGCGCACCTTCCAGCGCCAGCAGCGCGCGTGCATGCCCCATGTCCAGTTTACTTTGCATCAGCATTTCCTGGACGATCTGCGGCAATTTGAGCAGACGTAACAGATTGCTTGCTGCACTGCGCGAACGTCCTACCGCTTCCGCTGCGTCTTGATGGGTCATTTCGAACTCATCGATGAGTCGCTGTATACCAACCGCCTCTTCCAGCGGGTTGAGATTTTCACGCTGTATGTTTTCGATCAATGCCATGGCCAGTGCGACCCTGTCCGGCACACTGCGTACCAGCACTGGCACATGATCAAGCCCCGCCATTTGCGCGGCACGCCATCTGCGCTCACCCGCGATAATTTCGTAACTTTCATCATCGAGCTGACGAACCAGTATGGGCTGCATCACCCCCTGCGCCTTGATCGAATCGGCTAACTCCTGCAAGGATTCAAGGCACATGTTGGTACGTGGCTGATATTTTCCCGGCTTGAGCAACACAACATTCAGATCGCGCAGCACATCGTCCTTTTCGCTTTTACTACCGGACAACAATGCATCCAGACCGCGTCCCAGACCCTTTTGTGGTTTTGTCATATTACACCCTTTGTTCTGAAGCGGATTTTGCCATCATTTCGCTCGCTAGTGCCAGATAGGCCTGCGTTCCCTTGGAGGATTTGTCATGGTACAGCACCGGCACGCCATAACTTGGTGCCTCCGCCAGTCGAATGTTGCGCGGAATCACCGTCGTGTACACCTTGCTGCCAAAGTGCTGCTGCAGTTGATCCGACACCTGTTGCGCCAGCGTGTTGCGCGGATCGAACATGGTGCGCAACAAGCCCTCGATTTCGAGTATCGGGTTGAGATTGGCGCGCACCTTGCGTATCGTATTGACCAGATCACTCAACCCTTCGAGCGCATAATATTCGCACTGCATTGGAATCATGACTGTTTTGGCAGCGCATAAACCATTTAAAGTCAGCAGGTTAAGCGCAGGCGGACAATCGATCAGCACATAATCATACTGATCAGCCACTCGCGCCAATGCATCTCGTAGCTGCGTTTCCCGCTGCGCAAAATCCACCAACTCAACCTCCGCACCGGCCAGATCCCGATTGGCAGGCAGTACATCGTACCTGCCAATTTCCGATTTTTTTCGTGCCTCGGCAACGGTCTTGCGGCCCAACAGTACGTGATAGATGGTAATTTCCAGATCGCGCTTTTCAATGCCGCTCCCCATGGTGGCATTCCCCTGTGGATCGAGGTCGATCAGCAACACGCGCTGTCCGGCATCCGCAAGACTGGCAGCCAGATTCACTGTCGTGGTGGTTTTGCCCACCCCACCCTTCTGATTGGTAATAGCCATTATTCTAGTCATGTTCCCGATTCCCATTAGGTGTTGCAATGACCAAACTGCGCGCTGCATTCAATCCAGGCACATTCAGCGTTATCACGGAAGCGACGATACAGTCCTTGGGTACACCCGCCAATTCCTGTTCTGGCAAGCCTTTCATTGCGGCCCATTGTCCGTTATCCGCAATCAGGTGGCGTGTGCAACCCAGAAAATTTCCCAGCTCGGTAAAGGCACGGGAAACGATCCCTTGGTATTTTTCAACAACCTGATAATCTTCCACCCGTGCACAGCGTACCTGTACATTGTGAAGATTCAACTCTATGGCCGCCTGCTGCACGAATCCTGTCTTTTTGCTGTTGCTATCGAGCAACGTCACCTGCCAGTCCGGGTGGCAAATCGCCATGACCAAGCCCGGCAGACCCGCACCACACCCCACATCCAGCCAGTTTCCCGCCTTCAAATACGGCAGCACTGCCAGACTGTCGAGCAGATGGTGTATGACCATCTGCTGTGGGTCGCGAATTGCGGTCAAATTGTAGACCTTGTTCCATTTCACCAGCAGCGTCAGATAGTCGAGCAGTTTCAGCTGCACTGCATCACTCACGGTCAGCCCCAGCTGATCGATGCCGCGCCGCAACATTTCTGACATGGCGATATTTGATTCACTGGACATCACGAAATCCACGTTTCAAATGAACCAGCAGTAGTGAAATGGCAGCCGGGGTAATTCCCGATATTCTCGCTGCCTGCCCCACGGTTTCAGGTTTGTATTGATTGAGCTTTTGCTGTGCCTCGATGGACAAGCCGCGCACCTCGCGATAATCGAGGGTATCGGGCAAGCGCAGCGCCTCATTTTTCGCGCCGCTGTTGATCTCTACATGCTGGCGGTCTATATAGCCTTGATATTTTGCCTGAATTTCAACCTGTTCGGAAACATACGGGTCATCAACGGGAATCCCCGCACCTGCCAAAGTCATCAGGCTGGCGTAATTGACATCGGGTCTGAGCAGCAATTCATGCAGCGAATATTCGCGCTCGATGTTTTTCCCCAATACCCGCTGCGCATCCTCGACTGGCAAACTTCGTGGATTAACCCAGGTGCTGCGCAAACGTTCCTGTTCCAGTGCAATGGCTTCGCGCTTCCTCTCGAATGCCTGCCAGCGCGCATCATCAATAATGCCGAATTTCCGTCCGATTTCTGTCAGTCGTAAATCGGCATTATCCTCGCGCAACTGCAAACGATATTCAGCCCGACTGGTAAACATGCGGTAGGGTTCCGAAACACCCTGTGTGATCAGATCATCGACCAGCACGCCCAGATAGGCCTCATCCCGGCGCGGACACCAGGCATCCCTCTCGCGCACCTGAAGTGCGGCGTTAAGACCCGCTAGCAGCCCCTGCGCCGCCGCTTCTTCGTATCCGGTCGTGCCATTGATTTGTCCGGCGAAGAACAAGCCGCTAATCGCCTTGGTTTCCAAAGTGCTTTTAAGGCCGCAGGGATTGAAATAATCGTACTCGATCGCATAGCCCGGACGCAAAATATGGGCGTTTTCCATGCCCTTGATGGAGCGCACCAACTCCAGCTGGACATCGAAGGGCAGGCTGGTTGAAATGCCATTGGGATAAACCTCATGCGTGGTCAGCCCTTCGGGTTCCAGAAATATCTGGTGTGATGTCTTGTCCGCAAAACGCGTGATTTTATCTTCAATGGAGGGACAATAGCGCGGCCCGACCCCCTCGATTACCCCGGTAAACAGTGGCGAACGATCCAGCCCCCCGCGTATTATGTCATGCGTGCGCTCGGAGGTATGGGTAATCCAGCAGGGCAACTGTTTCGGATGTTGCGCCGCATTGCCCATAAAGGAAAATACCGGCACCGGATCGTCGCCCGGTTGCTCCTGTAGCACAGAATAGTCTATGGTACGGCCATCGATACGCGGCGGGGTGCCGGTTTTCAAGCGACCGACCGGTAATTGCAATTCGCGTAATCGGTGCGCCAGACTGATTGCCGGCGGATCACCGGCACGTCCGGCCTGATAATTTGCCTGTCCGACATGGATCAATCCAGCCAAAAAAGTCCCGGTCGTCAACACCACTGTTTTTGCACTAAAGTGCAAGCCCAGTTGCGTGACCACACCGGTAACCCGGTCCTGTTCGATCAGCAAATCATCGACCGCTTGCTGGAATAACCACAAATTCTGCTGATTCTCCAACATGGAACGAATGGCCTGCTTGTAAAGCATACGATCTGCCTGCGCACGGGTCGCACGCACCGCATACCCCTTGCTGGAGTTCAGAATACGGAACTGGATCCCACCCACATCGGTGGCCTGTGCCATCGCGCCGCCCAGTGCGTCCACCTCTTTAACAAGATGCCCCTTGCCTATCCCGCCTATGGAAGGATTACAGGACATTTGCCCCAGTGTCTCGATATTGTGGGTCAACAGCAGGGTTTTGCATCCCGCGCGTGCGCTGGCCAGAGCCGCCTCGGTTCCGGCATGCCCACCACCCACCACAATCACATCAAAAACATCAGGAAAATTCATGTCGCTACAGTTTGGAAATGGACGCGCATCATACAACAGACTGGCTGCAATCAGAAATATCCTGTTCCACGTGAAACAGTCAACTCGGATAAGTCCGTGCTACTTTCAAACAAGACACCCGGCCATTTGGGCAATCGTTTTACCCCCCACAGGGACGTCAGTTCGGCCTGAACGGTCATTCAGCACCCTCGATCAGACGTCCCTATTGCTATCAGTGACAAATGAGTACAAAATTTCATCAACAGTTATTAGCAAGTTATCCATTCGACCGTATTGAATTAAATGGACGTGTCACTTCAGAACTTATTGTCGGTGACAACTATTTCAGAGTTCGAGATGTACATGAAAGTTGACATATTTAATTATTCTCACTCCGAAGGGAGGCAAAGTTATATCCTGCTCGCACTCATCTGGAGTGTACTGGTGATTGGCTCTACGGTGTGGGGCGTATATTCGGAAAATCAGTCCACCCTGAGGACAGCGACAGCCCAAGCCATTTCCAATATTAACAAGGATATCGGCTTCCGAAAATGGGTCAATTTTCACGGCGGGATCTATGTCACTCCCACGGAGCAGACTCCGCCCAATCCATACTTGAAGGTGCCCGACCGCGATATAGTGACCACCACAGGTAAAGTTCTCACCCTGATGAATCCTGCTTATGCCTTGCGCGAAATACAGAACAATTTTCCAGATGATTACGGCAACAAGAGCCATATCACCAGCCTCAAACTGTTAAATCCAAAAAATGCCCCCGATGTTTGGGAGGAAAAAGCACTACACAGTTTCGAACAGGGTGCAAAAGAATGGGTGGAAATACAGCAGATGGATGGGCAGCCTTATCTGAGAATGATGCGTCCTTTCTATGTCGATCAGGGGTGTCTCAAGTGTCACGAACGGCAAGGCTACAAGCTAGGCGACGTCCGGGGTGGAATCAGTTCTTCTATTTATTTGAAATCAACTTTGGCTATGCAAAGTGAGCTCAATACTAAAATGGCGCTGTCTCACGGAGTTATCTGGCTGTTCGGTATGACGGGTCTGGGCATTTCATACCGCCGCACCCGCCGTTATGCAGACGAGCACAAGCGCCTTGTACTTGAACTTAACCGTCAGGCGCATACTGATTACTTAACAGGCGTTAACAATAGAAGGTACTTCATGGCACTGTCAGAACAGGAACTCAATCGCGCTATTCGTTATAACAACCCGCTATCCATGCTCATGATGGATATTGATTTCTTCAAGCAGGTCAATGATACGCACGGTCACAAGGCGGGTGACCATGTTCTAAAAAAATTGGCCGACGTTTGCCGCGAAACCATGCGTGAGGTGGACATTGTCGGGCGTATCGGCGGTGAAGAATTTGCCATCTTGCTGCCGGAAACAGGCAAGGAAAAGTCGATTGAAGCTGCTGAGCGTTTAAGAGTTGCGCTAGAAAAGGCGAAAGTGCCACAAGAAGTAGGGGGCATGCCTATCCAGTTCACGGTATCAATCGGAGTGGCTTCACTTGTTTCCAAGGACGACAACCTGGACGTACTGCTCAGCTTGGCGGACAAGGCACTTTATGCAGCCAAGGAAACAGGGCGAAATAAGGTCTGTGTAGCGCCGCAATAAGTTTTAATTTTTCGTATTGACGGTATACGAGGCACTGAGAATCTTGCCGCGTGTGCTTTCAATCGGCGCCAACATTGTTATTTACCTATACAGAAGCGGCTGAATATTTCACCCAACAGATCGTCAGCCGAAAATTTTCCGGTAATGCTATTCAAGGCCTGTTGGGCGAGGCGTAGTTCTTCCGCAAACAGTTCTGGGTGTTGCAGAACCTGTTGTGCCTTATCCAGATGGACGAGCGCCAGATTCAGGGCGATCAGGTGCCGCTCACGGGCGATGAATGCGCCGCTTTCATCGCTACGCCAGCCGATCAGCCTGAGCATCTCTGCTTGCAATTTCTCAATTCCCAAGCCCGATTTTGCCGAAATACTGATTCCATCGGGTCTGGATAGTGGCATCTCACCGCTCACCAGGTCAGATTTGTTATAAACCAGAAGATGCGGAATATCTGCGGGGAAACTGTCGATAATGTCACGATCTTCAGCGCTGCAACCACCCGATGCATCGAGCAACAGCAACACCAAATCAGCCCGCTTCACCATCTGGTGCGTACGAGCCATCCCCATGTTTTCAACCTCATCCTGTGATTCGCGCAACCCTGCGGTATCCATGATGTGCAACGGCACACCGCGTAACTGGATTACCTGGCGAATCACGTCGCGTGTCGTTCCCGGCACATCGCTGACGATCGCGACCTCCTCGCCGGAAAGGCAATTGAGCAGACTGGATTTTCCCACATTTGGCCTGCCAACCAGCGCGATATGCGCGCCTTCGCGCAGCAAACTGCCCTGCTTCGCGGTGGCGAGGGTTTGCTGAAGTTTATTCTTGATGGAAAATAACAGGGCATCGCGCAGGGTGCTGTCGACCAGCTCGATGTCCTCTTCGGGAAAATCCAGCATCGCCTCAACCAGCATGCGCAGCCGCACCAATTCATCGAGCAATTCATGGATGACGGCTGAAAAGTCGCCATGCAAGGAACGCATCGCACTGCGGGCTGCTTCGGTTGTGGTGGCTTCGATGAGATCAGCCACACTCTCGGCCTGTGCCAGGTCTAGCTTGTCGTTGAGATACGCCCGTTTGGTGAATTCACCGGGTTCGGCAAGACGTACGCCCAGCGACAAACAACGTCGCAATAACAGGTTTAGTACTGCAGAACCGCCATGCCCCTGCAATTCCAGCACATCCTCGCCGGTATAGGAGTTGGGTGATGGAAATACCAGCGCAATCCCTTCATCCATCAACTCGCCATCCACATCCAGAAATTCACAAAGCGTGGCATGCGCGGTAGCGGTAAACGACCCAGTATTGCGGTAGCGATGGCGGCAATACCCGAACCGGATATTCGCACCACCCCCACCCCGCCACGCCCCTGTGCCGTGGCAATTGCCGCAATAGCCTCAGCGTTTTGCGACAGCGACACCTACAGCCTCATCTGGTACGTACCATTGCTGTGCGATGGACAAGCCGTTGTTGACGATGGAATACAACACCAGACCCGCAGGGAAGAAGAAGAACACCACGCTGAATGCGATCGGCATGATCTGCATCAAGCTCTGGCCTGCATAGGATCAGGCGGTACAGGATTAAGTCTGGACTGCAGGAACATGCTCGCGCCCATCAGAATGTCGCAAATACTGTACACGGATCCAGCAGCCGACAGGTCAGTGATCCAGCCAAAAAATGGTGCGTAGCGCATTTCAACGCTGGCCAGAATCGACCAGTACAGCGAGATGAATACCGGTATCTGGATAATCACCGGCAAACAACCGCCTAGCGGATTGATCTTTTCGGTCTTGTACATGTCCATCATGGCGCGATTAAGCGCTTCACGATCATTGGCATGCTGTTGTTTCAGTTTTTCCAGCTTGGGCGCAACCAGACGCATCTTGGCCATGGAACGATAACTTGCTGCGGACAAAGGGAAAAACAGCAGCTTGATTAGCAAGGTCAGGATAATAATCGCTACGCCCCAGTTCCCGACTATGCCGTGAATAAATCGCAGTGTCCAGAAAATAGGGGTTGCGATAACAGTCAACCAGCCATAATCAACGGTCAAACCCAAACCGGGTGCGACATTATCCAGCTTACTTTGTGCAGGACCCACATATAACGGCACCGTGATTTCGGATTTTTTCCCCGGTGCAATGCTCGGGACAGCCAGCACGACCCCAACCGAATACAATCCGTTATCCAGCTTTTTGGTAAAAAATTCGTGCTTGGTCGTTTCTTTAGGTATCCAGGCAGCAACGAAATAATGCTGCAGCATCCCTATCCAGCCATCATTTGGTATCCCTTGGATAGTCAATTTTTGCCTTATCGATATCCGAAAAACTCACTTTTTGAAATTTTCTCTTATCGGTATAGACGGCAGCACCAGTATAGGTCGGCACCATCTTGGAAGTACCTGCTGGATTCTCTCCATTACGGATAAACTGATAATACGCGGAAGTATTAATTGCAGCAGTGCTGTCGTTTTCAATTTCATATGAAATATCAATTACATAACTACCCCTATGAAAGGTAATTAACTTTGCAACCTTGATGCCCGTCCACTCCGGCTGCGATCAGCCTAACCTGAAGCTGATCTGCACCATCGTTCATCAGATAGTTATCCTGAGCGGTACTAAACAGACTATTATGATTAGGCAATCCTGCGCCCAGTAAGCCGGACTGTGCGACATAATTGTGCGTGCCCGGACCTTTTTCAAACAGCACAAATGCCTTGTTTTTATCCTGAGCACTGGGATGTTTCAACAGATCCAGATGCTGGATATCTCCACCCAGTGTATTGATTTCAATATCCATCAGGTCAGTTTTTACCCTGATAACTTTTCCACTCGCGCCTTTTTCCGCCAGCTGAACGATACTGGCATGATCTGATACCGCCGTAACCGAATTTGGCGCAATTGCTGTTGGCAAATCAGATTTTTGAACTGCCGCAATCTGTGCCGGTTGCGGATGCTGATAACGCTGCCAGCCATCCCACACCATCATCAATGAGAAGGAAAATATTAAAAACAGGAAAAGTCTCTGGAGGTCCATGATGGTATTTATTAATGAATTTATGGTGCCGGATCGTAACCGCCTGGATGCCAGGGATTACAGCGCGCCAGACGCTTGATGCTCAACCAGGAACCTGCAAGCAGGCCGTGTCTGGTCAGCGCATCACATGCATAATGAGAACAACTCGGGGTAAAACGACACGTCGGCGGACTAAGCGGACTAATAAGATACTGGTAACCGTGAATAATTTTTATCAGGATTCTGCGCATCGCGTTGCTACCCGACTAAAGAGATTATTCAAACTTTCCTTACCTGTATTTTCATCAGTGCGTTCGGCATTGCGTGACATTACAACCAGATCAAGGCCACATTTCCTGATCGGGTGTACACGGAACAATTCCCTGATTTCGCGCTTTGCACGATTTCTATCAACTGATTTAGGGATGAATCTTTTAGCTACTACAATACCCAAGTCTTGCTTTGCTCAACTGATTCGGCATAAAAAACAGCTTGAAATACCTGTCTGAAAACACGAGTGATTTCAGACACTTTCCATAACCTTCACCGCGCGGTATACGTTGCGCAGCTGAAAATCCATTATTTTGATTACACAGCAAGTCTTGCACGACCCTTGGCACGACGTGCACGAATCACTGCTCTGCCACCGCGCGTTTTCATTCTGACCAGAAAGCCATGCGTACGTTTTCTTTTGG
>CAWASY010000075.1:0-36216 GCA_963784505.1 uncultured beta proteobacterium | reverse complement strand
TGCGTGCGCGCGCCGGCCACGGACAGCGGGGAAATGTTCGCGCACGATGATGGCGTAGCGTGCACGGCAAAGTCGATGACGAACTGGGCGGCCGATCGGCGGAGTACCGCAGCACATGACCACGCTCGACGAGACCCTGGATGCCGTCGTCGTTGGGGTTGGAGGCGAGCGTCGCGACGGCAGCGTGAGATGGCGCGCGTGAGTACGCGCGAGCATCTGCTGGTGCAGGCCGGCACGGGAACCGGCAAGTCCGTCGCGTACGGTGTGGGCAATCCATGCGCGCCGTATCCGCACGGTGATCGTGTTGTTTCGACCGCCCACGCTGGCACTGCAGCGGCAGTGGGTCGGGCATCCGCCGTGCAGCAGCGCTGGCACCACTCCTCGGTCGCACTCCCACCTTCGCTGTCGCCACGCCCTTGCTAGCCACTGTCCGCCCACGTCCTTGGTGGCGCCAGCTCCTGGGACCCCTACCCAAGTCTTGGCATCTGTTCTGTGTCTGTGGGGCTCGTATCCATCTTCAACTCTCCCCCTGCGCCAGCTTCCAGCGTGGCGGGCCTGGCCTTGTGCTGGCTTGCGGTCCCCGAGGTCTTCAACCCTTCTTCTCGTGGGTGGGGGTCCAGTCTGTCACAGCCCGCTTGGCGCTCTTCAGCAAGGCCTCGGGGCTGCAACCTGCAGGGCGGGATGATGCCCGTGGCCTGGGTATCCTGCGTCCTGCTGGGGAGTACCCTTTATGGGCAGCCTCGTCTTGCCAGCTCATTTTTTCCTCCGGGCCGGTGCTGTCAGTCGCTACGTACTGCTCTCCACTTTTCAAGGCTTCGAACTCCGCGTCAGGCCCGGTCTTCCTGGACTCCCTGTTGCGCCAATTTTCTTCTGGGTGTTCTTCACGTCCGCCTCGGCGCTGCGGCCTGCGCTTTCAACTCAGGGCTCCGTCCTGGTCTGAGCCTCCTCTGGGCCTGCTCCAGCTCGGTTGCCTTGGTCCCTGCGCAGTTATATCGCGCTTTTTTTGCTCTGCAGGGTTGGCTTGCATGTCCACAGGGCCCGTATTGGTGGTCGCCTGTTTAGGGAGGTGCTGCAAAAGGGAAATTATCAAGCGTCAGTTGGTGGTTGCTCTCTCCGCTTTTCCATATTCATTAATGTCATGCACAGTATATGGAGGTGCGCTTTGTACATCCCCTATCAAGGGCTGGACGTAATCTTTCTGCTCATGCAAGCTGCGGGTTGTAGACTAGCTTCTCAAGCCCCTTCTCTGGATCCTGCGCGCTTCAGCCATCTTGCGCATTTTGTGAAAATAAGTGTCTCCTTCGTGCCAGGGTCCTTGTCCATCTGGTTAGTAAGAGAACTGGGGGCGGAGCCAGACCAGCAGTAGGGACTGCTCTGGGGGCTGCTGACCTTCTCTTACTAACCAGGTGGGCAAGGTCACCTTGACCGGAGCTGGCACTCATTTTACCAAAATGCGCAAGGTGGGGGAGCGTGCCAGGTTGTCTGGTGGTCTTGGCTCGGACCCTACCTGTACAATCCGCAGCTTGCGCCTGGGCAGGAGGGTTATGTTCAGGCCTCTGGGCTGGCGACAAAGCGCCATTCCCTATACTGTGCATGGCATTAATGGATATGGGGAAGCTTGAAGGGCAATCATCAACTGGCGCTTGTAATTTTCTTTTGCAGCATCCTTCTAAGACTCGCCCCGCAATACGGGCCCTGTGGGGACGCAGCTGGTCCTGCAGGGCAAAAAAAGCGCGGTATAACTGCGCACTGGCCAAGTGAACGGGCTGGGGACTCCCAGGAGGCGCCTTGCCGCCAGCCCCGGCGGCCCTGCCTTGGGCAGCGTACTCGCAGCGCTGGCTGGGCGCGGAGGACACTCAGGGCAGGCGGTACCCCGACAGGGCCCAAGGGGTGCGGGCTGGCGCGGGGCACAGAGCCTTGGGAAGCGGGTGGCAGCACCAGAGCGCCCGCCCGCACCCTCCGGGGGGAAATGGGCCCCAAGGGCCCTGCCGAAGGGGCACTCCCAGCAGGGGCCAAGGGACCCCAGCCCGGGCTCATCATTCCTTCTGCCGTTGCAGCTTCTGGGGCCTTGCTGGGGGGCGCCAAGCGGCTCTGCTGGAGGCTGGCTTTCCCATCCACAAGGAGGAGCCGGGTGGAGTCTGCCGTGCCCGCTCCCTGCAACCAAGCCCGCCGCGCTGGGGGGCCTGACAGCCCTGGCGGGTAGCGGGAGGGAGACACCTCCCACAGTGCCAGGGCAGGGCGGAGGAGGTGGGCTGAGCTGGTTCTCGCTGGGGCCCGCGTTATCAGCTCGCCTCGCGCCTGCCAGAGCGTGGCGACAGCGAAGGTGGGAGTGCGACCGAGGAGTGGTGCCAGCGCTGCTGCGATACGCGGCAGATCCCGACCCACCAACTGCCGCTGCAGTGCCAGCGTGGCAGTCGAAACAACGATCGCCCGTCGGTTGGATACGGCGCGCATGATTGCCGGCACGAAGTACGCGACGGACTTGCCGGTTCCCGTGCCCTGCACCAGCAGATGCTCGCGCGTACTCAAACTCTTCTCAACAGCGCGCGCCATCTCACGCTGCCCGTCGCGACGCTCGCCTCCAAGCCCAACGACGACGGCATCCAGGGCCTCGTCGAGCGTGGTCATGTGCTGCGGGTACTCCGCGAGATCGGCCGCCAGTTCGTCATCGACTTTGCCGTGCCCAGCTACGCCATCATCGTGCGCGAGCATTTCCCGGCCGCCGTGGCCGGCGCGCGCACCGGCGCGGTCTTGATGGCCACGCTCTTCGGCATGGCGCTGGGCGGGTGGATGTCGGGCAAGGTGTTTGACCTGACCGGCTCCTACGAAGCGGCCTTCCTGAACGGCATCGCGTGGAACGCGCTGAACCTCAGCATCGCCGGCTGGTTGTGGTGGCGGCTGCGCGGCCCGCGGCCACCGCTGAAGGAGGCCGTGGCATGAAGTTGCTCGTCATCGGCGGCACGCGCTTCCTGGGCCGCCACGTGGTGGAAGCTGCGCTGGCGCGCGGGGATGCCGTCACGGTGTTCAACCGCGGGCGCAGCGGCACGCGTGCCGGCGGGCGTCGAACAACGTGTCGGTGACCGCCGGGGCGACCTCTCCGCACTGGCCGAAGGCACCTGGGACGCGGTGGTCGACACCTGCGGCTACCTGCCGCGCGAGGTGGCGGCCATGGCCACGCTGCTGCACGGCCGGGTGGGCCGCTACGCCTTCATCTCCTCGGTCTCGGTGTACGCGTCCACGGCACAAGCCAACGACGAAACCGCCGCTGTCGCGACGATCGACGACGCCCACACCGAGGTGGTCGACGGCCGCACCTACGGCCCGCTGAAGGCGCTGTGCGAAGCGGCGCTGCAGCAGCGTTTCGGCGCGCAGGCGCTGGTCCTGCTTTGATGAATGGCGCTATCTGGATCACGGCGAGCCAGGTATGGATTGCAGCAATCGCCCTGTTAATCCTGATTTTGTGCTCAATCAGCCGCGCTATCAGGGCGCGCAGATTCTGCTGACACGCGAGAATTTCGGTTGCGGCAGTTCGCGTGAGCATGCGCCCTGGGCGCTTGAGGATTACGGTTTTCGCGTGATCATCGCCCCCAGTTTTGCCGACATCTTTTTCAACAACTGCTTCAAAAATGGTCTGTTGCCTATCCGCCTGGACGCACAGAAGGTGGATGCGTTGTTTCATGCCGTTGAAGCAAACGCGGGCTATAAGCTGACGATTGATCTGGTGTCGCAGACCATTGCGGCGCCGGATGGCACGGTGTATCCATTCGAGGTGGATTCCTTCCGCAAACATTGTCTGCTGAACGGTCTGGATGATATTGGCCTGACCTTGCAATATGTGGATGAAATTGCGGTGTTTGAAGCGAAACATCGCGCAGCGCAGCCCTGGCTGTGATATGGATAGTAGGGAATTGGGAGTAGGCAGTGGGCAGGGGTGCTTTACCCTTCTCTCTGCTCTCTTCCCTCTTCCCCCTTCTCGACTATTAATTAGGAAATTAGAATGAAGATAGCAGTTTTGCCGGGTGACGGCATTGGACCCGAAATCGTGGCACAGGCTGCGAAAGTGCTGGATGTGTTGCGCCGTGATGGCTTGAAGATTGAACTGGAATATGCCCATTTGGGCGGCGCCGGTTACGATGCGGCGGGTCACCCGTTTCCTGAGGAAACCAGAAGACTGGCGCATGTATCGGATGCGGTGTTGCTAGGTGCTGTGGGTGGTTATCAGTATGATAATTTGCCACGCGCATTACGTCCCGAGCAGGGCTTGCTGGGTATTCGTAAGGAACTTGGGTTGTTTGCCAATTTGCGTCCTGCGCTGGTTTATCCTGAACTGGTTAATGCCTCCAGTCTGAAGCCCGAACTGGTATCGGGTCTGAATATCATGATTCTGCGCGAATTGACCGGTGACGTCTATTTTGGCCAGCCGCGCGGCATACGCACGCTGGATAATGGCGAGCGTCAGGGGTTTGATACTATGCATTACAGCGAATCTGAAATTCGTCGCATTGCGCATGCCGGTTTCAAGATCGCGCAAAAACGCGGCAACAGGCTGTGCTCGGTAGACAAGGCTAATGTGCTCGATACCAGCATGTTCTGGCGTGAAATCGTAAGTAGCGTGGGGCTGGAGTATCCGGATGTCGAGTTGTCACATATGTATGTGGACAACGCGGCGATGCAGTTGGTGCGTGCACCCAAGCAGTTTGACGTGATTGTGACTGGCAACCTGTTTGGCGATATCCTGTCGGATGAAGCGTCCATGCTGACCGGTTCGATCGGCATGTTGCCATCGGCATCCCTGAATGAAAATAACAAGGGGATGTATGAACCCTGCCACGGTTCGGCACCTGATATCGCAGGACAGGACATCGCCAATCCGCTGGCGACAATTTTGTCGGTCGCGATGATGATGCGTTACACCTTCGCGCAGGAAGATGCAGCCCAGCGCATCGAAACTGCTGTGCGTCGCGTGTTGCAGCAGGGCTTGCGCACCGGCGATATTTTCGAAGTGGGCATGCAAAAGGTTGGCTGTTCAGCAATGGGCGATGCGGTGGTTGCAGCGCTGTAAAATGCGAGAAGGGTGAAGAGGGAAGGGTGAAGAGGGAAGGGTGAAGAGGGAAGGGTGAAGAGTTTTCCCCTTCTCCCTTGAGCACCGCAGGTGCGTTCCCTTCCCGGATTTGACAAATGACTACAAGTTTTCAGGAAAGTAAAATATGAGCAAGCAGTATGATGTATGTATATTGGGTGCAACCGGTGCGGTGGGCGAAGCGATGCTCTCGATTTTGGAAGAGCGCAAGTTTCCGGTACGCAACCTTTACTTGCTGGCCTCCAGTCGTTCTGCTGGGACCGAGGTTGCTTTTCGTGGTCGCGAACTGACCGTGCTGGATGTGGCGGGATTTGACTTTTCCCTGGCGCAGATTGGACTGTTCTCGGCTGGCGGTAGTGTGTCGGAAAAATATGCACCTATTGCGGCCGCTGCTGGTTGCGTAGTGATCGACAATACCGCGCATTTTCGTTATGAGCGCGATATTCCGCTGGTTGTGCCCGAAGTTAATCCGCACGCTATCGCGCAATACAAGAATCGGGGCATCATTGCCAACCCGAATTGCTCGACCATCCAGATGATGGTGGCGTTAAAGCCCATTCGGGATGCAGTCGGTTTGACGCGTATCAACGTCGCGACCTATCAGGCTGTGTCCGGAACAGGCAAGGAAGCCATCGATGAGCTGGCCAACCAGACGCGCGCGCTGTTCAACTCTCAGGATGTAGAAGTCGGGGTATATCCAAAGCGTATCGCGTTTAATGTGTTGCCGCAAATCGACGTGTTCATGGAAAACGGCTACACCAAGGAAGAAATGAAGATGGTCTGGGAAACCCAGAAGATCATGGAAGATGATTCCATCATGGTTAATCCGACGGCGGTCCGTGTGCCGGTTTTCTATGGCCATTCTGAAGCGTTGCATATCGAAACCAAGCGGAAAATAACCGCATCCGAGGCGCGTGCCCTGCTGGAAAAGGCGCCTGGTGTCGTGGTTGTGGATGAACATGTACCTGGTGGCTGGCCGACTGCGGTGGATGCTGCCGGAACGGATGCAACCTATGTGGGCCGCATACGCGAGGATTTGTCTCATCCATTGGGTCTGGATATGTGGGTGGTGAGCGATAATGTGCGCAAGGGCGCCGCGCTCAACAGTGTGCAAATTGCCGAAATTCTGATAGCCGATTATCTGAAATAGTTACCGATCGTCTGATTTAATTTTTTGTATTGCGCTATGAGCTTGTTTTGTAAGCTCCTTGATGTTATTTTTGTTGCCTAATATACAAAGCGAGGCATATGCCGTGAGAAAATCATTGGTGAAACGACCCGAGTTATCTGCAATAAAATCTGTAACAGCCGATCATTTTCATGCCGTTCGCCGAATCAGTCCTGTTGGCGGCATGCCGTGCAAATTGATGTCACAGCTGCTCGGCCTGACAGTCGGTTTGACGCTCAGTGCATGGGCCAGTGCTGTCGGACTGGGGGCGATCAACGTGGTTTCCGCGCTGGGGCAACCGCTTAAGGCAGAAATCGGTTTGCTTGCGGTTGGCAATGCAGAAAAACCCAGTCTGGTGGCGCGTCTGGCTGCGCCCGAAACCTACCGGGGCGCAGGGCTGGATTACCCTCACGGCATTCAGTACAGTTTTCAGATTGATAATCGTGCGAATGGCGAGCCCTACCTGAAGATATCCAGTAATCACGAAGTCAATGATCCCTTTGTCAGTCTGCTGGTTGAATTGTCATGGTCATCGGGTAAGTTGATGCGTGAATACACCTTTTTGCTTGATCCGCCAGGCTATGTTGCCAACCAGCCCAAGCCGGCTGCCGTTCAGACCGTTTCACCCGTGACAGTGCAATCCGTGCCGTTGATGCAGGCACCGGAAGCGCACCAGGTTGCACCTGTTGCAGCACCTGCGCCAGTTGAGCGCGTAAAGCGCGTGGCAGTTGCGCAGCCTGAGGCTTCCTCTGTCGCGACAGGCAGTATTACCGTCAGGCGTGGTGATACGCTCAATGGCATTGCCGAACGCATCAAGCCCGACGAAATCAGTCTCGAACGCATGCTGGTTGCGTTATATCGCGCTAATGAAACCCAGTTTGATCGTCAGAATATGAATCGTATCCGCACCGGGAAAATTCTGCGTGTGCCAGATCAGGCCGAATTGGCCAATGTGACGCAATCAGAGGCGGTTCAGGAAATACGTGCTCAAGCCAGTGACTGGAATGCGTATCGTCAAAAACTGGCCGCTGCTGCGTCAAGCGTACGTCAGAAGGAGACGGCAGGTCAGGTTGCCAGCGGGAAAATTAGCAGCGTGGCAGCAGATAAAACGCCGGTTGCGAGCGAATCAGCACGGGAAGTGCTACGGTTGTCCAAAGGCGATGCGCCCGGCGATAAGGCAGGTAAATCCGGTCTTGCACAGGATAAACGCAATTTCGCAGCGGAAGAGGCGATTGCAAAAGAGAAGACACTTAAGGAAGGCAAGGACCGCGCTGCATTGCTGGAGCAAAATATCAAGGATATGAAGCATCTGGCCGAGCTCAAGTCTGAGGCGGCAGGACTTCAGGCAACGTCAGGCGTGAGCGTTACCGCACCGGTGGCCAGCGCAGTTGCTGCTACAAGTAATGTGGTGGCAGCAAACGCTGTAATGCCTGCCAGTCATGTGGTGGCAGCGAGCGCGCCGGCGGCAACGGAAGAAATGTCAATAATCGATCAGTTCATGGCTACGCCGCTTTATATGGGGATAGGCGCTGCTTTGCTGCTGGCGTTGGGGGGGCTGGGTATCGGATTGAGTAGACGGAAAAATACGCCTGAACAGTTAGCCATGCCTGAGAGTGAGGGGGGCAGCAGTAAGACAGGTCAGCTAACTAGCCCCGTTGTACCGTCGCCGGATACCGGTGACTTTACCGTTTCTGCAAATCCGGACGAGGAATTGACAGCGCCTGTTGAGGATGTCGATCCTATCAGCGAGGCGGAATTGTTCCTGAATTTCGGTCGTGATGAACAGGCTGAAGAGGTGCTCAAGGATGCACTGCTACATTCGCCGAACAATCATCAGGTTCATCTCAAACTGCTGGGCATTTATGCCCGTCACCAGGATGCGAAGTCCTTTGCTGAGGTTTATGAACTGCTGAAAACGACCGGTGATGAACAGGCGATTGGGCAAGCAGATGAGCTGGCCAAATCACTGCAAGCGGTCGATGTACACGACGATGTACACGACGATGTACTAGCCGGTGTAGAAGATTCAGACAGTGCGACGCAGTTTGTTAATGCGCTGGATATGGGGATGATTGGGGCTTTGCCTGAAACAGCGGTGTCTGAGGTGCAGCCAGTAGCAAGCGCAGACGAAGCACAGGCAATCGATTTTGATGTGACTTCTGTGGCAGATACACAGCCTGCTATACTGGATTTTGATGTCACCTCAACCAGTCCATTGATGACGTTGCCTGAAGAACTGGATTTTGATATCGCAAGCCTGGGTGTTACTCAGGACGAAACAGAACAGCCAGCAGAAGTATTGCCCAGCCTGGATGATCTGATCTTTGATATTAGTGCCGCGCCGGATACGATCGATATGCCCGCAAGCGAGACGGCTGCCAAGGTGGACGAAGATGACGGCATGGCATTTACGCTCGATTTCCCGCTCGATGACCTGGCACCTGCGCCTGCTCATTTGCCTCAGCCTGCTATCGTCAATCTTGCCGATATCAATCTGAATCTGGACGATGTTGAGTCGGTGCCGTCTGCGCTGTCAGAGCAAAGTGAACATTGGCACGAAGTTGCCACCAAAATTGATCTGGCCAAAGCATATCAGGATATGGGCGACGCAGTGGGCGCCCGGGAAATTCTCGATGAGGTTTTGCAAGAAGGGGATGAAACCCAGAAACAAGAGGCTGAGTTGCTCATCAAGCAACTTGGCTGATCGGACAGGTCAAGGTGGCGGCAGCTCAGCCATGAGCTGCCGTTTTTTATGGGACGTAAGGCTGGGTGTGAAGGCATAAAACATGAAATTACATCCCGCGACACAAATTACCCTCTGGTGCCTGCTGGTCACGATCGTGCAATTTCTGCCCGTGGTGGGTTTGCTGATGACAGGTGGTGGGCTATTGTTGCTCGCCTTTTTGCTATCAGGCTACAAGTTCAGCCAGTTGATACGTCGCACCCGTTGGATAATGCTCTCCTTGTGGATAATCTACGCTTATACCACGCCCGGGACGCCACTGTGGGACGGTGGGTTGAGTCCTGCTGTCGAAGGTTTGCAGGCGGGAGCGGTGCAGTTGGTGCGTTTGATGATCGCACTGGCTGGATTGGCGATATTGCTGGATCGATTGCACCGGCAGCAGTTGATATCTGGCTTATACAGTCTTTTTGTGCCACTGCAATGGTTCGGTGTGTCGCGTGAGCGCCTGGCGGTGCGTCTCGCGCTTACCTTGCACTATGCTGAAGTGGGCATGCTGCGTGCGCACAGCTGGCAGGAAAGTTTACATAGTCTGTTCGATTCGCAGCCTGATTTGGGCAGGACGCTGGAATTGCCCGTTTACCGTTACAGTCTGCTCGATGTGCTGTGGCTGACGGGGGCTGTCGCGTTGTTATGGCAGGTGCTTTAATGAGAATCGCGCTGGGAGTGGAGTACGATGGAAAGCCTTACTGCGGCTGGCAAAGTCAGGCGAATGGGCTAACTGTTCAGGATACGTTGCAACAGGTTTTAAGTCGAATTGCCGATGCACCGATTACGGTTCACGCCGCCGGACGTACCGATGCTGGCGTACATGCGCTAGAACAGGTGGTGCATTTCGATACCGCTGCACAACGACCGTTAACCGCCTGGGTGCGGGGGGCGAATACCCTTCTGCCTGCCAGTATTGTGGTGCGCTGGGCACACCCGGTTCCAGATGAGTTTCATGCGCGCTTCTCGGCGCAAGGTCGAAGTTACCGCTATCTGTTGATTAACAGAGGAGAGCGATCTGCAGTTCATGCGGGCCGGGCGAGCTGGTTTCATTTGCCGCTGAATCTGGCCGCCATGCAGGAAGCAGCGCAATATCTGTTGGGTGAACATGATTTCAGTGCCTTTCGTGCGGCTGAGTGTCAGGCGAAGTCGCCGGTTAAGTTCCTGAATCAGCTTGATATTTGTCACGAGGGTGAGATGCTGGTATTCGATTTGAGTGCGAATGCCTTTTTGCATCATATGGTGCGTAATCTGGTCGGTTGTCTGGTGTATGTGGGCAAGGGAAAACATCCGCCGAAGTGGCTAGCTGAGGTGCTGGAAAGTCGCAATCGCAGGCTGGCTGCGCCGACCTTTTCTCCGGATGGGCTCTACTTGCGCTACATAAAATACGATGAAAAATGGGGCTTGCCGCAACGGCAGACAGGAAGTAGGCAGTGAGTAATGGGGGTGGGATGTGACCAGAGTAAAAATTTGCGGTATCACCCGGATAGAGGATGCACAGGCTGTGGCAGCGAGCGGTGCGGATGCGATCGGCCTGGTATTCTACGAAAAAAGCCCGCGTTATGTCACCATCGAAATGGCTGCGCAATTGGCTGCCAGCTTGCCGCCATTTGTGACGGTGGTCGGTTTATTCGTTAATGCCACTGCCGAATATGTGCGCAAGGTGTTGGCTAATGTTTCGCTGGATGTGTTGCAATTTCACGGGGATGAGATGCCTGTGTACTGCGAACAGTTCCATAAACCCTATCTCAAGGCGATCCGCGTTAAAGCCGGCGTGAATTTGTTACAATGCGCGGCTGATTTTCATTCTGCACAGGGTTTGTTGCTTGATGCGCATGTAGAGGGAATTCCGGGCGGCACCGGTGCGGTATTTGACTGGACGTTGATACCCCCGAATCTGTCGTTACCGTTGATTTTATCCGGCGGGCTTGATGTGGAAAATGTCGCACAGGGAATCAGGCGCGTGCGGCCCTATGCGGTGGATGTGTCCAGCGGCGTAGAATTTAGCAAAGGTATAAAAGACGCGGCGAAAATCGCTCATTTCATGCAAGAGGTAAGAAATGTATAACTATCCAGATATTACCGGCCATTTTGGTCAGTTCGGCGGCACCTACATGGCGGAAACACTGATTCCGGCGGTGGAAGAATTAAGTGCAGAATATCTGCGTTATCGGGATGATCCGGAATTCAAGGCAGAGCTGGCCTATGAGTTGAAACACTATGTCGGACGTCCCAGCCCGATTTATCATGCCAGGCGGTTGTCAGACTCGCTGGGCGGTGCGCAGATATATCTTAAGCGTGAGGATCTCAATCACACCGGTGCGCATAAAATAAACAGCGCGATGGGTCAGGCCCTGCTGGCGCGCCGCATGGGTAAAAAACGCGTGATTGCCGAGACGGGCGCGGGCATGCATGGCGTGGCAACTGCAACGGTGGCGGCACGCTTTGGCATGGAGTGCATTGTATATATGGGTGCAGAAGACATACAGCGTCAGGCGCCCAATGTGTTTCGCATGAAGCTGCTGGGCGCGACGGTGGTGCCTGTTCAAAGCGGTTCCAAAACCCTCAAGGATGCCTGCAATGAAGCAATCCGCGACTGGGTCACTAATGTCGAGAGCACGTTTTATATTTTCGGTACGGCAGCAGGCCCCCATCCCTATCCGATGATGGTGCGTGATTTTCAGAGTGTGATTGGCGATGAGGCGAAAATCCAGATGCCCGAAATGATCGGCCGTCAACCGGATGCGGTGATCGCCTGTGTCGGGGGCGGTTCAAACGCAATCGGCATGTTCTATCCCTATATCAATGTGCATGAGGTGCAGATCATCGGTGTTGAAGCCGGGGGGCACGGCATTGCCAGCGGTGCGCATGCCGCGCCTCTGACGGCCAATGCCCGCGTGGGTGTATTGCACGGCAACAAGGTTTATCTGATGCAGGATGAGAACGGTCAGATCACCGAGACGCATTCCATTTCGGCGGGTCTGGATTATCCTGGCGTCGGTCCCGAGCATTGTTTGTTGAAGGATATCGGTCGTGCGCAATATGTGAGCATCACCGATACGGAAGCGATTTCGGCTTTCGATGCGTTGTGCCGATTTGAAGGCATCATTCCGGCGCTAGAATCCAGCCATGCTCTGGCCCATGCCATTAAACTTGCACCAACATTGGACAAGGATAAAGTGCTGCTGGTGAATCTTTCCGGGCGCGGCGACAAGGATATGAATACCGTGGCCGCTTTAAAAGGTATTACATTATGAGCCGTATAAAATATGCTTTCGACAGGCTGAAACAACAGAATCGTCGTGCGCTGATCCCGTTTTTTACGGCGGGCGATCCGAGTCCAGAACTGACGGTGCCGCTCATGCATGCCATCGCGCGTGCGGGTGCGGATGTGATCGAGTTGGGCGTACCGTTTTCTGATCCGATGGCCGATGGTCCGACCATACAGCGCGCGTCCGAGCGTGCGTTGTTGAAGGGCGTTTCACTGCGCACCGTTCTGGCGATGGTAGCTCAATTTCGCCAGCAGGATCAGGTGACGCCCGTGGTATTGATGGGTTATGGCAATCCGATCGAGGCGATGGGTTGGGATGTATTTGCCCAGCGCTGCGAAGCAGTGGGTGTGGATGGTGTGTTGACCGTGGATTTTCCACCCGAAGAGAGTCAGGATGCATTTGATCATCTGCAACGTCACGGCATAGACCCGATTTTTCTGTTGGCGCCGACTACCCGTGAGGCGCGTATCGAACAGGTCGCGAAACTGGCGCGCGGTTATGTGTATTATGTCTCGCTCAAAGGGGTGACGGGCGCAGGTAATATTGACCTTGCAGCTATCGAGCAGAAGCTGCCCCAATTACGCAAACATATCAAGCTGCCGATTGGGGTGGGTTTTGGCATACGAGATGCAGCGACCGCACTTGCGGTTGCCAGGCTGTGCGATGGCGTGGTGGTGGGGAGCCGTATCGTGCAGGAAATAGAAGATTCAACTGGCGATAATGTGATCAATCGCGTGAGCGCATTGATCGAGGAATTAAGAAATGCGATAGATCAGGCCTGAAGCACCCCCCTATTCCCCCGTCTGCGGGAGAGGTGCTGGGGGGTAATGGCGGTGTGTTGTCGAGAAAACATAAAAAAGGAAATGCGATGAGCTGGTTTCAGAAATTACTGCCACCCAAAATCAAGCGTCGTGAAGGCGATGCTAAAAAAAATGTACCTGAAGGGCTGTGGAGCAAGTGTCCTTCCTGTGAGACTGTGCTGTATCACGCGGAGCTTGAAAAAAATCTGGGTGTCTGTCCCAAGTGCAGCCATCATCATCGCGCAGCCGCGCGTACCCGTTTGGACTGGTTACTCGACGGTGAAGGCCGTTTCGAAATTGGTGCGGAAGTGCTGCCGGTCGATACCCTTAAATTCAAGGATAGCCGCAAATACTCCGAACGCCTGATCGCTTCCAAGAAAAGTACCGATGAAGATGATGCGCTGGTTGTCATGCAGGGCAGTATTATCACCGCGCCTGTGGTAGTGGCAGTCTTTGAATTCAATTTCATGGGCGGCTCGATGGGTTCGGTGGTTGGGGAGCGTTTTGTGCGCGGTGTGCAGGTTGCGCTGGAGCAAAAATGTCCTTTTATCTGTTTCGCTGCCAGCGGCGGAGCACGTATGCAGGAAGGATTGTTGTCTTTGATGCAGATGGCGAAAACCTGTGCGGCGCTGACCCAGTTGTCGGAGGAAAAGCTGCCTTTCATTTCCGTGCTGACCGATCCGACTATGGGCGGCGTGTCGGCCAGCTTTGCTTTTATGGGCGACGTGGTGATTGCCGAGCCGGGTGCATTGATCGGTTTTGCCGGTGCGCGTGTGATTCAGCAGACCGTCCGTGAGACGCTGCCGGAAGGTTTTCAACGCGCCGAATTTCTGCTCGAACATGGCGCAGTGGACATGATTATTGACCGTCGTGAAATGCGTGCACAGCTCGCAACGCTGATTACCCTGCTGACAAAACAGCCTGCGGTGGCAGAATCTGTAGCCGCTTAAGTGTTTTACTATGCGCTAAAAGTGGCTGTATCTGCTACCGTTATTGTGGCGATAGCTGAGATTGCCAAGCGCAGTAGCAGTTTTGCTGCCTTGCTGGCAGCCTTGCCGCTGACTTCATTGCTGGCATTTATCTGGATGCGTATCGAAGGGGTGGAATCTGCACGCATCGCCGAACTTTCCGGTCAGATTTTCTGGCTGGTACTGCCTTCGTTGATTTTGTTTTTGCTCCTGCCGTTCCTGATCAGGCTGGGAGTGGATTTCTGGTTAAGTTTGGTTGTTTCTGTTTGCGTAACGGTCGTTTGTTATCTTGCGCTATTGCCCTTGTTGCGTAAATTCGGGGTGTCGTTGTGAGTATTGTGATGCCTGAAACACTGGCTGGCTGGCTCACTTATCTGGAATCCTTGCATCCTAAAACGATCGCCCTGGGGCTGGAGAGGGTGAGTGATGTGGCAGGGCGCCTGAGTCTTGAACCTGATTTTTCGATCATTATGGTGGGCGGTACCAACGGCAAGGGATCGGTCTGCGCAATGCTGGAGGCGGTTTTGCATGCTGCGGGATATCGGGTCGGCTGTTATACCTCGCCCCATTTGCTCGACTACAACGAACGTGTGCGCATCGACAAACAGCCGGTTAGCGACGAGGGGTTATGTGCATCATTTGCACGGATAGAGCAGGCGCGGGGCGATATTCCACTGACCTATTTCGAATTCGGTACACTCGCCGCGATGCAGTCTTTCATCGAAAATAAAGTGGATGTTGCCATTCTCGAAGTGGGGCTGGGCGGACGGCTTGATGCGGTAAATGTGTTCGATGCAGATTGCGCCATTGTCACTAGCGTGGATATCGATCACACCGATTATCTGGGTGAGACACGCGAAGCAATCGCGTTCGAAAAGGCGGGCATTTTTCGCGCTGGGCGCATCGCAATTTTTTCAGACAGCGATGTACCGGAAAATATTCGCAATTATGCACGGGAAATTGGTGCTGAACTGTGGTGTATCGGTGAGGATTTCGGGTTTACCTTACATCAGGGGCAGTGGGATTATCGCAGCAAGCTGGGCGCACGCAGTTCGCTGCCGCATCCGGCATTGCGCGGCGCATTCCAGTTCAATAATGCCAGTGCGGTTTTGGCGGCGCTGGATGCGTTGCGTGATCATCTGCCAGTCAGTATGGCAGCGATACGTCGTGGTCTGACCGAGGTGCAGCTCGCGGGTCGGTTCCAGTTTTTACCCGGCAGGCCGCAGTTGATACTGGATGTCGCACACAATCCGCATGCAGCCCGAACTCTTGCAAAAAATCTGGGAGCGTTGCCGCCCTGTGCTCATACTTATGCGGTGATCGCGATGTTGAAGGATAAGGATATGGCTGGTGTGGTGCGGGCGCTCGATTCCAGTATCAACACCTGGCTGGTGGCGGGGATAGACGCGCCGCGTGGTGCCACGAGTGTCGAATTGAGTCAGGTACTCAATCAGCTAGGGGTGAGTGGGCAGATTGTTTGCTTCGATAATTCCGCACAGGCGATTTTACATGCCTGTAACGTGGCGGGTGAAAATGATAGAATTATCGCCTTTGGGTCGTTTTACACGGTTGCCGATGTGATGGCAGCAAAACAGATACGTGTTTAGTGCGTTATTAGAGGTTTGATCAATGGCAAAGCAAGCTACGGAAGAAGAAAACAACATCAGGCGACGTGCCCGCCGACGTCTGATTGGTGCGATTGCGCTGGCGCTGGCCGTGGTGGTGATTCTACCCATGATGCTGGACAGTGAACCTAAATCCACTGAACAGAATATCGATTTGCGCATTCCGGCATCTGACAAGGCTGGCGAGTTTGTGCCTGGTGTGGCGATTTCAGACGTACTCGATGCGCCGACAGTGTCGGAAGTTGAACCGGTGACCGTGGCAAGTTCTGCGGTCGCTGCGGTGAATTCAGTGCCGCATGAGAACGCGGCGTTGCCCAGCGCGAGCGGAAAAATAAATCTTGCCGATTCCACCGCAGTGGCCGAGGCGCCCGCTGATATTCAAGCCGCCAACGCAGCGGCTACAGCCAAACATGCTCCCGCCAAATCCGTTGCCGAAGCCAAACCCGCTGCCGCCAAACCCGCTGAAGTCAGTCAGTCTGAAAGTCGGCACGCAGAAGTCACGAAGCCCGAGGAAAAGCCGGTCGCTAAATCGTCGGTCAGTTATATTGTGCAGGTTGGCGCTTTTTCCAATGCAGCGACAGCCACCAAAGAGGCTGCGAGGCTCAAGGAGTGGGGCTTTAAGGCTTATACGGAATTAGTTAGCGGTACCACACGGGTCAGGGTTGGGCCTTATACGGAACAGAGCAAGGCGGATAAAGTGCGCAGCTTGCTCGAAAAGCATGATCTTCATCCGGTGGTCACGGAAATTAAATGACCGGTTTTGATTTTGCAGTGATCGGAATTATGCTGGTGTCGCTGTTGTTGGGGTTGTGGCGAGGTCTGGTTTATGAGGTGTTGTCGCTGGCGGGTTGGCCGCTGGCGTTTATATTAAGCCGCCAGTATGCCGCTAATATCGAGCCAATGCTGCCGGTAGATCAGCAGTCGGTCCGTATTGCACTGGCTTATGCGCTGGTGTTCATCGTGGTGCTGATCGGCTGGGGTGCGTTGGTCTGGTTGTTTGCCAAACTGGTCAAGGCGGTGGGTCTGGGTGCGCTGGACAGTTTGCTGGGCGGTTTTTTTGGTCTGTTGCGTGGTGTGTTGGTGATACTGGTGCTGGTGTGGCTTGCAGGTGCGTCCAATATGCCGCAACAGCCGTTCTGGCGTCAGGCGTATTTCAGCAAGATGGCAGAAGATGCCGCACTGCTCAGCAAGCAGGTATTGCCCGACAATATTGCGGAGCGTATCCGTTATGGTAATCGTAGTTAACTTTTAGGAAATCAACATGTGTGGCATTCTTGGGGTGGTTTCGTATACGCCGGCAAATCAGCTTTTGTATGACGGCCTGCAAGTCTTGCAGCATCGTGGTCAGGATGCTGCCGGTATTGCAACGATGGATGGCGATGCCTTTCATTTGCATAAGGGCAACGGTCTGGTGCGCGATGTGTTCCGCACCCGCAATATGCGCGCATTGCAGGGTAATGTGGGTATTGCGCATGTGCGCTATCCGACTGCCGGATCCGCAGTGGATCACAATGAGGCGCAGCCGTTTTATGTCAATTCGCCGTTCGGTATCGTGTTGGGACACAACGGCAATCTGAATAATGCCGAGGAACTCAAGAAACAATTGTTTGTTCAGGATTTACGTCACGTCAACACTAATTCCGACTCGGAAGTGCTCCTCAATGTGCTGGCGCATGAACTGCAGTCGAAATCCAGGGGCTTGCGCCTGGATGCGGATATTATTTTTGAGGCGGTGTCCGGTGTGCATCGTCGATGTCAGGGGGCTTATGCGGTGGTGGCGATCATCGCAGGTTACGGTCTGCTGGCGTTTCGCGATGCGCATGGTATCCGACCGCTGGTCATCGGCACCAATGAAACGAAAGACGGCACCGAATATCTGATCGCATCCGAGAGCGTTGCGCTCGATACTCTGGGGTTCAAATTCATGCGCGACATTGCGCCTGGCGAGGCCGTATTTGTGGATTTGCAAGGGCAATTGCATACCCGCCAATGCAGTGATAATCCGGTCATGAGTCCCTGTATTTTCGAATATGTCTATTTCTCACGTCCCGATTCTGTGCTTGATGGCATCTCCGTGCATGAGTCGCGTCTGTATATGGGTGAGTATCTCGCTGACAAACTGGCCCGCATCTGGCCGGAGGTACAGATCGATGTGGTGATTCCGATCCCCGATTCCAGTCGTCCCAGTGCAATGCAACTTGCCAATCGTCTGAATATTCTGTTTCGTGAAGGATTCGTGAAGAATCGCTATATCGGACGAACCTTCATCATGCCGGGTCAGGCGATGCGCAAAAAGTCAGTGCGTCAGAAGCTCAATGCGATCGGTCTGGAGTTCAAGGATAAAAATGTGTTGCTGGTGGATGATTCCATCGTGCGCGGCACGACCAGTCGCGAGATCGTGCAGATGGCGCGGGATGCCGGTGCATTGAAGGTGTATTTTGCTTCTGCTGCACCGCCGGTGCGTTTTCCGAATGTGTATGGTATTGACATGCCCAGTCGCACCGAACTGATTGCGACGGGGCGCAGCGACGAGGAAATCTGCCATGAGATTGGTGCGGACATGCTGATCTATCAGGATCTTGAAGATCTTAAATCGGCTGTGCGAAAATGTAATCCGGCTATTCTGGATTTTGATGCTTCCTGCTTCGACGGGAAGTACATCACAGGTAATATTACGTCGGCCTATCTTGACAAAATAGAGCGTGGGCGTACGGCTGGCGGGGCAAATAAATCGACGGAAGATGATGACCAGATGGAGCTGGATCTGGCGATGAGCGTCGCGTCGATGTGAAAGCTGAGAAGGGTTAAGTGGGAAGGGAGAAGGGAATGAGCGAAGAAGGATATCAACTTGAAACGCTGGCGGTACGAGCGGGAACGGAGCGCAGCCAGTTTGCCGAGCACTCGGAGGCGATGTTTCTGACATCCAGCTTCGTGTTTGAAAGTGCGGCGGCGGCGGCTGCACGTTTTTCGGGAGAAGTGCCGGGCAACATTTATTCGCGCTTCACCAATCCGACCGTGACGATGTTCGAGCAAAGACTGGCGGTGCTCGAAGGCGCAGAGCAATGCGTGGCAACGGCTTCTGGCATGTCGGCGATTCTGGCCTGCGTGATGGGGGTGCTCAAGGCGGGCGACCATATCGTTGCTTCGGTCAGCCTGTTCGGCTCGACCGTCAATCTGTTCAACAACGTGATCAAAAAGTTCGGGGTGGAGACGAGCTATGTTTCCGCCACCGATGTGGATCAATGGCAAGCGGCCGTACGTCCGAATACACGATTGTTCTTTCTCGAAACACCGTCCAATCCGCTCACGGAAATTTCCGATATCGCCGCGATCGCGGTAATCGCCAAAAGTTGCGGCGCACTGCTGGCAGTCGATAACTGCTTTTGTACACCCATCCTGCAACGTCCGCTGGATTTGGGCGCGGATATCGTGATTCATTCCGCTACGAAATACATTGACGGGCAGGGGCGTGTGCTGGGCGGTGCGGTGTTGGGCAGCAGGAAGAATATGGACAGTATTTACGGCTTTTTGCGCACCACGGGGCCGACCATGAGCGCGTTCAATGCCTGGATATTTTTGAAAGGGCTTGAAACACTCAAACTGCGCATGGATGCGCATAGCGCCGCAGCGTTGGAGCTGGCTACCTGGCTGGAAGCGCAGCCCAATGTGACTCGGGTGTTTTATCCCGGCCTGCCGTCGCATCCGCAGCATGAATTGGCGATGCGTCAGCAGAAAACCGGCGGCGGTATCGTGGCGTTCGAGGTTAAAGGCGGCAAGGATGCGGCATGGCGGGTGATCGACAATACCAAAATGTTGTCCATCACGGCAAATCTGGGCGATACGCGCACCACTATCTGCCATTCCGCCAGTACCACGCATGGCCGTATCAGCCCGGAGGCAAGGGCGGCCGCAGGCATTACGGATGGACTGATCCGCATCGCAGTGGGTCTCGAAGCGGTTGTGGATATTAAGCACGATCTGGCGCGCGGATTGAATGGTTGAACTTGCCATCAAGGTGGGCGAGTCGCTCAAGGCGCATGACCTGATGCTGGCATGCGCTGAATCCTGTACCGGCGGCGGTGTTGCCGCTGCGATTACGGAGGCGGCAGGCAGTTCAGCCTGGTTTGACCGGGGATTCGTGACCTACTCCAATTTGTCCAAGCAGCAGATGCTGGGGGTGAGTGAGTTCACGCTGTTTGAATATGGCGCGGTATCCGAGGCGGTCGTCAGAGAGATGGTAGCAGGTGCACTGCATACCAGCATGGCAGGGGTGGCGCTGGCGGTCAGCGGTATTGCAGGGCCCGGTGGCGGCACGTTTGAAAAACCGGTCGGCACGGTGTGGTTCGCCTGGGGTTTGAAAGATGCGACAGTTTATGCGCAATGTCATTTGTTCGCCGGCGATCGCGCCCAGGTGCGTGCGCAGGCAGTGACCATTGCGCTGTCGGGCGTACTTGACTTGTTGAATCGGCATACCGAAATAGCTTAATGCACTAAAAAGAACGATCGTTCTATTCAAGCGGATGTGACTATGCCATAATCCGTGCACAAATTTCTAAGGGGATCACCATGGATGAAAACAAAAGCAAGGCACTCGCAGCGGCGCTGAGCCAGATCGAAAAACAGTTTGGCAAGGGCTCAATCATGCGTTTGGGAGAAAACGATGTGGCACGCGATATCGATGTCGTGTCCACCGGTTCTTTGGGACTGGACATTGCGCTGGGTGTGGGCGGTTTGCCGCGTGGTCGCGTCATCGAAATTTACGGTCCTGAATCGTCCGGCAAGACCACGCTGGCCTTGCAGGTGATTGCCGAAATGCAAAAACTGGGCGGCACGGCGGCATTTATCGATGCGGAACATGCACTCGATCCACAGTATGCGCAAAAACTGGGCATCACGGTCGAAGATCTGTTGATCTCCCAGCCGGATAACGGCGAACAGGCGCTGGAAATTACCGATATGCTGGTGCGTTCCGCCTCCGTCGATGTGGTGGTGATCGACTCGGTCGCAGCGTTAACGCCCAAGGCTGAAATCGAAGGCGAAATGGGCGATGCGCAGATGGGCTTGCACGCGCGCCTGATGTCTCAGGCCTTGCGCAAGCTGACCGCCAATATCAAGCGTTCCAATACGCTGGTGATCTTCATCAACCAGATCCGTATGAAGATCGGCGTGATGTTTGGCAATCCCGAAACCACCACCGGTGGCAATGCGCTCAAATTCTATGCTTCGGTGCGTCTGGATATACGCCGCATCGGCGCGATCAAGAAGGGCGACGAAGTGGTCGGCAACGAGACGCGCGTCAAGGTTGTCAAAAACAAGGTCGCGCCGCCTTTCCGTGAAGCTTTTTTCGATATTCTGTATGGCGAAGGCATCTCGCGCGAAGGCGAAATCATCGATCTGGGTGTGTTGCACAAGCTGGTGGAAAAATCCGGCTCCTGGTACAGCTACAACGGCGAGAAAATCGGTCAGGGAAAGGATAACGTGCGCGAATTTCTGCGCGCCCGTCCTGAAGTGGCGCGTGAAATCGAAAACAAGGTACGTGAGATTGTCGGTGTCGCGCTGCTTGAGCCCGTCGCAACGCACAAGGCAGCTGCAAAGGTGAAGGCGGCGGGCGAGGCGGCTCAGTAGGCTGATCGTGAAAAGGCCTGCACTCAGTCTGCGCACGCGGGCATTGCAGTGTCTTGCGCGCCGTGAATACAGTCGTGCAGAATTGGCGGCTAAATTGCGCCCTTTTGTGCAGTTGGAAGACGATTTCGAGCAAATTCAGCCGCCCGATCTGGACGCGCTGCTGGACGATCTTGTCGAGCGCGGTTATTTGTCCGATGAACGCGCCGCCACGCAGTTGCTGCATGCCCGACGTCACCGCTTCGGCTTGCAGCGTATCACCCATGAAATGCACCAGAAAGGCATCAGTGAAGAACTGATCGCTGCAGCATTGCCGACTTTGAAGGATAGCGAACTGGAAACCGCACGCGGAGTGTGGAGCCGAAAGTTCGGCACCTTGCCGCATGATGCAAAAGAAAAAGCCAGACAGGTGCGTTTTTTACAATCGCGCGGTTTCGGTTTTGAGGTGATTTTTAAAGTGTTGCAGTCATCGGCTGGTGAGTGCTGACGGCGGGTTCCGTATTCAGGGACACTGGACGCTGAATTTCGAATCTTCTGTGGTAGGCAGCATCAAACAGGGCTTCTAGTGGCGCATTCACACCTCGGCAGCCATCCACCACTTTTTTTGCCCACTCGAAATACTCACGTTTCCTGTCAAAATCCCAATGAGCGGGTGCGCTATTTAGAACCGAGTTGAGGTTGGACGTTTTATCAGCAATTCGCAGCATCTTGGCGCGTGGCGATTTTAGCGGGGCATTGGCAACCTGGAGCAGTTTACGCTGCGGTTTGTCTATGGTCATATCGTCGGTAACTTCGCGCACAATATCAGCCATTTCCCGGCCAAACAGGTTAAGCAACTCTTCGTGGCTGACAGCCTGATCTTCAATGGTGTCGTGCAGCAGTCCGGCGATAATCAGCGTTGCATCCTGTCCGTCGGTCGCTAATGCTAGGAGGTGTGCCACTTCTGTCAGGTGATTGACATAAGGTTCGGCTTTTATCCTTTTATCCCTTTATCCCTTTGCGCCTTTGGTGTACATGCTTGCGTGCAGCGAAATCCAAGGCCATTGAGATTCTGTAACGGTCGTTATGCATGCTTTATTTCCGCTCGATGAATTGGCAAATTTGACACGTGCATCATATCGAAGTGTGGGGCATGACAGCATCATCAAAAAAATGAACAGCGCATAAGGTTTTCCACTATGTTCTTCGCTACGGAAGATAATTATGGAAATTCACGGCAGCCTGGCTGGTTTGGTAAAAGGTGCGTGTGTGGCGAGGCGCTGGGGTGACGGGGATGTTGGTCGATCTGAGCTGCTGATTATTAAAGAAAGTGATTGGCAGTCTTGTCTTGCTTTTCAAACAACTCATTAGCCGAAAAATCCTCTCCAATGGTATGATTCGCCCCTTAAATGCGCCAATACGGCGATCCTACTGAACAATTGCAGGTGAGTGGTGAATACATGAAAAGCAGTGAAATCCGTCAGAAATTCCTGGACTATTTTGCCTCCAAGGGGCATGCGATTGTCGCATCCAGTTCGCTGGTGCCACATGAAGATCCGACACTGTTGTTCACCAATGCGGGCATGAACCAGTTCAAGGATGTGTTTCTGGGTTTTGATAAGCGTCCTTATACGCGCGCAGCATCCAGTCAGAAATGTGTACGCGCAGGCGGAAAACATAACGATCTGGAAAACGTCGGTTATACCGCGCGCCATCACACCTTCTTCGAGATGTTGGGTAACTTCAGCTTCGGCGATTATTTCAAGCGCGATGCGATCAAGTACGCTTGGGAGTTGCTGACAGTCGTGTTTGGACTGCCCAAGGATAAATTGTATGTGACGGTGTATGCCGAGGATGACGAGGCCTACGACATATGGACGAAGGAAATGGGACTGGCGGCAGAGCGCGTCATCCGCATCGGCGACAACAAGGGCGCGCGTTACGCATCCGATAATTTCTGGATGATGGGCGACACCGGCCCTTGCGGTCCCTGCACCGAAATCTTCTACGATCACGGCGAGCATATCCCCGGTGGCTTGCCCGGCACGCCGGAAGAGGATGGCGACCGTTACATCGAAATCTGGAACAACGTGTTCATGCAGTTCAACCGAGACGAAGCGGGTGTGATGCATCCGTTGCCTAAACCTTCGGTGGATACCGGCATGGGGCTGGAGCGTATCTCGGCGGTGTTGCAGCATGTGCATGCCAACTACGAGATCGACCTGTTTTCCGCGCTGATTGCCGCTGCGGCGCGTGAAACCAATTGTGCCGATCTGGATTCGCCCTCGCTTAAAGTGCTGGCCGATCATATTCGTGCTTGCTCGTTCCTGATTGCGGATGGCGTGATTCCCGGCAACGAGGGACGTGGCTATGTGCTGCGCCGCATCATCCGCCGCGCGATTCGTCACGGCTATAAGCTGGGCGCAAGGAATGCTTTTTTCTACAAGATGGTGGGTGATCTGGTCGAGCAGATGGGAGAGGCTTACCCTGAATTGGTTGCCGAGCAGGTGCGTATCAAGGGCATCCTCAAACTGGAGGAGGAGCGTTTCTTCGCGACCATCGAGAACGGCATGGCGATCCTCGAAGCCGAGCTCGCCGAGATGGACAAGGTTGGCGGCAAGATATTCAATGGGCAGACCGCATTCAAGTTGCACGATACTTTTGGCTTTCCGCTCGATTTAACGCAGGATGTGTGTCGCGAGCATGGCGTTGTCGTCGATGCGGCGGCGTTTGATGCAGCGATGGCGCAGCAAAAGCAGCAGGCGCGCAGCGCGGGCAAATTCAAGATGGCGGCCAATCTGGAATACGAAGGCCCTGTGACCACTTTCCACGGTTATCAGACGCTGGAACACAAGGGGAATATTCTGGCGCTTTACAAGGATGGTGCGTCGGTCAATGAATTGCTTGAGGGCGACTCAGGCGTGGTGGTGCTGGACGACACGCCGTTCTATGCAGAATCAGGTGGTCAGGTCGGCGACTCAGGCGAGTTGCGCAGCGTACACGGTATCTTCGCGGTGGAAGACACGCAAAAAATACAGGCGACGGTGTTCGGTCATCACGGCACGGTTGCGACTGGCAAACTGACCGTAGGCAACGGTATGAATGCACGCGTCAACAAGCTGGCGCGTGAGCATACCGAGCGCAATCACTCGGTGACCCATTTGATGCACAAGGCATTGAGCAAGGTGCTGGGCGCGCATGTGCAACAAAAGGGTTCACAGGTCGATCCTGACAAGACACGATTTGACTTCGTGCACAGTCAGGCGATGACCGATGCGGAAATTCTCAAGGTTGAAGCCATCGTCAATGCCGAAATTCTGGCGAATGCGGCAACCAGTGCCGAAGTGATGGCGATTGAGGATGCGCAGAAGAGCGGTGCGATGATGCTGTTCGGCGAGAAATACGGCGACGAAGTGCGCGTGCTTTCCATCGGCAGTTCCAAGGAATTGTGTGGCGGTACCCATGTCAAACGCACCGGCGATATCGGGCTGTTCAAGATCGTCGCGGAAAGTGGTGTGGCAGCCGGCGTGCGCCGCGTCGAAGCGGTGACGGGCGAGGGCGCACTCTCAAGGGTGCAACAGCAGGAGCATCAGTTGCGGCAAGTGGCCGACGCACTCAAGGCTCAGCCGCATGAGGCAGCTAATCGCGTTCATCAGCTACTCGATCACGTGAAATCGCTGGAAAAGGAACTGGCGACACTCAAATCCAAATTGGCTTCCGCGCAAGGCGATGAGCTGGCACAGAGCGCGCAGGAGATCAACGGCGTGAAGGTGCTGGCGGCATTGCTGCCGGGTGCAGATGTGGCTACCTTGCGCGAGACGCTGGACAAGTTGAAAGACAAGTTGCACAGCGCCGCAATCGTGTTGGCGTCTGTTGTAGATGGCAAAGTTGCACTGATCGCTGGCGTAACGGCTGATCAGACAGGCCGCGTCAAGGCGGGTGAGCTGGTGAATATGGTGGCGCTGCAAGTGGCCGCCACCCCCGGGTGTAATAAAGCTCGCCCCATCGCCGTGGTCCGAGCCTGTAGGTCACGCCGTTGAGACGGGCGTCGGGCGCCGTCCCCTTGTCCGCCCACTCGCCGTAGATGTCGACGGTGTCGGTCCCGGCCGTGCCCTCACGACCAGGGTCTTGACGGCGTCGCAGGTTATTTCTGCCAGCTTGGCCGTAAGCACCAGGCGGTTGGCCGTGGCCGAACCGGCCGTGAGGTCGATCTCCATGCTGGTCAACAGACGGCCAACACCGGAGTGTCGACGGCGCTGTGCAACTGGACGTACACCTTGTCATACCCACGCCCACCGTCTCACGCCGGTGAAGCCGACATGCTGTTCACCCGCAGCAAGTGTCACCAGCGCCGGTGATGGCGCCGCCATTGGTGGCTCACTGCAGCCGAGGCTCTGATGGCAATGCTGCCACCGAGCTCGTTGGCGATCGGCAGCGTCACTTCGAGATTACCTGCAATAGTCGCCGTTCCTTTTTGCAGAAGGGCACGGCCTATTTGCAGGTGATCTCGGACGTGACGCTGAAGATCACCAACGAGCTCGGTGGCAGCATTGCCATCGGCACCTCGGCTGCCGACGACGTGACCGTGGCCACCAATGGCGGCGCCATCACCGGCGATGGTGACGACCTGCTGCGGCTGAACAGCATGAGCTTCACCGGCGTGGACGGTGGGCGTGGGTATGACAAGGTGTACTTCCAGTTCACCGGCACCATCAACACCCCGGTGTTGGCCCCCACCTCGCTGACCAACATCGAGGAGATCGACCTCACGGCCGGTTCGGCCACGGCCAACCGCCTGGTGCTGTCCACCACCAAGCTGGCAGAGATGACCGACGCCGACAAGACGCTGGTCGTCAAGGGCACGGCCGGCACCGACACCATCGACATCTACGGCGAGTGGAGCGACATCGCCACCGCGCCCGACGCCGTCTACAACGGCGTGACCTACAAGCTGCTGACCACGGCCGATGGGGGCAAGCTTTATTACACCCCGGGGGTGGTGGTCACGCAGATCAACCCCACACCGCAGATCAGCGCCTTCTCCTTCGAGTACGACGATGGCGCCACCCTGGTGAGCGCTGGCATCGACAAGTACGCCGGCTGGAAGGTCGGCAACGCGGGCGACATCAACAAGGACGGCATCGACGACCTGATCGTCAACCAGGCCGGGGCGGCCTTCGTGGTGTTCGGCACGGCGTCGATGAATGGCCAGTTCGATCTCAACAACCTGGGCAGCCGGGGCTTCAGTGTCAACAGCACGGGCTCGGGCAACCTCACTGCCTTTCAGGACTACATCGCCTACAACCAGGGCCTGACCGGCATCGGCGACATCAATGGCGATGGCATTGCCGACATGGCGGCTCCGGTACCGGGCAACCAGAACCAGATGACCATCGTCTACGGACGCACCACCTGGGACAACATCGACCTCACCAACACCACCACCTTTGTCAGCGGTGCCAACAATGGCTTCCGGCTGAATGTCGACAACTTCGACCAGGTGGCCTTCACCAGCATCGTGGGCGTGGGCGACATCAACGGTGACGGTTACGGCGACTTTGCCGTGGGCAATGGCTGGGCCAACGGCTTGCCCAGCGGAGCCAACACCGGCAAGGTCTACCTGGTCTTCGGCGGTGCCGACTTCGACGCGGCGCACGCCGGCTGCCACACCACTTTCCGCGACGATCTTGAACAGCCCGATATCGCCGGTGCGTTTGACATGGGTACCGCCACACAATTCCTTGGAACTGCCGATGGAAAGCACGCGCACTTCGTCGCCGTATTTCTCGCCGAACAGCATCATCGCACCGCTCTTCTGCGCATCCTCAATCGCCATCACTTCGGCACTGGTTGCCGCATTCGCCAGAATTTCGGCATTGACGATGGCTTCAACCTTGAGAATTTCCGCATCGGTCATCGCCTGACTGTGCACGAAGTCAAATCGTGTCTTGTCAGGATCGACCTGTGAACCCTTTTGTTGCACATGCGCGCCCAGCACCTTGCTCAATGCCTTGTGCATCAAATGGGTCACCGAGTGATTGCGCTCGGTATGCTCACGCGCCAGCTTGTTGACGCGTGCATTCATACCGTTGCCTACGGTCAGTTTGCCAGTCGCAACCGTGCCGTGATGACCGAACACCGTCGCCTGTATTTTTTGCGTGTCTTCCACCGCGAAGATACCGTGTACGCTGCGCAACTCGCCTGAGTCGCCGACCTGACCACCTGATTCTGCATAGAACGGCGTGTCATCCAGCACCACCACGCCTGATTCGCCCTCAAGCAATTCATTGACCGACGCACCATCCTTGTAAAGCGCCAGAATATTCCCCTTGTGTTCCAGCGTCTGATAACCGTGGAAAGTGGTCACAGGGCCTTCGTATTCCAGATTGGCCGCCATCTTGAATTTGCCCGCGCTGCGCGCCTGCTGCTTTTGCTGCGCCATCGCTGCATCAAACGCCGCCGCATCGACGACAACGCCATGTTCGCGACACACATCCTGCGTTAAATCGAGCGGAAAGCCAAAGGTGTCGTGCAACTTGAATGCGGTCTGACCATTGAATATCTTGCCGCCAACCTTGGCCATCTCGGCGAGCTCGGCTTCGAGGATCGCCATGCCGTTCTCGATGGTCGCGAAGAAGCGCTCCTCTTCCAGTTTGAGGATGCCCTTGATACGCACCTGCTCGGCAACCAATTCAGGGTAAGCCTCTCCCATCTGCTCGACCAGATCACCCACCATCTTGTAGAAAAAAGCATTCCTTGCGCCCAGCTTATAGCCGTGACGAATCGCGCGGCGGATGATGCGGCGCAGCACATAGCCACGTCCCTCGTTGCCGGGAATCACGCCATCCGCAATCAGGAACGAGCAAGCACGAATATGATCGGCCAGCACTTTAAGCGAGGGCGAATCCAGATCGGCACAATTGGTTTCACGCGCCGCAGCGGCGATCAAAGTCTGAAACAAGTCGATCTCGTAGTTGGCATGCACATGCTGCAACACCGCCGAGATACGCTCCAAGCCCATGCCGGTATCCACCGAAGGTTTAGGCAACGGATGCATCACACCCGCTTCATCGCGATTGAACTGCATGAACACGTTGTTCCAGATTTCAATGTAACGGTCGCCGTCCTCTTCCGGCGTGCCGGGCAAGCCACCGGGGATATGCTCGCCGTGATCGTAGAAGATTTCGGTGCAGGGACCGCAAGGGCCGGTGTCGCCCATCATCCAGAAATTATCGGACGCGTAGCGCGCTCCCTTGTTGTCGCCGATGCGGATGACGCGCTCTGCCGCCAGTCCCATTTCCTTCGTCCATATGTCGTAGGCCTCGTCATCCTCGGCATACACCGTCACATACAATTTATCCTTGGGCAGTCCAAACACGACTGTCAGCAACTCCCAAGCGTACTTGATCGCATCGCGCTTGAAATAATCGCCGAAACTGAAGTTACCCAACATCTCGAAAAAAGTGTGATGGCGCGCGGTGTAACCGACGTTCTCCAGATCGTTGTGTTTTCCGCCTGCGCGTACACATTTCTGACTGGATGCTGCGCGCGTATAAGGACGCTTATCAAAACCCAGAAACACATCCTTGAACTGGTTCATGCCCGCATTGGTGAACAACAGTGTCGGATCTTCATGTGGCACCAGCGAACTGGATGCGACAATCGCATGCCCCTTGGAGGCAAAATAGTCCAGGAATTTCTGACGGATTTCACTGCTTTTCATGTATTCACCACTCACCTGCAATTGTTCAGTAGGATCGCCGTATTGGCGCATTTAAGGGGCGAATCATACCATTGGAGAGGATTTTTCGGCTAATGAGTTGTTTGAAAAGCAAGACAAGACTGCCAATCACTTTCTTTAATAATCAGCAGCTCAGATCGACCAACATCCCCGTCACCCCAGCGCCTCGCCACACACGCACCTTTTACAAAACCAGCCAGGCTGCCGTGAATTTCCATAATTATCTTCCGTAGCGAAGAACATAGTGGAAAACCTTATGCGCTGTTCATCTTTTTGATGATGCTGTCATGCCCCACACTTCGATATGATGCACGTGTCAAATTTGCCAATTCATCGAGCGGAAATAAAGCATGCATAACGACCTTTACAGAATCTCAATGGCCTTGGATTTCGCTGCACGCAAGCATGTACACCAAAGGCGCAAAGGGATAAAGGGATAAAAGGATAAAAGCCGAACCTTATGTCAATCACCTGACAGAAGTGGCACACCTCCTAGCATTAGCGACCGACGGACAGGATGCAACGCTGATTATCGCCGGACTGCTGCACGACACCATTGAAGATCAGGCTGTCAGCCACGAAGAGTTGCTTAACCTGTTTGGCCGGGAAATGGCTGATATTGTGCGCGAAGTTACCGACGATATGACCATAGACAAACCGCAACGTAAACTGCTCCAGGTTGCCAATGCCCCGCTAAAATCGCCACGCGCCAAGATGCTGCGAATTGCTGATAAAACGTCCAACCTGAACTCGGTTCTAAATAGCGCACCCGCTCATTGGGATTTTGACAGGAAACGTGAGTATTTCGAGTGGGCAAAAAAAGTGGTGGATGGCTGCCGAGGTGTGAATGCGCCACTAGAAGCCCTGTTTGATGCTGCCTACCACAGAAGATTCGAAATTCAGCGTCCAGTATCCCTGAATACGGAACCCGCCGTCAGCACTCACCAGCCGATGACTGCAACACTTTAAAAATCACTTCAAAACCGAAACCGCGCGATTGTAAAAAACGCACCTGTCTGGCTTTTTCTTTTGCATCATGCGGAAGGTGCCGAACTTTCGGCTCCACACTCCGCGTGCCGATTCCAGCTCGGAGTCCTTCAACTCAGGCAAAGCCTGCTCAATCAACGCCTCACCGATGCCTTTTTGACGCATTTCATGGGTGATACGCTGCAAGCCGAAGCGATGGCGTCTGGCATGCAGTAATTGCGTTGCGGCGCGTTCGTCAGACAAATAACCGCGCCCGGTCAGATCATCCAGTAACGCATCCAGATCAACCGGTTGCAACTGCTCGAAATCATCCTCAATTTGAGCATAAGGCTGCAATCTGGCAGCCAGCTCCGCGCGGCTGTATTCGCGGCGCGCCAGATACCGCAAGGCGCGCTCACGCAGGCTGGGTTCAGGCCTTTTCTTCACCTGAGTTAGCCTGCTAACCGCTTCTCAGCGGCACGGGCCTTGGCAGTAGCTTTTGGTTGTTCAGGAACGGGCAATCAGCGCAACGCCTATGATGGTACGCACTTTATTTTCGATTTCACGCGCTATTTCAGGACGGGAGCGCAAAAATTCACGTACATTATCCTTGCCCTGACCGATCTTCTCGCCATTGTAGCTGTACCATGAACCGGATTTTTCCACCAGCTTGTGCAACACGCCCAGATCGATGATTTCACCTTCGCGCGAAATGCCTTCGCCATACAGAATATCGAAAAAAGCTTCACGGAAAGGCGGCGCGACCTTGTTTTTCACAACCTTGACGCGCGTCTCGTTGCCGACCACTTCGTCGCCCTTCTTGATCGCGCCGATGCGGCGTATATCCAGACGCACCGAAGCATAGAACTTGAGCGCATTGCCACCGGTGGTAGTCTCGGGATTGCCAAACATCACGCCGATCTTCATACGGATCTGGTTGATGAAGATCACCAGCGTATTGGAACGTTTGATATTGGCGGTCAGCTTGCGCAAGGCCTGAGACATCAGGCGCGCGTGCAAGCCCATCTGCGCATCGCCCATTTCGCCTTCGATTTCAGCCTTGGGCGTTAACGCTGCGACCGAGTCGATCACCACCACATCGACGGATGCGGAACGAACCAGCATATCGGTAATTTCCAGCGCCTGTTCGCCGTTATCCGGCTGGGAGATCAACAAATCTTCGACCGTGATGCCCAGTTTTTGCGCATACTGTGGATCGAGTGCATGTTCCGCATCGATAAATGCCGCCGTGCCGCCCAGTTTTTGCATTTCGGCAATCACCTGCAAGGCCAGCGTGGTCTTGCCGGACGATTCAGGACCGTAAATTTCGATGACGCGACCACGCGGCAAACCGCCCACACCCAGCGCAATGTCCAGTCCCAAAGAACCGGTGGACACGACATCGATATCGCGTGCCACATCGTTTTCTCCCAAACGCATGATTGAGCCCTTGCCAAACTGTTTTTCGATCTGGCTCAGCGCCGCTGCGAGTGCCTTGCTTTTGTTTTCATCCATGGTGATCCCCTTAGAAATTTGTGCACGGATTATGGCATAGTCACATCCGCTTGAATAGAACGATCGTTCTTTTTAGTGCATTAAGCTATTTCGGTATGCCGATTCAACAAGTCAAGTACGCCCGACAGCGCAACGGTCACTGCCTGCGCACGCACCTGGGCGCGATCGCCGGCGAACAAATGACATTGCGCATAAACTGTCGCATCTTTCAAACCCCAGGCGAACCACACCGTGCCGACCGGTTTTTCAAACGTGCCGCCACCGGGCCCTGCAATACCGCTGACCGCCAGCGCCACCCCTGCCATGCTGGTATGCAGTGCACCTGCTACCATCTCTCTGACGACCGCCTCGGATACCGCGCCATATTCAAACAGCGTGAACTCACTCACCCCCAGCATCTGCTGCTTTGACAAATTGGAGTAGGTCACGAATCCCCGGTCAAACCAGGCTGAACTGCCTGCCGCCTCCGTAATCGCAGCGGCAACACCGCCGCCGGTACAGGATTCAGCGCATGCCAGCATCAGGTCATGCGCCTTGAGCGTAATTTCAGCTGAAGGTGACCTTTCAAAAGCAAAAATTGAGATAGCAGAAGACGACCAAACAAAAGTATTGTCAGAAGCTGCAGGACAAGTTAAAGCAAAATACTCAATTGAATACTTGAAAAAAATGATTCAAGGCGGAAAACTTGCAGACGAAGTAACAGTTCAGTTTTCAAAAGACTACCCATTAAAGCTAGAATTTAAAGCAATGAATAAAGTTCAACTTGCCTTTATCTTAGCACCAAGAGTAGAAAACGATTAACGTTTTCGGCCGTTAACCACCGAAACTAAGTACAATTTAACAAGTTAAATTGTATGAATTATTTTTTTACATTCTTTATTTTTCATGTCTAAAACAACTTGTTTCATGATCATTTACAATACCTATTGCTTGAAGATAAGCATAAATAATTGTTGATCCTACAAATTTCATTCCTCTTTTTTTTAAATCAGAAGAAATTTTGTCAGAAAGTTCTGTTTTTGATTTTATCTCAGAAATATTTTTAATTTTGTTATTAATAACCTTATTATTAGTCCATGACCATATATAATTTGAAAAAGAACCAAATTCCTTTTGAATTTCTAAAAACACTTTTGCATTAACTATGCTTGCTTCAATTTTTAGTTTATTTCTAATTATTCTTGAGTCAGAAATTAATTTTTGCTTCTTTTTTTCATTAAATTTAGAAACTTTTAACGGATCAAAATTTTCATAAGCTAATTTATATCCCTCTCTTCTTTTAAGGATTGTTTCCCAAGAAAGACCTGCTTGTGCTCCTTCTAAAATAAGCATTTCAAAAAGAAGTCTATCATCATAAACAGGAACACCCCATTCTTTATCATGATAATAATGAAATACTTCTTTATTTGCCCAAAAACATCTTTTCATTTTAGACTTTTATCTCCATCACACCACTTAATAATTGAGTGTTCTCCATCACAATATGGTTTATTTTTTGACTCTCCACATCTACATAACGCGACAGAATCTCTTTTTTCATATTCTCCTTTTTCTTTTGAAACAATTTGAATATTTCCTTTAACCCATAATGGACCACTAACATATTTTCTAACTTCTTCAACAACACTAATTGAAGGATTAAAATTTGGAGAAATAATTTTGTTTGTTTTTTTATCAATTATCACAAACCGTCCAGCAGGGCAATCATTACTCATTTGAATAATTGTTTCATTATTTTTTGAGTTTTCTGATTCAATAAATTCCCAAATATTACCATGTTTTGAATAGCAAAATCCTGCGCCAAAACAAAGCTTGCCTTTATCAAGCATTATGAAATCTTTTCCAACATATTCTGAGCTTGTTTCCATTATTTTATCAATATCTGCAGTTTCTTGTCCATTAAATTTACTTTCTATATGTGCACCATCACAAAAAGGATGATTTTTTGAAGCACCACATCTACAAAGAGAATAAGTTGGGTGTGTCATTATTTTTTCAGTTTTACCCCATTTAGAATTAATTTTTTGCTTTTCATAATTTATATCTGGTAAAATAAAAACTTTATCAATTGAAATATTACCATAAACAATATAAGGTCCGTTTTTAATAATTTCAATCCTTTCTTTATCGATTTTATTCATATATCTATTTTGTTAATATTATATATAATTCTTTTTAAAAAACAAAAGCTTTATCAATAAATATTCAAATAAACTTTTTTATGGAAACAAATAATTCATTTGAAAAAATATTAGATGCGTTCATGTCATCAGGTGATTTAAGATACTTTTTTATTTCTGAAATAATTATTGTTGAGATATCAGAAATAACAAAAGAAAAAATTGATCATTTAAAAGAAAAAGGTTTTATTCCATTACCTCATAAATCAAGCGAATTTGATCATAAAGTAAAAGAAAAATTTGTATACGAATTGACTGACCAAAAGATTGCTGAAAAATTCTTTGAAGCAGTAACCTTTAAAACACCAAAAAAAACATTTCTTGAATTATTAATCGAATTTAAAATGGAAGAATCATTTAAGGTTTTCTCAAGAAAAATCTATTCAGATGCACTAATAAACTGGTTAATAAAGAATAATATATCATTAAAAACACCATTACTAATACCAAATGTTGAGATAAAAATAGTTGACGAAAAAACAATTCCTGACGAAATGAAGTCGCTGTCTCCAATAACTTGCAATAAATGTCAAGGAAAAATTTTTGATATATCTTTTTACAAAATTTTGCCATCATGCGACAATATATTGCTTGAAAACGAAGCTAAAAAACAACTTGCATCAAAAAATATAGAAAACTTCAACTTCCTTGGTGAAACAAAAAAAGAATTGATATCAACAGCTTTTTGCAAAGCTTGCAAATCAAACGATATCACTTGGGATTTTGTATAGTTTAATTGATTAAACCCAACATTTTAAAAATATCTTGTTATTCTATTTATTAATGATTACAGAAACAATCAAGCTACTTGCATTATTAACAATAATTGGTCAAGTTTTTGTAGTTTTATCAATATTTTATTATTTCTTTCAAAAAAAGCTAAAACAATACACTTTTTTCAAATTTTTTCATAAAAACGCTTTACTTTTCGCTTTTATTGTAGCAACCACAGCAACGCTCGGAAGCCTTTTTTTCCAATTTGGTGCCAAGTTTACACCATGTGAGCTATGTTGGTGGCAAAGAATTTTCATGTATCCATTATCAATAATTTTTGGAATTGCTTACTTTAAGCGTGATTTTAGCATAAAAAAATATGTTTTACCATTAATCATAATAGGACTAGCTTTTGCTTCATACCATTATTATATACAAAAGTTTAGCGTTCCATCATTTTGTTCGATAAATGAACAAGTATCATGCTCAGTTGATTATATTTTCGAGTTTGGGGGTTATGTTACTATAACTATGATGTCTTTAACGGCATTTTCAATGCTTTTGGTGCTATTATCTATTTATTTAAATGAATCTAAAAAAAGAAGCAATCCTCTATTAAATAACAAACATTAACCTTTTATACTAGTTCTTATTATTTAAGGGTATAACCACAAGAAAACACCAGTTTATTGTGTGAATATTAGGAGGAAGAAAAATGCCAGGATTCAATAGAGGCGGCCCAAGAAACAATTTTGGACCAAGAGAAATGCACAAAGCAACATGCTCAGAATGCGGTAATGAATGCGAAGTACCATTCAAACCAGCAGAAGGCAAGCCAGTTTTTTGCAGAGATTGCTACTCAAAGAAGAAAAAATTCTAAGAATAGTTCTTAACAAAACAATCTAAGACTAGAACAGTTCTTTTTTTATTTATTTTTTCTAAATAAACTTTTTATATAATAATTTAATGATAGAAAGAATTCTATAAAAGAAAGATTAATCATTCGTGAATTCTTATTTAATGCTTCAATCATGATATCTTCATTTTCTGTAAGTTTGAAATCAAAAATTTCCATATTGCTTTTAAGATGCTTAAGCGAAGATGCTTTTGGTATTACAACAATATTTTTTTCAACCATCCATTTAAGTGTGATTTGACCAGGAGTTTTATTGTATTTCTTGCTTATTTCAGTCATCTTTTTTTCAGAGAAAACTTTTCCTCGAGAAAGTGGAGAGTAAGCAGTAATTATTATCCCATTTTTAGTGCAATAATCTAATAATTCTTTTTGGTATAGATATGGATGAAATTCAACTTGATTTACAACAATAGGGATTTGTGAAACTTTTAATGCTTCTTCAAGATGTGAAATTGCAAAATTCGAAACACCAACACTTTTAATCTTACCATCATCATGTAATTTTTTTAAAGCATCAAAAGTTTCTTTCATATCAATTTTACTATTTGGCCAATGAACAAGATATAAATCAAGATACGTTGTCCCTAAATCATTAAGCGTTTTATTACATGCTTTTAAAACATCATCATATTTTAAATTATCATACCAAACTTTAGAAGTTATAAATAATTTTTTTCGGTCAGCATTTTTTATTGCACGTCCAATCTCTTTATGATTACCATAATACTCTGCTGTATCAATGTGGGTGTATCCAAGTGAAATAGCATCTTTTACCGCTTGTTCACAAGTTTTTCCTGTAAGTTGCCATGTGCCAAGACCAAGAATTGGTATTTCATTTCCATCTTTTAATTTGACATTTGGTATATTCATAAATCATTAATTGATTCACTTATTCAAAAATGTTTTGGTTCAATACTTTAGTAACATTTTAAATATATCAAA
>CAWASY010000074.1:0-8654 GCA_963784505.1 uncultured beta proteobacterium | reverse complement strand
ACTGAACTGACCATACCTACTGCATTAATTCCCTCACCTGAAGTTGCCGAACCATCGGGAGCTAACTCAGAAAAGAGCCCAGGATCAGGATTTCCTGCTCGAGGAAACCAAAACCACTTTGCTGGTCTATGCCGGAGAAGCCCGGGTGTCCCACACTGGTGGTGATAGCTGGCTTCTGGCGGATACAGGTTTGTGGTTGGAGGCCGGGGATCGCATCCAGGTTGCCGAGGGAGGGATTGCAGTGATCATCTTTCCGGACAGTTCGCTGATCCGGTTGGAAGGTTTTTCAGATTTTGAGCTGATCGTAAATGAGTTTGATTTTGCCGGCGGTTCCAAGCGGGTGATTGGCAGGGTGTGGGACGGTTTTGCTCTGGTCAGTACTCCCCCTCTCCCAACTGCAAATTCCCTCTTCCAGCTCTGGTCCATGACTACCTTCATCAATCTCACCTTTGATTCCAGCCAGGCCGTTCCTCTTCAAGCTGTAGACCAGATTGGTGATCAGGGCTGGATCGCATTTGGGGCTCTGATGAGTGAGGACCTGTGGTGCAGCGCCTGTTGCTGCAATGCCTGATTGCGCAGCCCGGATTGGCTGCACTGATGCCCGATGGCTGGCATGGCGAGGGTGAGGATGGGGGGGCGATTGCTGCCGTATTGTCTGCGTTGACATTACAGGAAAGTCCGATGAGTAGTCCGGCCTTGATGCAGATGTTTGAAGGAACGGTGCATGCCAGGGCGTTGGCCGAGGCGGAGGCGGGTATGCTTGCCTGGGGTGAGGAATTCGATGTGGAGGCTGAATTTGCCGGGCTGATTGCAAAGCTTGACGAAGGTCGGCGTCTAGAGCAGTTTCAGGTGTTGCAGGGCAAGCAGGCGCAAGTCGTCCCTTCCGCAATGAGTGGTGAAGAGCGCGAAGCGTATCTGCGCGCGCTGCTGGACTATAAAGGTTATAAATAGTTGCTTATTCAGGTATAATGATGCGCTTTTCTGCGTCGTTAACGTAGGTCTTACGCAATTGGAAATGTAGATTATGGTAGCCATCAAAAAGAGCAAGAAGAAGCTGGTCAAGAAACCGGAAGATATCATCGCGCAACCGTTCGCGGAGTTGCAGCAGGATATTGATGCGCGACGCACCAGTTTGAAGGCTTTGATCGTGCTGGGTAAAGAGCGTGGCTACCTAACCTACGCCGAGATCAATGATCATTTGCCCGATATGCTCGAAGTCGAACAGATCGAAAGTGTCGCCAGCATGATCAACGACATGGGTATCCGTGTGTGCGATGTCGCGCCGGATGCGGAAGCGCTGATCATGAATGATGCGGCACCGACGGCTGCCGATGAGGATGCGGCCGAAGAGGCCGAGGCTGCGCTTTCCACGGTCGATTCCGAATTTGGCCGAACCACGGATCCGGTGCGCATGTACATGCGCGAAATGGGTACGGTGGATCTACTGACCCGTGAAAAAGAAATTGAGATTGCCAAGCGTATTGAGGAAGGTCAGCGCGACATGATCCAGGCGATTTCGGCCTGTCCGGTCAGTATTGCCGAAATACTGTCACTGGCCGCTAAAATCGAAATTGACGAAATGCGTATCAATGAGTTGATCGATGGCTTCGTGGAAATTGATGTTGTGGGTGAAGATGCCGAGACCAACGAGGATGAGGATCATGATGCCGAACTCGATGAAGATGAGTCTTCGGATGCGTCGGATGACGACGAAGAAGATGAAGAGGACGGCGAAGATGAGGACGAAGAGGCGCTGGCCGCAGCCACTGCTGCCGCTGCCGCTGCCGATCTTGCGCAGTTAAGGGAAGATGCGCTGGCCAGATTTGCCGTGATTGCCGATCTGTTCAACAAGATGGGCAAGGCTTATGAGAAGCACGGTTACCTGAGCGAACCGTACAACCTCTATCAGTCAGGTATCACCGAAGAGTTGATGGCATTTCGTTTTTCAGCGAAACAGGTGGATGCCCTGTGCAATACCATGCGCGGACTGGTTGAGGAAATTCGTACCAATGAGCGTGGTATACAGGATATCTGCGTGATCAAGAGCAAGATGCCGCGTGTGCATTTTATCAAGAGTTTTATTGGTCATGAAGTTGATCTGGACTGGCTGCCGCAGGAAATTAAGGCGGGCAAGTCCTATGGCGTGTTGTTGGAGCGTTTTCAGCATGCGATCGTCGAAAAGCAGCAGAATCTGCTGAATATGCAAAGGCGTGTCGGATTGCCGATTGGCGATCTGAAGGAAATCAACCGCCGTATGACCAATGGTGAAGCCCGTTCGCACCGTGCCAAACGCGACATGATCGAGGCCAATTTGCGTTTGGTGATTTCGATTGCCAAAAAATACACCAACCGCGGTTTGCAGTTTCTTGATCTGATCCAGGAAGGCAATATCGGTCTGATGAAAGCGGTGGACAAGTTTGAATACCGTCGCGGCTACAAGTTTTCGACCTATGCCACCTGGTGGATACGTCAGGCAATCACCCGTTCCATCGCGGATCAGGCGCGCACCATCCGTATTCCGGTGCACATGATCGAAACCATCAACAAGATGAACCGTATCTCGCGTCAGATTTTGCAGGAAACCGGGCAGGAAGCGGATGCAGCGACGCTGGCTGAAAAGATGGAAATGACCGAGGACAAGATCCATAAAATCCTCAAGATTGCCAAGGAACCGATTTCCATGGAAACGCCTGTCGGTGACGATGATGATTCCCATCTGGGCGATTTTATTGAGGATTCCAACACAACGGTTCCTGTCGATGCGGCGGTTTACGAAAGCCTTCGCAGTGCAACATCGGATATACTCGATAGCCTGACACAGCGCGAGGCGAAAGTGTTGCGCATGCGTTTCGGTATCGAGATGAACACGGATCACACGCTCGAAGAAGTGGGCAAACAGTTTGATGTGACACGTGAGCGCATTCGCCAAATAGAAGCCAAGGCTTTACGAAAGTTGCGTCATCCTTCACGTTCCGAGAAACTCAAGAGTTTCCTGGACAGCGAAGATAAATAGTTGCAGTTTTTCAGTTTACGGGTCGTTAGCTCAGTTGGTTAGAGCAGAGGACTCATAATCCTTTGGTCCACGGTTCAAGTCCGTGACGACCCACCAATAAAATCAACAGGTTATGCTATAAATGCATAACCTGTTTGTGTTTATATCTGCCAAAATGTACAGTATCGGTACAGTGTTTTATACGCGCGCGAGCCGCGCACGTTGATAATTTAGAGGTGCGCATGGTTTTACCACGCCTATCTTGCAACGCCCCGTGAGGTGCTGCGTTAGAACGGGGGTGGGATAGATTGACCGGGATGGATAGCAAACCAGAAGCAGGCTTCCCGCTTTTCATTCCCCTGTGCGCCACCGAAGATAATTCACGACAAGCGGTGATTTAAGGCGAGCACTGTTTGAGCTCCGAGGTGAGGTGCGATTTGTGCGCGTCAGTCGGGCGAGTTGCGCAGCCCCGTTTGTTGAGAATTATCGAGGGTATCCCGAAGGGACGGCAAACCGGGGGCGACTTCTTTCGATTACCTTTCTTGGCAAGACAAGAAAGGTAATCAGCCGCCGGTCTGCCACCGGCAAAGTTAAACGGATTCTACAAGGCAAAGTCCCGCAACACTTCCGGTCTGCGTTCGGCGATGGCGATAAGCGTTTTTGCTGCACCACTTGGTTGTCTGCGACCTTGCTCCCATTCTTGAAGGGTGCGCAACGAGACCCCCAGCATTTGATTTACGGATGCGAGCAGCTCTGCACCCAGGTCACGCGTTGACTCGAATTTTTCCAGTTCTTCATCGGTCAATGGTTTTTTCGATTTCATTTTTTACCTTTCGTAATTATTCGCCGCTGATGGAGTCCAGCTTGCTTTTTGCATAAATCAGCAGAAGCCAGATTTCGCCGTTGGCTAGCCTGTTGAAGTACACGATGCGCACGCCACCTGATTTTCCCGATCCCTGTCGCATCCAGCGGACTTTGCGCACACCGCCTGATCCGCGCACGACATCACCGGAGTCTGGATGCTCAGACAGGAATTCCTGAAACGCTTCGAATTCCTCTTCTGTCCAGTAGGCAGGCCAGTTGCGTTCAAATATTTCAGATTCTACGATTGATACATGGTTGATTATCCGTCATTGACGTATATAGTCAGGTTGAACTTAGCGAGCTTGGGTTAATGAAAGCTCAATGATCAACCCTTAACAGCTGCAGCCATCCAGCCAGCATACAGTCGCCAATCTAATAGACGCATTTATTGTGCTCAGTCGAAGAAAGCGTTCCCTTTTATATCTGGCAGCAGGTGTCTCTTGGTGTCATTAACCGCAGTGGCATTTCTCCCATGACCGTTAGTGTGCCTCGTCCCAGTTTTTGCCACAACCCAATTCGACCAGTAGCGGTACGCGTAAATCGGCGACATTGCACATTAGCTTCGGGAGCATTTCCTTAACCCGTGGCAACTCATCGTTGATCACTTCCAGTACCAGTTCGTCGTGCACCTGCATAATCAGGCGGGATTTTAATTGCTCGGCCTCCAGCCAGTCCTGCACTCTAATCATTGCCAGCTTGATCAAATCTGCTGCCGTGCCCTGCATTGGCGCATTAATTGCCGCGCGTTCTGCACCCTGACGTCGCATGGCATTGCTGCTGTGAATTTCAGGCAGCCACAGACGGCGGCCAAATACTGTTTCGACATAGCCTTGTTCCTTTGCCTGCACCCGCGTGTCGTCCATGTAACGCTTTACACCGGGATAGCGGGCAAAGTAACGCTCGATGTAGGCCTGCGCCGCACCGCGCTCGATACCCAGTTGGCGGGCCAGGCCGAAAGCCGACATGCCGTAGATCAGACCAAAGTTGATCACCTTCGCATAGCGGCGTTGTTCGCCGGTCACATCGGGCGGTGTCGTCATGAAAATTTCGGCCGCTGTGGCGCGGTGTACATCTTCCTTGTCGGCAAAGGCCTTCAGCAATCCTGTATCGCCGGACAGGTGTGCCATGATGCGCAGTTCGATTTGCGAATAATCGGCGGCCACGATACAACTGCCTGCGGGCGCGATGAAGGCTTCCCGTATGCGACGCCCTTCGGCACTTCGAATCGGGATGTTTTGCAGATTCGGATCGCTGGACGCCAGACGACCCGTAACGGCAACCGCTTGGGAATAACTGGTGTGCACCCGCCCGGTTTGGCGATTGACCATCTTCGGTAATTTGTCGGTATAGGTGGATTTGAGCTTTGCCATACCGCGATATTCGAGCAGCAGCTTGGGTAACGGATAATCCAGCGCCAATTCCTGCAATACCTCCTCGTCGGTGGAGGGCGCGCCGCTTGGTGTTTTCTTTTTTACCGGCAGCTTCAATTTATCAAATAATATTTCCTGTATCTGTTTGGGCGAATTGAGATTGAATGGCTGATCGGCCTCCTGGTGCGCACGTGCCTCCAGTTCGATCAATTTGGCACCCAGTTCATGGCTTTGAATATGCAGCAGATCGCAGTCGAGCAACACGCCATTGCGTTCCATTGTGTAGAGCACCTGCATGCTGGGCAACTCAATATCGCGATAGACATGCTGCAATCCGCTTTGTGACTCAATTTGCGGCGAGAGTTTTTGATGAAGTTGCAGCGTGATGTCTGCGTCTTCCGCCGCATAGTGGGTGGCAATAGCCAGATCAACCTGATCAAAACAAATCTGCTTCGCGCCCTTGCCTGCCACGTCGATATAGCTGATGGTTTTTACATGCAGGTGGCGCAGCGCCAGACTGTCCATATCGTGCGATTTGTGGCTTTCCAGTACATAGGATTGCAGCAGCGTATCGTGCTGTATGCCAGCCAGTTTGATGCCGTGATTGGCAAAGATATGCTGATCGTATTTGAGGTTCTGGCCCAGCTTTTTATATTGTTCGCCTTCCAGCCAGGGTTTTAGTTTTTCCAGCACCCGGTCGCAATCAAGCTGGTCAGGTGCGCCAGGATAGACATGTGCCAGCGGCAGATAGGCTGCGCTGTGTTCTTCTATGGCGAACGATATGCCCACCAGTTGCGCAAGCATGACATCCAGTCCCGTCGTTTCGGTATCCAGACAAACCAGATCAGCTGTCAGCAATTTGGCAAGCCAGTCATCCAGTTGTGCCCATGTCAATATCATCTGGTACTGACTGTTCGAGGTGCGCGTAGCGTCAGCCGTTGCCGGTATTTGTGATTCAGGCGCGGAGGTGGCTGCAGAGGGATGAGCTATCGCTTTCGTCTGCGGGGGCACGTCAGGACTCCCGGAGGCTTCGCCGCTGACCTCGCGCAGCCCCCGCAGGGAGGACGCCGCGTGGTGCCCATCGGCTTCGCCGCTGACCTCGCGCAGCCACGATTTGAATTCAAGCTGCCCAAACAGTCTGGCAAGCACTTCCCTGTTTTGCGACGGCGCAATGAGTTCCTCGATGACCGGCAAGTCCGGCACATCGCATTTGACCGTGACCAGCCGACGCGCCATGGGCAACCAGTCGAGTGCATTGCGCAGATTGGCGCCCACCACGCCGTTGATGGTATCCGCATTGCGTATCAGATTATCCAGCGTGCCGTGCTGAGTCAGCCATTTCACCGCCGTTTTGGGGCCCACTTTTTCCACGCCCGGCACGTTATCCACGGTATCGCCGGTCAGGGTGAGCAAATCCACGATACGCTCGGGTAGTACACCGAATTTTGCGTTCACGCCGGCAATATCCAGCTTTTCGTTGTTCATGGTATTGATCAGGGTTACATGATTGTTTACCAATTGCGCCAGATCCTTGTCGCCGGTCGCGATGATGCAATTGACACCTGTCTCAGTAGCCTGCCTGGCCAGCGTGCCGATTACATCATCTGCCTCAACGCCCTCAATCATCGAAATAGTCCAGCCGGATGCGGCAATCAATTGATGCAAGGGTTCGATTTGCTGGGCAAGATCGGCGGGCATGGAGGGGCGATTGGCCTTGTATTGCGGATACCAGTCATCGCGAAAGGTTTTTCCTTTTGCGTCAAATACACACAGGCTATAATCCGCCGGGTAATCCTGACGCAGGCGTCGTAGCATGTTGAGTACACCGTAAATGGCACCGGTCGGAAAACCTGACTTGTTGCGCATATCCGGCATGGCGTGAAAGGCTCGATACAAAAAAGATGATCCGTCAACCAACAGCAACGTTTTAGGTGTAACGTTTGTATTTTCAGAATTCATTTCATTCATTTGCATTTTTGGATCATTAATTTAAGGTACCAACATGAAAGAGACACCGAAGCTGCCCCTATCCGACATTCCCGAAGCATGGGATGCAAAAGAGGCGTGGCGTGTATTCGGTATTATGTCAGAATTTGTTTCTGCAACGGACCGCCTCGCGCAAATCCATCCTGCCGTGAGTATCTTCGGCAGTGCACGCACCCGACCTGACCAACCGTATTATAAGCTTGCAGAAGAAATCGCTCGCATGCTCTCGGACGCGGGCTTTTCGGTAATTTCAGGCGGCGGTCCCGGCATCATGGAAGCGGCTAACAAGGGGGCTTTTTACGGCAAGTCGCCCAGCGTCGGCCTGAACATACAGTTGCCACACGAGCAATCCAACAACCCGTACCAGAATATCAGCCAGTCATTCCAGCATTTTTTTGCGCGCAAGGTGATGTTCGTCAAGTTCGCCCATGCTTACGTGGTCATGCCTGGCGGCTTTGGCACGCTGGATGAGCTGATGGAAGCGCTCACGCTGGTACAAACCGGCAAGACGCGACGTATACCGATCATCCTGGTGGGGTCGAAGTTTTGGGAGGGGATGATCAATTGGTTCAGAACTACACTGATCGATGAAAAGGTGATCAATCCGGATGACATGGACCTGATCCAGCTCATCGATGAGCCTCAGGAAGTGGTTAGCGCGATTTTCAAACATTATGAGACATCCGGATTCGAACCTACCGAGGCGGAACGGGAACGGCAGCTCTATTTGTAGATGAACAGTGTGGGCACGGGAATAAGGATTTTCAGGTTTAACAGGTAATTTGTTAGGCTAGCCGATAAATCGGCTAAAATACATCATTACCATTCGTGAGAGACTGCTGTCATGCGCTTCATATCCCTATTACTGCTGTGTTGCTTCCCGTTTCTGGCACACGCAGAAAAATCTGTGCCGGGCAATCTCGAACCACTGCAGCCACCCGTCTTCACGCCCGGTCCGGATGCGTCTGTCAATGACGAAGCTGAAATCACCATCATCAAGGAGAAGGCGCTGAGCGTTGAAGAGTATCGCTCTGGCGGCCGCCTGTACATGATCAAGGTCACGCCGAAAGTGGGGCCGCCCTATTACCTGGTAGATCAGCGCGGTGATGGCAAATTCGCACGGCAGGAGAGCTTGGATTCGGGTTTTCGCCCGCCTCAATGGGTGATTCACCGATTCTAAACAGCGACGGCACGCCCCCCATCCCCTTCGCCTCGAAGGGGTGCATGAATTGCAACCTTTAAATTATGTCTGTTTACACTACCGTCACCAAAGCTGAACTTACCCATTGGCTGCAGGATTATTCGCTGGGCCATCTGCTTGAGCTGCAGGGCATTGCCTCCGGCATCGAAAACACCAATTATTTCGTCACCACCAGCAATGGCCGATTCGTGTTGACGCTGTTCGAAAAGCTCAGGGAGGATGAATTGCCGTTTTATCTGAA
>CAWASY010000073.1:0-12702 GCA_963784505.1 uncultured beta proteobacterium | reverse complement strand
CGTGGATGACGCTGTGGACGATCGCGTCGGTCACTACGGTCAGGTTGCCGGTCAGGCGGGCGGCGGGCAACGTCGCGCTGAGGCTGGAGAAATAGGCACCGTAGCTGCATCCACGATAGCAGATCGCGCGATACTGGCACGGCCCCCGGCCCAGATCGAGGTGATGCTGGCGTGCTTCGGTCAGGTTGGCGACCCGCGGTGGGATCACCGTACGCCCAGGGAAATTTGCCTCGAGTTTCTTCTTGAAGTCCGCCTCGACGTCGTTGAGCCCCATCGGCGGCAGGAAATCGCCATCGGGCAACTGCGCCAGACCATCCGAAGAGCCGGAAACACCGGCGAAATTTTCGACGTGATCGTACCATTTGGCAAGATCGGCATAACGGATCGGCCAATCGGAGCCGTGGCCATCGGTCTTGTTCGCGGCAAAATCCATCTCGCTCCAGCGCAGTGACATCCGCCCCCACATCAGCGAGCGCCCGCCGAGATGGAAGCCGCGATACCAGTTGAACGGCTTGCCCTCGGGGGTGGAGTAGGGGCTTTCGGTGTCCTTTACCCAGAAATGCTGGTTGGCCTTGCTGAACGCGAAGTTCTTGGACTGGATCGCGTAGTCACGAGCCAGTTCTTCTTCCTGCAGCATATTTTCGTTGGGCAGTTCCCACGGCATCAGCCCGTCGTTGTAGTCCGCGCCGTGCTCGATGTTGCGTCCGCGCTCGAGCATCAGGACCTTGAGGCCCTTCTCGGTCAATTCCTTGGCGACCCAGCCACCGCTGATCCCCGAGCCCACGACGATGGCGTCGAACATTTCGAATAATCCTTAAAGGCCGATGTCGAAGGCGTAGCCGCGCGTTTCGGCGGTCACCGGAATCGAAGGCTGCCATGCACCGGGCACGTGCTCGTAAGTCAGTTCCTGCGTCGCGCCGGGCTCGGACAGGTAATAGAGTGCCAGCACCAGCCCTTTGAGCTTTAGATAGGCGGGATCCTGCACCCGCGCCTTGTCATATGCGGACACGACCTCGAGCTGTTTCGCCGGGGTGAGCCTTGCCAGGCTCGCCGCGTCGCTGGCGCGCGAAGCGGCCTCGACCTCATCAAGCACGCGCGCGAAATCGGTCTTGGTCTGCGCAGACGCCCAGCTGTTCATCAGCCCGTCGATCCGTGCCGGGACCAGCACATCGCGCGCGCCGGGTGTGTCGGTGCGGGGCATGATCGTTTCAGCCAGCGCGTCGAGTACCGCGAAGCGCTCGGGCGAGAAGAATTTGGCGCCTTCGGGCGGTGGCGAAGCCAGAAGCTCGAAGGCGGGAAGCGGTGCCCCTGCGGCCCCGATCGCCAGCAGGGCGTTGCGGATGAAGCGCCGCCGGTCAGTGTCGCCCGCCGGTTGCAGCCAGGTCTGGATCATCGCCTGCATCCTCTGCCAGAGTGCATCACCGACTTTGTATTGCACATTCAGTGTTGCATTAATATCTGCGCCTGATTACATGAAATGCCGAACCCTGCAAGGGTCAATGCGGCGGGCGGCAGTGCTGACCCCGATATCTGGCGGGGAGAGATCGTGCGCACTTTCAAACGGATAGTCCTTTGGACCCTCGGCGCAGTCTTGCTTGTGGTGCTGGGCCTGGCGATCTGGATCGGGCCGAAAACCTATGCCGCGCTGGTCGGCTACAAGATCTACGAAACCACCCCGCCAAACCTGCCCGCAAAACTCGACGCGCCCGCCATCCTGGTCTTCTCCAAGACCAACGGATTTCGCGACGACGACCAGATAGACGCTACTAACGCGGCGCTGGTGGCGATGGCCAAGCGGAAAGGCTGGTCGATCTACCTCACCGAGAACGCGGCGGTGTTCAATCCCGAGCAGCTCAAGCGATTTCAGGCGACGGTCTGGAATAGCGTCAGCGGCGACGTCTTCACCAAGCAGCAGCGCGCCGATTTCAAGGCCTGGCTCGAGCAGGGCGGCGGGTTCGTCGCACTGCACGGTGCGGGGGGCGATGTTAAATACGACTGGAGATGGTACCAGGACGAGTTGATCGGTGCGAAATTCATCGGCCACACGCTGGGTCCGCACATCCAGCAGGGCACGCTGAAGATCGAGGACGAAACGCACCCTGCGACCAAGGGGCTGGGTTCAACCTGGGTGCGTTCTGACGAATGGTATTCGTTCGCCGCCAGTCCGCGCGTCAGGGGCTACCACGTTCTCGTCAGCATCGACGAGGCCAGCTACAAGCCGGTCGAGCAACTGCTTCCTTTCCTTGAGGCCAAAGACATCAGGCATGGGCAAGGATCATCCGCTGGTCTGGTGGCACTGCGTTGGCCAGGGCCGCGCGCTCTATTCGGCGCTGGGCCATACGCCCAAATCCTACAGCGAGCCCAAGCATGTCCAACTGATCGAGGGGCGCGATTGCCTGGGCGGCGGGGCTGGAAGGAGACGGCTGCGACGCAGCGATAACCAGCGCAAAGCCCCGGTAAGCAGCTACACGCCTCAATCGGCAAACATGCGACCAAGTGCGTCCTGGACGAATGCCTCGACATCGGGCGCAAAGTTTCCCGGCCTCAACGGAGCGAGATGGGCCAATGCGATGCGGCCATGGGCTAGCGAGATTATCAACAGCGCCGATGTGAAGGGGTCGTCTGCGGGCACCTTGCCGCCACTCGCGATGAGAGCCTCGATCAATTCCCTGACCGGGCGGAAGGCCGGGCGAAGCGGGCCATCGATGTCGTGCTCGGGATCATAGGACATCGCAAACAGCAGCTGGTATCGCGACGGCCGCTCCATCGCATACCGGACAAATGCACTCATTTTCGCTTTCAACGCGGCCATGGGCTCGTCGGGAGCGCAGTCCAGCGATGCCCTGACCAGATGCTCTCCCATCTGCGCCCGGCAGGTCCAGCACGATTTCGGCCATCATCGCCCTGGCATCCGACAAATGCCGAAAAGTGAGCACAAAAGAAAGTACGAGCCTGGAACACCAGCCTCGCGAGAGCGAGAGCACCATAGCGAGAGAGCTAAATTGAGAGGCACATCAAAGCTCAAACTGGGCGATAAAGGAAATTCCGGATACGCATCGCAGCATTAATCAGCTCGCCTTTAAGCCGCGCGCCCTCGCCTCGCTGATTGCGCTGACGTTTTTCCGGTGGTGTAGCCAGCATTGCACATATCCTGTTGCATTATGATCGTAACGCGATAGGCAAACATACGTTAGCATTCCTTTATTGCAATCCAGGCAGAGGGCCATGACGACAAGCAACGCAGCAAAGCTGGGCACAGTTCCCCACCGCATCACCGATCCCGAGATGCATTCCCGCGCAGCGCTATTACGACCGGGACTTCTTCGAACTCGAGAAGCGAGCACCTGTGGCCGCACGTCTGGCAGATGGCCTGCCGGCTGGAGGAAATTCCCGAAATCGGCGACTACACCGAGTATACACCATCCTCGACAATCGGTGATCGTCATCCGCACCAAGGACGGCGTGAAGGCCTTCAAGAACGCCTGCCGCCACCGCGGCGTGCGGCTGGCGAACGGCCCGGGACAACTGCGGCGAGCGGGCTTCGTCTGCCCGTTCCACGGCTGGCGCTGGAATGCGCGAGGGCGAGAACACTTTCGTGTTCGGCCGCCGCATCTTCGATGAAGAAGTGCTCGGCAGCGCCGAGATCGATCTCGTCCCGGTGCCGCATCGAGTTCTGGGCGGGCTGTGCCTTCATCAACTTCGACGACGATGCCCCCGCTTGCGCGACCAGCCTTGGCCCGGTCGCCGACCGGATGGATGCGCGCCACGTCGACAAGCTGAAGATGGACTGGTGGTACGGCACCGTGCTGCCGACCAACTGGAAGCTGGCGATGGAGGCCTTTCAGGAGGGCTTCCACACCCCCAAGACCCACCCCCAACTGCATGCCGTGTCGGTCAACGCGATCGCAAAACTACGGCTACACAAGGTTTTGATAATCACAATACATGTTAATCGGAGCTTGCTTCTAACGCCCATACACGATCAGGCGCAACGACACTCTCGACTTGCCAATCACTAAATAACTCTGCCGAATAGCGAATCGCGCACCGGTACCGCATTGCATACCTTGAAAAGCTCGTTTTCCGATGCCATTGACTCAACTACGCTTAAAGGACCAACCCCCTGTACGCCCTCCGATCATTCCAGTCCCATCCCCCTGCGCTGGCCCCATCAGATCCACCTAATAAATCGATTTCTGGCGCATAAGCGCATCTTCATGAGCTGCCCCACCCCCAAATCAATAAATCTGATTGTTTCAAAACATTAATCAACTAAAGACTAAATCACATCGCTTCCCTCGACTTGATGTTAATCTTCGGTTACCTTTGGTTTTGCTGATAGTACAAGCATTGAATATCCTTTCGTAACATTGCCAACAAGTAGCTAGCAAAGCTTCATCACCACCATTCCCCATCCGTAATATCCACATAAAACCACACGTCACATCTCTTAATCCAACTATTTTTCATATTTCTTCCAACCCAATTGTCACACATTTAAATCGCAGATTAAAGAGAGTTCAGCACTTTGCACCATAACTATCTTTAATTTAGGTTAGGATAACTCGCCAAAAGTAGCACTTACTACTAGCATCACACCAATTAACAACCAAATAGGGGCAACTACGGTCAGATGTTTATCAAACTACTCCTAGCTGGAACAAGGCGATCGCAATGCCCGTAATACTAGCGATCGCGATCGCCAAAAACCAATGCCAACGAAAATGACTAGATCGTTTTAGATCGCTTTTTTAAAATATTAGTGTATGAATTTTGAGGATAGACTTGAGTTTGATGAGTCTTAGAATGATTGATTTTAGATAGAGAATGATTGATTGGTAGAGTTTTTTGCCCTTTTGGTAATGATCTGGTCGATAATTTTCTGCTTGAATCGTGATGACATCGGTTCCCCCAGTTCTGCCAGCAGCGCCAGCGCCACCGGATGATCAGGCACGCGTATGCCGATCGTACTGCGTTTGGGATGCTGCAGGCGTTTAGGCACTTCCTTGGTCGCTTCCAGTATAAAAGTGTAACTGCCGGGCGTATTGGCTTTCAATAAACGAAATTGCGCATTATTGACCCGCGCATAATTGGCAATCTCGGACAAGTCCCGACACATCAGCGTCAGGTAATGACTGTCATCGAGCTGACGTATTTCACGTAAGCGAGTCACGGCATGCTTGTCATCGAGCAGACAGCCTAGCGCATAGCACGAATCGGTGGGATAAACCACGATGCCGCCATCGCGCAAAATAGCCACGGCCTGATGAATCAGGCGCATATTGATATTGTTCGGATAAATGGTAAAAAACTGTGACATAGATTTCCTATTGCAACACTTGCCAGACAGGACGGCAAATCAATGGCAGATCGGGCAGTCGGCCCAGATCCCGGTAACTCTCGTTCGGCCCGTGAAAATCGGACCCACAGGACGAGAGCAAGTTGAATTCATCGGCATAACGAGAGAATTCGGCATATTGTTCCTGGGTATGACTGCCGGTCACCACTTCCAGCGCCCCGCCGCCCAGTTCGGTAAATTCGCCTAACAATTCATGCATGGTCTGCTTACCCATACTGTGACGACCCACCATGTAGCGCCCCGGGTGTGCCAGCACCGCCACGCCGCCGCTGCCCACGATCCAGCTGATGGCATCGGCCAGATTCGCCCACTGATGGGGCACATAACCCGGCTTGCCGGTGGCCAGATAACGATTGAACACGCTTTTGACATCACGGCAATAGCCCGCTTCAACCAGATAGCGCGCAAAATGCGTGCGACCAACCATATTCTGATTCGTGGCGAATTTGAGCGCACCCTGAAAAACGCCACCGATACCGGCCCTGGCCAGTTCATCGCCCATTTTTCTGGCGCGCTCCAACCTTCCGCTACGCACAGCGCGCAATCCTGTTTGCAATGGTTCATAAGCAGGATCGATATCAAGCCCTACGATATGCAAGGTATGCTTGCGCCAGGACACCGATATTTCCACGCCGTTCACAAATTTCATATTCAACAGCTGTGCGGCACTGCGCGCCTCATCCAGCCCCTCCGTATCATCGTGATCGGTCAGCGCCAACACCTTGACGCCCCGCAAACTGGCGCGTTCGACAATTTCAGTCGGTGTGAGTGTGCCGTCGGAATAGGTGGAGTGACAATGAAAATCATAATCTAGCATCGAAAAAATACCGGCATTAAAGCGCTACACTGACTCATGCGTCGCCACCGCCTTTTTTCATCACTTTGCCTTCTTCTGCGCGTCTGCGGCGCACTTCCTTGGGATCGGCAATCAACGGACGATAAATCTCGATGCGATCCCCATCGCGCAATAGGGTGTCGGCTTTAGTCAGTTTGCCGAAAATACCCAGTTTGTGTGCAGCCAGATCAAAGGCCGGGTACTTTGCCAGCAGACCACTCGCCTGTATAGCGTCCATCACCGTGCTACCTGACGGGACAGCTTTTTTAAGGAGGGTTTGATCATCCGGTAGCGCATAGACCACCTCGATGTTAATTTTATCAGTCATGTGTTCGAATAAACCTTATCTGCACGGTGAATGAATGCATCCACGAAACTGTTCGCGATGTAATGAAAGACGGGGCCCACCAGTTTTTCCAGCAACTTGCTGGAAAACTCGTAGTGCAAACGGAATTCAATTTTACAGGCTGTCTCGTTTAAAGGGATAAAAAGCCAGCTCCCATCCAGATGGCGAAACGGCCCATCCTGCAAGGTCATATCGATCCGATTGGGTGGGGTGCGGATATTTTCAGTCGTAAAACTTTGTTTAATATGATGGTAGTTTATAACAACCGTAGCATGAATCCTGTTTTCTTCGACATCCGCCACACTCGCCCCACCGCACCACGGCAAAAATTCCGGGTAGTTTTCAACGCGATCGACCAACTGAAACATCCGCTCTGCACTATGAGCGACCAATACTGTTTTTTCTACCGATGCCATAACACAGCGCAAGCCCGAATTCCAAAGACTGGTAGAATAGCCGAACACACAGTAAAATTCACCTCCCATGAGCATTATCCAGAATAAAAAAGCATTTCACGAATATTTCGTGGAAGACAAGTACGAAGCCGGCATCATGCTCGAAGGCTGGGAAGTCAAGGCCATCCGTGCTGGTCGCGCCAACCTCAAGGAAGCCTATGTCACGTCGAAGGGCGATGAACTGTTTCTGTTCGGCTCCCATATCAGCCCCTTGACCTCTGCCTCGACGCACATCCATCCCGACCCGGTGCGCACTCGCAAGCTGTTGTTGCACAAACTGGAAATCGAAAAAATCCTGAACAAGGTGCAACGCGCAGGCTATACCGTGATGCCGCTGGATATGCATTACAAGGGCGGACGAGTCAAACTGACCATCGGCCTTGCCAAAGGCAAGAAACTCCATGACAAGCGCGCTACCGAAAAAGAGAAGGACTCCAAGCGTGAAGCTGCTCAGGCCATGAAGAAACTGGTGCGCTAGAAACTGTACGGACAACTGCGAGCACAACGATGACGCACGAATCAATCATGACGGACACAACGCAAACGGCTTACCTTGCAGGCGGTTGTTTCTGGGGGATGGAACAACTGGCAGGTCAAATACCTGGCGTGCTGCAAACCGAAGTTGGCTACACGGGCGGGCATACTGATAACGCCATGTACGAAACCGTCAAAACCGGTCGTACGGGCCATGCCGAATCACTGAAAATCGTGTTCGATCCGTCAATCTTAAGCTACCGTCACCTGCTGTTTGAATTCTTCCGCATGCACAACCCGACCACCCGCAACCAGCAGGGTAACGATTTCGGCACGCAATACCGCTCGGCAATTTTTTATGTGGATGAAACGCAACAAAAATCCGCGCAGCAAGTAATCGAAACGGTTGACGCATCAAGTGAGTGGAAACACAAAGTGATCACCGACGTCGTGCCGTTCAGAGAATTTTTCCGTGCCGAAGCCTACCACCAAAAATACCTGGTCGAGCATCCGGGAGGTTATACCTGCCATTACATTCGGTCATTGCAACTGGGCGAATAGCAACAAGACCTGTTGCCACTACGATAACCGAGCTACTTTGCGTCCCCTGGCTCATAGACGCGGATGACTTCGCCTTCGATCACCTCACCCTTGATAACGTCTTCTTCCATTACAATGCCAGCGGACGGTTGATTGCGCATCTGTTTGCGCAAGGCACGGGTCTTCCACCAAAAATATCCCCATGCGATCGAACCCGCAAGCAGCACGACAGCCACAATCACGACCGAGAACATCAGCAGCAAAGCGATCATCACAACGGCCACCAGCAAGGCGGCCAATTTATTGAGTGGGCCGGAAGGACGCGCATGACTGTGCAGACGATTTCTCATGAATAAATCCTGGTTGAAAACATCCTGAATAAAACGTTATTGGCGTGGATGAATGACAATATTGCGGGTTAGTGGCAACAGCGCCTGATCAAGTTCATGACCATTTACCACCAGATCTTCCAGTGACGTTGCTCGCAGCACGGAAAAAAAGGCGGATAGCGCAGTATCCAGTACCTCGCTCAATTTGCATACATTGGTAATGATGCAGTGATTGTTGCTTGAACTGAAGCATTCGACCAGTGCAAAGTTATCTTCAGTCGCGCGTAAGGCATCCTCCACGGAAATACGCTGTGCGCTACGCGCCAGACGCACCCCGCCATTACGCCCCCGAATACTTTCAATCAACCCCGACTTGGTCAACTGATGGGAAATCTTAACCATGTGATTTTTGGATACGGCAAATCGGTCGCTCGCTTCCTGTATGGTCACCGACTCACCGCGACGATGTGCCAGATACATCAGCAATCGCAAACCAAGATCGGAATACTGGGTCAGCTTCATATTAACCTTTCAAGATGGCGCATGGATGAGAGCCTGCCGTATTCTATGCCATTCGCCATCCTTGAGTATCACTTCGTATTGCTGCCAGTTGGAAAAATCAATTAGCCTGTCCGTTTTAATGATGCCCTGTCCATAGCCCGCAACGATTCTGAATGAGATGCGCTGCTCATCCTCATCGATAGACAATACCTTGCGCACCGACAGATCGTCGCCCAATTGCCCGTTACTGTAATAAAGCCCCGCTGTAATCTGCTCAGGCTGGTCCGACAACTGCCAGGCATGCTTGACCGCCAACTGATAAATTGCGGACAATTCCGCCTCACTAATGTCAACGTAGGAACCCCTCTCGGCCAGTGCATAGGCAAAATCGGCATGCAGCAAACGATTGTAGGTATCGGATCGCTGCGTCTGTTTACTGACGGTTTGCTTACGCAAGCTGGCAGGATAGCGCCGCCAGGGAAACGCGTAGTTCACCGCAATGGCTGCAACCAGAATGATACTGGCATTGAGCAGCACCGGCGTAATCACAAACTGGTATCCCAGCGCATGCACCTGCGCGCCCCCGATTACTGCCGTCAAGGCACTCGCGCCACCGGGCGGATGGATGCAGCGCAAATAATACATCGCTGCAATCGCCAGCGCCACGGACAGGGGGGCGGCGATGAGCATATTTGAAATGCTCTGCGCGCATGCCACACCAATCAATGCAGAAATCACATGCCCGCCGATCAGCGGCCAGGGCTGCGACAACGCACCGTTGGGCACAGCGAACAGCAATACCGCAGACGCACCCATCGAGGCGACCATCAGGGCTGCGCCCTGCTCGCCCAGTTCATGCTGACTGAACCACAGAATCAACACAATGCCAACAAAGCCGCCCAGACCTGAGATGAGTTTTTCGATATGGCCGGTCGCATCGCTCCCCACCCCCCAAAATGCCGTTATATGCTTCAATATTGTTTTTAACATGCCATAATAATACATCTATTATTGTATAGATCAATCAGGGTGGTTATTTTCGCCCGCATAAACCAAGACCCATTATGAGCTTCCTGATCCTTAAAACCCTGCACATCACCTGCGTTACCGCAAGCTATAGCCTGTTTTTTCTGCGTGGCATCTGGAGCCTGCACCATTCGGATCGAATGCAGCAGCGCTGGGTAAAAATCGCGCCGCATATCGTCGATACCGTGTTGTTATGTTCTGCGATTGCGTTGGCATACACCATCGGGCAATACCCGTTTATCAACGCCTGGCTGACCGCCAAAGTGATCGCGCTACTGTTATACATCCTGTTAGGCTGGGTTGCGCTCAATCCGAAACGAACAAGACCGGTACGCCTGTTTGCCTGGATCGCGGCACAAGCGGTATTCGGCTACATGGTACTGGTCGCCTTCAACCACGATCCCTTCCCTTTAATACAGTGAGAAAAAAATGATTTCAATCCACGATATTGATGCAGCACCCGGCTTTGATCACCCACTGGAGATGCTGCTTGCCTGCCACGGCAAAATCCTGCGTCAATGCGATACGCTGCAAAAACTGGCCGTACATCTGTCAATCAAGGGCTGCGATGAACAGGCTCAGCAGGCAGCGAAAGGCATATTGCGCTACTTCGATACGGCAGCACAGTTTCATCACCAGGATGAAGAACAAAACCTGTTTCCGGCATTGTGTGCAATCGCCGAGCTCCCCCTGCTTGATCGCCTGCTTGGCGAACACATTGAAATGCAATCTGCATGGCGCGCCTTGAGGCCTATGCTTGTACTAATCGCGTCAGGACAGCAACAATTGCTTGCGCCTGAACTGACCGAGAAATTCATCCACAGCCATCGCGAGCATATTGCCATTGAAAATGCGGAACTATTGCCACTGGCGGCCAGCTTGCTTGACGATCAACAACTAGCCCTCATTGGCAAATGCATGGCGGAGCGTCGCGGCGCAGCCCGGCATTTCGGATAGCCATTAAAGAGGATAGTCGTTTGTAATCAAAAAAAGGCCACCCGAGGGTGGCCTTTTTATCTTTATTAAAAGATCAGGAAATCAATGACTTACAGTTCTGCTGCGTGATCAGCCAGATATTGCGCCACACCGGCAGTGGACGCATTCATGCCCGCCTTGCCTTTACTCCAGCCAGCAGGACAAACTTCGCCGTGTTCTTCGAAGAATTGCAGCGCGTCCACCATGCGCAGCATTTCGTCGATATCGCGGCCAAGCGGCAGCATGTTGACAACCTGGTGCATCACTACGCCGGTCTTGTCGATCAGGAATGAACCGCGCAGCGCGACGCCGGCATCAGCCAGTTCCACATCGTAGGCTTTACAGATTTCATGCTTAACGTCAGCCACCAGCGGATAACCGACCTGACCGATACCCCCCTTGTTGACCGGCGTATTTTTCCATGCCAGATGGGTGAATTGCGAGTCAATAGATACACCGATAACTTCAACGCCACGGCTCTTGAATTCAGCCAGACGATGGTCGAATGCAATCAACTCTGACGGGCAAACGAAGGTAAAATCAAGTGGGTAGAAAAAAAGCACCGCCGCTTTTCCTGCGATATAGCTCTTCAGGTTGAACGATTCGTTCATTTCGTTATTGCCCATCACCGCTACAGCGGTGAAATCCGGTGCTGCCTTGCCGACGAGAACTGCCATGTGTATCTCCTAATAGTTGAGTAAACTGGATGGTGTAATTTAGTGTATTCGTGTTGCTACGTCAACCCTTGTTGATTCAATGCGTATCATTATCCGCGAACTGCACGCGTTGCAACTGCGCATACGCGCCTTTCTTTTCCAGCAACTGGAGGTGTGTGCCGATCTCGGCAATTTCGCCCTTTTGCAACACCACGATACGATCCGCCTTTTCGATAGTGGACAATCGATGCGCGATGACCAGCGTAGTGCGGCCTTTCATCAACGTTTCGAGTGCTGCCTGAACGTGTCGCTCAGATTCGGAATCGAGCGCGGAAGTCGCCTCATCGAGTATCAGCACCGGCGCGTCCTTGAGAATGGCACGGGCAATCGCGATACGCTGACGCTGGCCGCCGGATAATTTCACGCCGCGCTCTCCAACCAGCGTATTCAAGCCTTCCGGCCATTCGCTGATGAATTCCATCGCATGGGCAGCGGTAGCGGCCGCGATGATTTCGGCTGCCGATACCACTCGCATCTGCCCATAGGCAATATTGGCCGAAATCGTGTCATTGAACAACACCACTTCCTGGCTGACCAGTGCGATATTGGCCCTCAGACTGGCAAGCGACAATTGGGCGAGATTATGCCCGTCCAGACGGATTTCACCCCCCGTCACGGAATAAAAACGCGGCACCAGATTGGCCAGCGTGGTCTTGCCACTGCCTGAAGCACCGACAAAGGCCACATTTTCACCGGCACGGATAGCCAGATTGATATTTTGCAGCACGGCCCGCGCATCGGGTGCGTAGGCAAACTGCACGTTATCAAAATGCAACTCGCCACGAACCCGGCCGATTTCAACTTTGCCTTCATCCTGCTCGCCCAGGGTATCGATCAGTGCAAATACGCTTTCCGCTGCGGCAAGCCCGCGTTGCAAATACTCGCTCACCCCGGTCAGGCGTTTCAAGGGTGCGGTCAGCATCAGCATGGCCATGATGAACGACACAAAACCGCCTACCGTGACTTCATCCGCGTTGGATTGCATAGTAGCCAGATACACAACAACCGCAAGCGCAACCGCTGCGACCATCTGCACGATGGGCACATTTGCCGCTGCCGCCGAGGCCTGTTTCATCGCATGGCGTCTCACCCAGTTAGCCTGTTCGCGAAAACGATCGCGCTCATATTGCTGGCCACCGAATAATT